>NZ_VTHL01000003.1:0-346418 GCF_008271285.1 Hymenobacter lutimineralis | reverse complement strand
AGTACATTGCAACGGTCTGTTCGCGCATGAGTGGCAGGGGCTTGGGAGGTCAGAGACCCAAACCTAGCCTGTTCACGCCGAACAGACTTTTTTTATGACCGCAATAGCCCGCAACTTGGGTTAGCAATTTTCCGGTCGAGGTCGCCCTCCTTTACTTTGGTGAGCAGCGACACTTGTGGGCCCACGTGCACACTCACGTTGTCGAGGAAATTATACACCAGCAGTACGGGTACCTGCAGGTAATCGAGGCGGGTGGTAGTGCTGGAAGAAGCGTTGGGCAAAGTACCCTTGAAGCCCTGGCGGCTGTAGAGAATTTCGGGCTGGAGGGAGAACTTATCGGAGAAGCTGAACTGGGAATAAAACCCGGCATGGAAAGCCGTGTAATTCTTCGTGTCGCCGTAATCCTTTTTGCCGTCGCCGCGGATGTCGGCAAAGTTCACGCCGCCCTTAATGCCGAACCCGCCGTTGCGGGAGTCGCTGGAGCTGCCGGAGGCGTAGTCCGTGGACTTACGGACGCCAATCGGGCCGTCCTGCGCTACGGCTACGGATACCGAAGTGAGGGCGCAGGAGAGAAGGAGCAAAAGCTTTTTCATAACAAGATGAGTCTGATGAGGAAAAAAGCCCGGCCGTTCAGCCACGGGCTGGTTTTATAGGCAGCTATACTTACATCCGAAAAGAATGTTGCGGGCGCGACGAGGGGTGACGGAAAAATAGGCGCGTTTTTTATTGCAAAAATCAAACGACTCAGTATATTTGGCTTTTTACGGCCGCCACCAGTACGGGGGCTTGCGGGGTATTAGCTCAGCTGGTTTAGAGCGCTACCTTGACAGGGTAGAGGTCACTGGTTCGAACCCAGTATACCTCACTACTTCCCCCTCTATGGGCTGCCGCTAGCGGCAGCCCATAGCTCAAGTCCCGAATCCGAAAATAACCGCCTGAGAGAGCGGTTATTTTTGTATCCGGCCTCCGCTATTCTGCCCGCTACATGATTGCTATTGCCTGGGCTCCCACCTATGCCCACCCGCTACCCGCGGGCCACCGCTTCCCGATGCTGAAGTACGAGCTGCTGCCGGAGCAGCTGCTGCGGGAAGGTACGATTACGTCCGCCAATCTATTCCAGCCCCAGCCCGCCACCCCCGCCGACTGCCTACGTGTACACGATGCGGCTTACTACCACCGCTTGGTGCGGGGGCAGCTGACCCGCCACGAGGAACGAGCTACCGGATTTCCGTGGAGTCCTCAGCTGATAGAGCGGGAGGTAACCATTCTGGGCGGCACGCTGGCCTGCGCCCGCCACGCCCTGCAGCACGGCGCGGCCCTGAACATAGCCGGGGGCACGCACCACGCCTTCTGGGACCGGGGCGAAGGGTTCTGCCTGCTCAACGACCAAGCTGCTGCCGCTGCCGGGCTGCTGGCCGAGCCGGTTTTGGGCGTGCACAAGGTGCTGATCGTAGATCTGGACGTGCATCAGGGCAACGGCACGGCGGCTATTTTTCAGGATGACCCTCGCGTGTTTACCTTTTCCATGCACGGGGCCCGCAACTACCCCCACCGGAAGGAAACATCCGACCTCGACCTGGCCCTGCCCGATGGCACGGACGATGCCACTTATCTGGCCCTGCTGGCGGATACGCTGCCCCGCCTGCTGGAGGAAGTACAGCCGGATTTTATGTTTTACCTCAGCGGAGTAGACGTGCTGGCCACCGACAAGCTGGGCCATCTGGGCCTCACCCGCGTGGGCTGCCGCCAGCGCGACGAGTACGTGCTGGGGTTGTGTCATCGGCACCGCTTACCTGTGGTCGTGTGCATGGGCGGCGGCTACTCCGAGCGTCTGGTGGATATTGTGGAAGCCCACGCCAATACCTTCCGGGTGGCGCAGGACTTATGGGGCTGATTGATTTAGCCTTCAGCCGGAATCAGCAGCTGCCAGCGGAAGGCCCAGCGCCAGCGAAGCGTGTAGCGGGTGATGCCCGCGCGTGCCAGTAGGTTTTCCCAGTCAGCGCGGCTAAAGGCGCGGGCCACGGAAAGCGGGGCATCGTGCCGGACCAGGTAAGAGCCGCCCAGCAGCCGGGTAAGCCACTTGATGCTGTAGTAAGCCAACGGGTGCCGGTGCAGGTCGTTGATGACCACGGCCACGCGGGCTTGCTGCCGCCAGTTGCGCAGAAACTGCACGAGGTCGTCGTCCGAGAAATGGTGGCAAAACAAGCTGCACGTAACTACATCAAATTGCTGCTGCTGGAATTCGGGCGCGAAGATGTCGTATTGAGCGTAGCTGATTTCGGGGTAGCCACCGCTATGCTCCCGGGCATAGTCGAGCATAAAGGCATTGGCATCGATGCCCGTAAGCTGCACGGGGCGCTGGCGGCGGCGGGCCCAGCGGGCTACGTAGCGCAGGGTGTCCCCGCCGCCGCTGCCCAGGTCGGCCAGTTGGAGGGGCCGTTGGGTGGGCCAGGGCAGCTGCGCCAAGGCTTCCGTCACCACGTTGTGGCCCCCCAGCCGGGCGTTGATGATGGCCAGCTCATCCAGGTTGCGCCGCAAAGCCTCGGAAGCCAGCGTGAGGTCGTCCATGAGTTCCGGCTGCGTGGCTCGGTGGGTAAAATCAGGCATAGACCACTTGTAGCAGCATGGATTCCAGCGTAAGCCCCGGCCCGAAGGCAAAGCTCAGGACCGGCGCGCCGGCATCGGTGGGCGCAAACGAGGCGAGCAGGTCGCGCAGCACAAACAGCACCGTCGCCGACGACATGTTGCCGTAGTTGCGCAGCACCTCGTACGCAAAGCGGTTGTCGTGGCGGGAAAGTCCTAGCTCCTGCTCAATGGTTTCCAGAATTTTGCGGCCGCCCGGGTGAATGGCAAAAGCATGGATATCGGCCAGCTTCACCGGGAGCCGCTCCAGCAGCTTCTCCGTGAGCTGGCGAATACCCTTCTGAATCATGCGCGGCACGTACGACGACAGCGTCATCTCGAACCCAAAGTCGTTTATGTGCCAGGCCATGTCGGCGTGCCCATCGGGCTCCAGGTCGCAGTGAAACGCGGTGAGGGCTAGGCTAGGGCCAGCGGCGGCCGGTACGGCCTGCACCAGCGCTGCCGCCGAACCATCCCCGAATAAAGCATTCGAAACCAGGTGGTCGTCTTCCGTGCTCTTCTGGAAATGCAGGGTGCACAGCTCCGTACACACGATGAGCACGCGCGCCCGGGCATCGGCCCGGCAGAAGGCATCGGCTACCTTCAAGGCGTTGAAGGCGGCATAGCAGCCCATAAAGTTGATGCAGGTGCGCTGCACGTCCGGCGCGAGGCCCAAGGTATGCACCAACTCAATATCCAGTCCAGGGGCGTACATGCCCGTGCAGCTCACCGTGATGAGGTGCGTGATGTCGGCAGCCTGAAGCTCCGGTAGCTGCTCCAGGCAGCTTCGGGCCGCCTCAGCGGAGAGGGGCAAAGCGTGCTGCCGGTAGGAAGCCAGCCGCTGGCCTACGGTTGGAAACGGCTCCAGCCCAGCCGTATTCGGGAAAAAAGTGTAGTCCCCGTTCGTGCGGCCATAGTCGGGCAGCACGGAATGGCGGTGCTCAATGCCCGAAACCCGGTAGAGGGCACGCAGCTTGCGGGTATCGGCATCACCCAGCTGCAGCGCCTGGGCCATGAAGTCGGCAATCTGTGGCTGGGCAAGGCGGTGGGATGGGGTGGCAGTGCCAATGGCACACAGGTAGCTGGACATTCGGTGCAGTTTACGCAAAGTACGCCTACGGCGCTGGTATAGTTAAGCTAATGGGGCAGCCAGCCTTAAAATGGCTGGCCGTGGGTGCCCTTCATGAGGAGGCGCACCGCCGCTGGCCAGTAACGTAACCCCCCAATGGCAATTTCGCTTAAAACGGGCCGCCCAAACAGCCGCTGCACGGCCCGGCCCACTTGCAGGCGGGGACCAAACTGCCGCCGCCAGGCGTGCTGGTAGCGGCTTTCCAGCGCGGGGCGGTCAACCTTCCCCGCCAGGAAGGCCGCAATATGCCCAGCAGCCAGGGCCGCTCCGTGCAGGGCCATGGCCATACCATTGCCGCAGAGCGGGGTAATGAGCCCGGCCGCATCCCCGCACATCAGCACGTGGTCCTCGATGGGCGCCTTTGGGGCAAAGGATATTTCGTTGATGACCTCGGGCTGCGGATACAGGAACTCGGCTTCGCCCAGCACCTTTGCCAAAAAAGGGTTGCGGGCCAGTACCCGCTCCTCCAGCGCCGGAATGGTTCCCTGCTGCCGGAGGTTGCGGCGGGTGGTGAGGTAGCAAAAACAATATTTCCCGTCTTCGATGGCGGACAGGCCCGCGTACCCGTCGGCGAAGTTGTGCAGGGCAATCAGGTCACGCGGGAAGTCGTAGCGCAGGTGGTATTTCACGGCCAGATACGGGGAGCGTTGCTGAAAGAAAGGGCGGTGAAACTGACGGTCCAGGTTGGCGCGCTTGCCATAGGCTCCCAACACCACCCGGGCCTTCAGTTGGCGACCATCGGCGAGGGTGATGCAGTGGGCATTGGCGCGGTCATCAAAGGTCACCTCTGTTACCGTTGCGCCGGTCTCTACCCGCACCCCGCGGGCCAGGGCCAGCTGGTAGAGGTGATAGTCAAGCTGGTAGCGGCTGATGCCGAAGCCTCCCAGATCCAGCGGGGCCTGCACCACGCGCCCGGCCGGGGAACTCACCAGCAGCCGGCTGATGCGGGCCGGCTGAAGCACCGCCGGCCCGGCCCCCAGGCGCTCCAGGTAAGGCAGTACCTCGTTGGAAATGTATTCGCCGCACACCCGGTGAAAAGGATACTGCTTCCGCTCGACTAGCGTCACGGAAACCCCACGGGCCGCCAGGTCGAGGGCGGCTGCCAGCCCGGCCAGCCCGCCCCCAATGATCAAGGTGCTCATGGGGAAAATATCAGAAAAGTCATACAAAAAGAGCGGGCTATATAGGTTTTTTCTTAAACAATGGATATATAGCTAACCAGATTCAGCAATAGGATGTTACCTTTGCAAACCTAATCGAATACTTCACGTTTAGTAGTCCTGGAAGAACTACTCTTCGTTTTGGCCGCGCCTGCTCCTATGATAAAACTCCTACGCTTCGCTTTCTGTCTCCTTCTGTTCGGCCTGCTGCCCGGTTCGGCGCTGCTGTCGACGGCGGCGGCCCAGCCAACGGAAAAGGTTGGCAGCAAACCTCAGCTAGAGGAAAAAAACCTCCTGGTTTACCCAAACCCGAGCACGGGTATCGTGCACGTTTCGGTGCTGGGCTTCGAAGGCCGCAAGCTGGAGCTGCGGGTGCTAAACATCATTGGCACAGTAGTCTACCGGGAAACGGTAACCGAGCTTTCCGACCGGTTTACCCGCACGCTGGACTTAAGCAAATTCGCCAGCGGCCTCTATTACGTGAAGCTGGATACCGACAACACCAGTACCATGCGCAAGCTCGTTATCCGCTAACGCAATCGTCTGATATTATCCTGCGTGCGGCTGCCCTTTCCGGGGCAGCCGCACGGCTTTTTTGGGGCCACTGCTATACCTATAAATCCCCAAATCCTGTTCAAAAAAAAGCCCTCCCGGTGGGGAAGGCTTGCTGAGAATCGACAGAAAGCGGGCGACTTAGTGCCGGACTGGTACCCTAACCGGCTGCAACGCCGGCTGACGCGTGGACCAGGTAGCCAGCGTAGCCAGACCGGCCACTAGGCTAATGCCAAAGGAAATGAACAGAATCATGCAGTAAGGTCGTTAAAAATACTGGCAACCATGGCGCCTGCCGGCTGGCAGGCGGAGTTGCTACTGGTTGAACTCCAAAACCTCGTACGAAGTTTCGGCTTGTACACCCAACTCACGCTGCTCCGGCTTCCAACTGCTGGCTTAGCTGCGCCAGCACGGTTTCGGTTACCTGCCGGATGTTGGTCGTCAGCGTGCTTATGCGGTGGGTATCGACGAGGGGCTGGCGGCCGATTCCAACTCCCGAATGGGCTCTTGCAGACTGCGCACGTTGAGGCGGTAAAAGCTGCTTTTTATGGAGTGCGCTACCTTGGCTACCCGGGCCACTGCTGGTCGGTGTAGGTGTGGGTTAGCTCGTCCAGGGCCGGTGGAGCAGTAGTTACAAATAGCTCCATCATGTACCGGATAAAAGTCTCGTCGCCTTGCGCGACTCATTCAACATTCCTTAGGTCAATTAGCTGCTCCGTTACCAGCGCGGCGGGCAGGTGCTGTTGTAGCAAGACGTAAAGCTGCTGGTCAGTAAAAGGCTTGGATAGGTAGGCCTGGAAAACTGCTACCTGGTGCAACTGCGTCTGGGCGGGCAGCACGTTAGCCGTAAGGGCTACTACCGGCGTAGGTGTCGCGGAAATATTCTAAAATGAGACTAACGGACGTTAGCTTATTATGGGGCAAAAGCAGCGCGCCGAAATAAGTGAAAAATAGGTTGCTCGATATAATGTTAACCTATATATTAGTTGTCTCGTAAAATTCAGTGAGTGAGTGAAGTGAGAGCCTTCCCAAGGCAAAATAGAAAGTCGCGCTGCAACGCGGCTTTCTGTGTTTTTTAGCCTATTTGAACCAGTGAAGTGACCTGTTCCGGTACTCCGGCCTTTACAGGGCATGCTGAAGGTCCGCTGCTTACTGGCTAGTATGCAGTATTTTGGCGGCTCGCTGTTTTTCGGAAGGAAGCGCTGTTATTCTTTAATTAATCTAATTTTAATTCTGGCTGACAAAAGGCCTAAATAAGATAGGCTTCTCCCCACCTAAGCATATCAGGTGTTTCGCGTAGCACTTCTTTCGGCAATGCCTGGCTTTGCTTAGGCGCACGTCACTAGCCCACCTATCGATAGGTGGGCTAGTGACGTGCGCGGCGGTTTCCTCTAAAACAGCTTAGTTGCTATCCTGGGCTGGCAGTCCTACTAAGCTGTCGTCGGTCACGGGCAGGCTGTTCATGTAGGAGCGAAACGCCATGGCTACTTCACTAGCCAGCGACATAGCCTGGGCCCGCAGGCGCCGGTCGTTGTGCGTCCGTTCCGTGGCTTTCAGCTGGCTTAGCTGGGTAAGGTAGTCTTCCAGTAAAACCAGTTCGGTAGGGTTAGCCGGGTCGGAAATGTAGCGGAAGTTATCTACCCGGTAATCATACCCATCATCGGTACAGTGGAAAGTAAAATCAAACCGTACGGCGCGCTCTTCTACTTTACCAGCCGGAGTCACTGGGCGCATCTTGGCTGTGCCCGTTATGCGGAGCGTGCCGGTAGATGCATCGTTAACGGCATCAGACTTGGGCCCGAAGGCAAACCGCTTGTCTATCCAGTCGGCCGCGCGGCTGAACAGCACGGCTTTGCCAGGCTCGGGGGCTGCTACCGTTTCAATGTACTGCATAGGCTCGTGGTCCTGGGCAAAGACGCGGCCGGATGATGCCGTCAGCAGGGCTGCGGTCATCAACATGAGAAAAGTTTTTTTCATGGCTTTAGCTAAGGAGGTGAACAGAGCGGAGCAATAGGCAAGCGGGGCAATTACAAAATAACGGCCTTTCGCAGGATTGAATATTACGAAGGACGTTATGAGTTCGTTAAGTTATGCAAAAATTGTGTTTTGCGAATAGGGTGGCACGTAAATAACTGTTCGTGCAGCCAAAAGGTTATGGCCGATGAATAATTTCTAGTCCTCATTTCAAGCGTTTTACCCACGGGTTTATCCCAGCCTTGCCTATTGCCTGTAGCCTAGTGGGTATTGGCGCCGACCAACAGGATACACTATTTTTTGGAGTTCAATTATTTCATGGATTACTACCCGGTTGATGGTACTATAAATACATCAATGGTCTGCACTCGTTTGCAGGTCAGTTAGATACGGGGGCTAGTAGCGCACGTGGGCGCTGCTTAAAGAGCCGCAGCAGCAGTGGTAGAGTATAATATTTTGACAATCGAAACTTAATTCTAAAGCAGTATTGCGGCGTGAAAAACTATCCGTAGCTTTGCATCATGCTTCACCTCATCCAGCAGAACTGATGAAGCGCGGGACTCAACAATACGCTGTCCTGCGAAAAGACCGCAAGGTCTTTTTCCACATTGACTCTTTTATTTTTTCTGGATTTTCCCGTTTTGCCGCTTCGGTTTTTGAAGCGGTTTTTTTGTGCCCAGCCGGGTCGGTCAGGACTTGGGGTAAGCAGTGCACGACCATTCTCCACCCTTCACTTATCCAAGGGTAATGCTTGTAAACGACACCACCACGCGCGCTGAGCAGATGGTAGCCGCCGTACCTGCCGCCACCCGTAACGTGCGCGGCAACCATGAATACTTAGCGGGAGAAGCCTTCCTCGCCATCCTTAACGTGTTCCAACTTATCGGTGTAGAAGCGCCGGTTATTCCCCGCCAGAAAAACAGCCGGGAGGCCATACCTTCCCCAGGCACCCGCGACAACGCCCTCTAGTACCTGCTTTACTTAAGCGCCCGGTAGCTTACCGGGTGCTTTATTTTTTATGCTGGCTTAAACGCCAGTAATGGAAATCCTGCCCTGGGGCAGGACCGGGTGGTTCACAGCTTGGACCTCTGAATCAGGGGAAAATTGGTGAAGATCCAAGCCCGTGAGCCACCCACTTCCAGTTCAACCAGAAACCTCCAAGCACTTTTGCAGCAACCCATCCTATGCAACTCGGCCCTCTTACTTTACAAAGCCCCGTATGCCTGGCGGCGGCCCCCTGGCAACTGCCGGCCGGGCCGGCTTACGACCGCCTGGGCGCTATTTTTACCCGCACCGTGACCATGGAGCCCAAACCCGGGCTCTACGAAGAAGGCATTTGGCAGGTGAACGAGCAGACCTTGCTCAACGCCACCAACATGCACACCGAAAGCGCCGAAATCCTGGTGCAGGAGCATTTGCCTCATCTGCTCAGCTACGGGGTGCCAGTGTTGGTGAGCATCACGGCGCCCGGCATACCGGGGTTTCGCAAGATTGCGCGCTTTCTGGCCCGGGAAGTTGGTTCCCAAATAGCCGGAGTAGAAGTTTACATCACCCAGCCTGACACCGAAAAAGGTGCGGAGCTGAACGCCAAGTTTGTGCGAGAAGCCACCCAGGCCGTGCGTAACGAGCTGGGCCCGGAGTCCGTCATCCTGGTAAAGCTGCCGCCGTGGCCTGAGCACATCCGCGGCCTGGGACTGGGCGCCCAGGAGGGTGGCGCCACCGCCCTGGCGGCTACCAACCTGCTTAAAGCTCTGCACCTGCCCGAAAATGCTGCCGATATGCCGGTAGCGGGTGGTCTCTCCGGCGAAGCGCTGCGGCCCGTAGCCCTGCGCTGCGTGTGGGAGTTAACCCACGATGCGCGTATTACCCTGCCCGTCGTTGGTACCGGCGGCGTATTCACGGCCGGCCACGTCACCGATTATTTGCGTTGCGGCGCCGTAGCCGTGCAGGTAGCCAGTGGAGAATGGCTGGAGCCCGGCCTCTCGGCGCGCCTGGCTGCCGAGTGCGGCCACCTGGTGCCGGTCAATTCCTAGTGCGCTGCCCGACGTTGTATTAACTCTCTCCCAAACTAGCCGCTTTACGCTGACTACCCCACCCATGCAAAAGCTTATTCAACGCACCGAAACCGCTAACACCCTGCTCTGCGTCGGCCTCGACCCCGTGGGCGACGACGCCCAGGTAGCCCGCCGCCTGGCCGAGGTTATCGACCAAACCAGCGAGTACGCCGCAGCTTTCAAGCCCAACCTGGCCTTCTTTCTGAGTCGGGAAAATGGCGTGCAGCTGCTGAAAGAAACGGTGCAGCGCATCCCGAAAGATATTCCGGTGATTCTGGACGGCAAGTTCGGCGACATTGCCAACACCGCCGACCACTACGCCCGCTTCGCCTACGACGTGGTGGGGGCCGATGGCGTAACGGTGAACCCCTACATGGGCGACGACGCGGTGCGGCCGTTTGTGCGGGAAAACAAGCTGGTGTTTGTGCTGGCCAAAACCTCGAATAAGTCGCAGTACTCCATGCAGGACATGGCCCTCACCCGGGGCGGCTCCCTCGCCGATGGGGTAGCCAAAGTAGCCAGCCGCCTGGATTCCGAAATCGGGGGTATTGGGTTGGTAGTAGGCGCCACTAATGCCGAAGCGGTGGGCCGCCTGCGTACCCTCTGCCCAGGTCTCTGGTTTCTGGTGCCCGGCGTGGGCGCCCAGGGTGGCGACCTGCAGGCCACGTTGAAAGCAGGCCTCCGCCCCAATGGCTCCGGCCTGCTGATTAATACGTCGCGCGTGTTGTGGCAAGCAGCCGATGCCGGCGCCACGGCGCGGGAGCTGGTGGCGCAAATCAACCAGTTTCGGGCGGTGCCAGCCTAGGTAATTCCTCATTTAGGGCTGGCCAAAGAATGCCGCGTGCTTGGTTGGAAGCAATACGCCGTCAAATGCCTGCGGTAGAGTTGCTTCGGCAAGTTCAGCCTGACGAATCTTTTGAAGAAAACTTCTTTTCTCTACCTCTTAATACGATAGTGTCACGCTCCACCGCTACCCAAACCACCTTCACCTCCGAAGCGCTAGAACAACAGCTCCTGCAGGAAGACGCGCTGCTGCGCGGCCACTTCCGCCTTTCCTCGGGCCTGCATTCCGATACCTACGTGCAGTGCGCCCGTTTCCTGCGCCGCCCCGACTTGGCCGCACCAGCCGCCGCGGAGCTGGCCCGGCAGATTCAGCAAGCCGGTTTGCAGCCCGATGTGGTAGTTGGGCCGGCTATGGGCGGCGTGGTCATCGGCTACGAGCTGGCCCGGCAGTTGGGCGTACCCGGCATCTTCACGGAGCGGGATGATTCGGGGCAGATGACCTTGCGCCGCGGCTTTACCATTGAGCCGGGGCAGACAATCATTATTGCCGAAGATGTGGTGACTACGGGCAAGAGCACCAACGAGGTAGCGCGGGTACTGGAAGGCCTGGGTGCAAAAGTTTTGGCTGTGGCCAGTTTAATTGACCGCACGGGTGGGAATGCTGCGCTGAATTTCCCGAACTTTGCCCTGCTGCCGGTCACGGCGGCTACCTACGCACCCGATGATTGCCCGCTGTGTCGGGCAGGTATTCCGGTGGTGAAACCGGGCAGTCGGCCCGATAAAGCGTTTTCTTGAACCTACTGCGACGTAATCGGCGCTGCGGCAAGGCATTTTCGGCGTACCCTGCGTGGGTATGCTTCCTCACGATAGCAAGTTCGCTAGGCGTGGGAAACCCGAAAAATAGATAACCAACCTCCTTTTGGACTCTACCCAAAGAACCATACAGCTTCTGCTCAAGCCCGGCCAACACGATGGCGAGGGCCAACGCGTAGCCGAAGCTGCCCAACGCCACCTAGGCCTCTCTACCGGCCGGGTGCAAAGCACCGCTCTCTACACGGTGCGCTACCCCGTGAGCGACGAGCAACTGCGCGACTTCGCCACCCACTGCCTCCAGGACCCCGTGCTGCACGACGTGGCCCTCGACGAGTTCCGCCACGGCGCCGAATACAAAAGCTACATCCTGGTAGCCAAGCTGCCCGGCGTAACCGACGACGAAGGCATCTCGGCCCAGAACGCCCTCGGCGACTTCCTGAACCAGCCGCTGGACACCCATACCCAGCACATCTTCAGCAAACGGCTCTACTTCCTGGAGCACGAGCTGCCGGAGAGTAGTCTGCGCCGCCTGGCCGAAGACCTGCTCGGCAACAAAATGATCAACCGCTTCGAGGTCGGCCCCATAGCCCAGATTCGCGACTATACGCCGCGGCCGGGCGGTGGGGCCGAATCTATTACGGACACAGTGCCGCTGGTAGGCCTCTCGGATGAGGAGCTGGTGAAGCTGTCGAAAGACAACCTTTACGCCCTGAACCTGGAGGAAATGCGTGCCGTGCGCGACCATTACACCAGCATCTCCGAAGCGCGCCAAGCTGCCGGCCTGCCCCAAGACCCCACCGACTGCGAGCTGGAAATCATCGCCCAGACCTGGTCGGAGCACTGCAAGCACAAGGAGTTTAGCGCTGTTATTAAGTATACCGATGCTGACACCGGCGAGGAGTTTGAAGTAGACTCGTTGTTCAAGACGTACATCAAAGACGCTACCTCCGAGGTAGACCGTCAGCTCCGCGCCAACGGCAACGACTGGCTGATCAAGGTGTTCAGTGACAACGCTGGCGCTGTGCGCATCAACCCCGAGTCGTTGTTTGTGTGGAAGGTGGAAACGCACAACTCGCCCTCGGCCATTGACCCCTACGGCGGAGCTATTACCGGTATACTGGGCAACAACCGCGACCCACTGGCTACGGGCATTGGCGGCGCACGGCTACTGTTCAATACCAACGTATTGTGCTTCGGCAACCCTGAGTTCAACGGCACCTTGCTAAGCAACCAGCTGCACCCACGACGCATTTTTGAAGGCGTGCGCAAGGGCATTGAGGATGGTGGCAACAAGTCGGGCGTACCGACGGTGAACGGCGCCATTGTGTTCGATGACCGGTACGCTGGCAAACCGCTGGTGTACTGCGGCACCGGCGCCGTGATGCCTATGCAGCTGGCTGGTCTCGACTCGTGGGAGAAGAACATTGACGCTCAGGACCGCATCATCATGGCCGGTGGTCGGGTGGGCAAAGACGGCATCCACGGCGCTACCTTCTCCAGCATCGAGCTCGACGAAACCTCGCCCGCTACGGCAGTGCAAATCGGCTCGCCGATTACCCAGAAGCTGGCCATGGACTTCCTGATCCTGGCTACCCGTCGCGGCCTCATCAAGTGCAGCACCGACAACGGTGCAGGCGGCTTGTCTTCCTCCATTGGCGAACTGGCTACCATCAGCGGCGGCGCCGTGGTGGAGCTGGAGAAAGTGCCCCTGAAATACCCTGGCCTACGTCCCTGGGAAATTTTCGTGTCGGAGTCGCAGGAGCGTTTCTCGCTGGCGGTGGAGCCGAGTAAGATGGCCGAGCTGATGACCCTAGGCCAGGAGATGGAAGTGGAGCTGACCGACATCGGTTACTTTACTTCCGATGGCAGCCTCGACGTGCGATTCGACGGGGAATCGGTGGCCCGCATTGACATGGAGTTCCTGCACAACGGCGTGCCGCGCAAAGTGCTGGAAGCCGAGTGGACCAAGCCTACGGCCCAGGAGCCCGCGCTACCCACTGACCTCGACTATACCGACGTGCTGAGCCGCCTGCTGGGCTCGCTCAACATCTGCTCCCGCGAGTCGGTGATTCGGCAGTACGACCACGAGGTAAAGGGCCGCACGATTATCAAGCCGCTTATGGGCGCTACCGGGCAGGCGCCGCAGGATGCCGCCGTGGTGCGCTTCAACTTCGAGAGCTGGGAAGGCGTGGCCGTGAGCAACGGTATTCTGCCCCGCTTCGGCGATTTGGACGCCTACGATATGTCGGCCGGCGCGTTTGACGAGGCTGTGCGCCAGATTGTAGCGGTAGGAGGGAAGCTGCCCAACCTGAGCTACGGCGACGGCAACTTCTGGTCGGTGAACGACAACTTCTGCGTGCCCGATTCGGTGTACGACCCCGCGACCAACCCCGACGGCAAGCACAAGCTGGCCAAGCTGGTGCGCATGTGCCAGGCCCTGCGCGATGCTACGGCGGCCTACTGCATCCCGCTCACCTCGGGCAAGGACTCTATGAAGAACGACTTCAAGGCCGATGGCGTGAAGATTTCGGTTCCGCCCACGGTCTTGTACTCCATGACCGCCAAAATCGGGGACGTGCGCCGCACCATCACCTCCGACTTCAAGCAAGCCGATGACGTGGTGTACCTGCTGGGCGAAACCTACGACGAGCTAGGCGGCTCAGAGTTCTACCAGCTCTTCGGTGAGCTAGGCGCCAACGTGCCCAAGGTTCGGTTCGAGGAAGCCAAAGCCCTCTACACGCTGATGGGCCAGGCCAACGACAACGGCCTCATTCAGTCTTGCCACGATCTGTCGGATGGTGGCCTAGCGGTAGCCTTGGCGGAAGCCACGTTTGGGCATGGGTTTGGCGCCGATGTGGAGCTGCCCGCTACTGGCCTAGGCCTGTCGGCGCAGCTGTTCTCGGAGTCGCACTCTCGCTTTGTGGCCACGGTGGCGCCAGAGGATGTGGTGGCTTTCGAGCAACACTTCGGCGCCCGCGCTACCCGCCTCGGCGTGGTGACGCAGAACAGCCAGCTCACGGTGCGCCACGGCGGGCAAACCGTTATTTCGGCCAGCACGGCAGCTCTGCGCCACGAGTGGACGAATGGCCCAGTAAACAGAATTATCGGCTTCGGCCAGCACGAAGCGGCTCAGATATCATGAACGAGAAACCATTATTTCCGGATCTGAATTCGCCGCCCATGCCGCAGCGCGACGAAACGGGACCAGCGAAAACCAACGCCGACGGTTCCGTGACGGTGCTCGGCTATAAGAGCATTGACGGCGGCCACGAAAGCACCGAGCCCCTGAAATCATCAGGAGAACAACCTGGCAACTGGCAATTGGCAACTGGCAACTCAAACGTGCGCGCCCTCATCCTAACGGGCTTCGGCATCAACTGTGAAGAGGAATTTGCCGCCGCCTACAAGCTAGCCGGCGCCGAGCCAACCATCGTGCACCTGAACCAAGTGCTGCACGGCCACGTCAGCATTCACGACTACGATATCCTAAACTTCCCTGGCGGCTTCAGCTTCGGCGACGACCTAGGCTCGGGCGTGGTGCTAGCCAACAAGCTGCGCTACCGCAAAAACGCGGAGGGCCGCACCTTGCTCGACGACATCAAGGAGTTCATTGCCAACGGCAAGTTCGTGATGGGCATCTGCAACGGCTTCCAGGTGCTAGTGAAGCTAGGCCTGCTCCCCAACCTGAGCGGTAACGTAACGCCGGAAGTAACCCTGACGCACAACGCCTCGGGCCGTTACGAAGACCGGTGGGTACGCCTGAAAGTCAATCCCAAGTCGAACTCGCCCTTCCTGAAAGGCATCGACTCGATGGAAGTGCCCGTGCGCCACGGCGAAGGACGCCTGATTATCAAAGGCGAAGAAACCCTGGCTCAAATCGAAGTACGTGCCCTGAACTGCCTGGCCTACACTGATTTCGACGGCTCGCCGACGGACGTGTATCCGCATAACCCCAACGGCGCCGACCTGAACTGCGCCGGTCTGACTGACACCACCGGTCAGGTATTCGGGCTGATGCCACACCCCGAGGCTTTCCTTTCGCTCTACAACCATCCCGACTGGGCTCGGCGCAAACGCCAAAACCCGAATCTAAGTGAGGAAGGGGACGGCCTGCGCTTGTTCCGCAACATTGTGGAGCACGTGCAAAGCCAACGTCAAACTGCTACCACACCCCAGGAAGCCCGCCAGTTTTCATCCTAGACACCTCCGCAAGCTGCTGGCCTAGCGTCGGCTGCTAACTCGTTGTATGAACACCCTCAACCACTTCGATACCCCCCAGCTCGAACTTCTGCACCGCGGCAAAGTTCGTGACTCGTACCGCGCCCCTTCCGGTGAGCGGCTTATCGTGGTAACTGACCGCCTCTCGGCGTTTGACTCGGTGCTGGAAACGCCCGTGGCCCACAAAGGCGCGGTGCTGAACGGGCTGGCCGCTTTCTGGTTCGACAAGACCCAGCACATCATCCCGAACCACGTGATTTCGCTGCTCGACCCAAACGTGACGTTGGCCAAGGAGGCCGAGCCCATTCGGGTGGAGATGGTGGTGCGGAACTACCTCACGGGCTCGATGCTGCGCGGCTACCAGCAGGGCCAGCGCACGTTCTCGGGCGTAACCGTGCCGGACGGCCTGACCAAGCACCAGCAGTTCCCCGAGCCCATCGTGACGCCGACCACGAAAGAGGAGTCGGACCGCGAGATTACGCCGGAGAACCTGGTGTCGGAAGGCTGGGTGACGGCGGAGCTGTACGAGAAGATGCGGGTGAAGGCGCTGGAGTTGTTCAACTTCGCTTCGCAGTGGATGGCCGAGCGCGGCATTATCCTGGTAGACACCAAGTACGAGTTTGGCTTGCTGGACGGGGAGCTGATTCTGATTGACGAAATCCACACGCCCGACTCGTCGCGGTTCTGGAGCGCCGAAGACTACGCCAAGAACCCCGAGACGGCCGAGCAGATGGACAAGGAGTACGTGCGCCAGTGGCTGATTGCCAACAAGCAGGACGGCCAGTACCCCCGCGCCCTAACCCCCGAAGTATCCGCCGAAGCCACCCGCCGCTACCTCGATATCTACGAGCGTATCACGGGCGCCCCGCTACCTACCAGCGACGAAACTACTGGCAACGACGTGCAAGCCCGCCTCATCGGCAACCTGGTACGCGCCGGTATCATGAAAGGTGCCTGATAAGACGAAGCGAATGAAGAGTGCGAAACACAAACAACTAGTGCAAGACTACATCGAGGCGTACAACCGTTTCGATGCAGACGGGATGGTGCGCCATCTGCACGAGGACGTGGTGTTCCGCAATATTTCCGGGGGCGAAGTCAGCCTGACAACTAACGGCAAGGAAAGCTTCCGTCAGCAGGCTGAGCAAGCCCGGCAGTACTTCACGCAACGGGAGCAGCGCATCACCGATTGGCAAATAGCGGACAACCGCGTGGAAGTGCTGATTGACTACACCGGCGTGGCTGCCATCGAGTTTCCCAACGGCCTCAAACCGGGCGACACGCTGCAGCTGCAGGGCAAATCCGTTTTCCAGTTCGCTGACGGGCTAATCAGCTCCATCGACGACATTAGTTAATCCTGCGCTAACGCTTATATGCCCACCGCCACCGCCATCCAGCTCGACGTTTCCTCGCCCCAGGCGGCGGAGGCGCAGCCCTTGCTCGACGCCTTGTCGGAGCAGCTGGGCACGCGCTTCGGCAGCGACGGGCGGGCCTCGTTTACGGAGTGGCACGCGGCTGACCCGCGCTATATTTTCCTGCTGGCCCGCCAGGATGGGGAAGCCGTAGGCTGCGGCGCAGTGCGACCCATAGCGGAGGGTATTGGCGAAGTGAAGCGCATGTTTGCCAAGTACGCTCGACAAGGCATTGGCGAAGCGGTGCTGCACCGGCTCGAAACCGAGGCCCGCCGCGCCGGCTACACCGAGCTGTGGCTGGAAACCCGGGTAGCCAACACCGAGGCCTGCCGCTTTTACCTCAAGAACGGCTACCAGCGCCGCCCCAACTACGGCCAGTACCATGGCCGCGAAAACTCTGCCTGCTTCGGCAAGCATCTGCCTTTTTCTGACGCAGCCGACCTACCTACTTATGACTAGTCTTTTGCCTAAACCCATAGTACTCCTCGGCGGCGGGGCCCGTGAGCACGCCATGGCCTGGAAGCTGACCCGCGACGGGGCCACCGTGCACGTGCTGCCCGGCAACGCCGGCATTCCCAACAGCCACCCCGACATCAGCGCCACCGACTTTCCGGCCATTCAGCAGTTCTGCGAGCAGCACGGCGTCAAGCTTATTGTGGTGGGGCCCGAAGCTCCCCTGGCGGCGGGTGTGGTGGACTACTTTGCCGGTTCCAATATCCGCGTGTTTGGCCCTTCGCGGGCCGGGGCGGTGCTGGAAAGCTCCAAGGTGTGGAGCAAGGACTTTATGCGGCGGCACGGGGTGGCCACGGCTATGTCGTGGCAGTACCGCAGCGATAAGCTGGCCGAAGCCCGCGCCAAAGCCAACGAGCTGAATGGGCAGGTGGTGGTGAAGTACGACGGGCTGGCCGCCGGCAAAGGCGTGTACGTGTGCTCTTCCGTGGAAGAAGCCCAGGCCGCCCTCGACGATCTGCAGCTCCAGCACACCGGCTGGTTTAGCTTCTTGCTCGAAGAAAAGCTCATGGGCCCCGAAATCAGCATCATCGGCGTGACGGATGGTAACCGCGTGCGGCTGCTGGCCCCATCGCAAGACCACAAACAGCTGCTGGCCGGCGACCAAGGTCCCAATACCGGCGGCATGGGCGCCTATTGCCCCGTGCCCTTTGCCGACGACAACGTGCTGGCCGCCATCCGCACCAGCATCGTGGACCCCACGTTGCGCGGCCTGCAAAACGAGCAGTTCAACTTCAAAGGCTTTCTGTACTTCGGCATCATGCTCACGGCCCAGGGCCCGAAGCTGCTGGAATACAACGTGCGCCTCGGCGACCCGGAAGCGGAAGTACTGCTGCCGGCAATGGAAAGCAGCCTGCTCGAACTTATTGAAGCGACCCTGGATGGCAAGCTGCAGCAGACGACAGTACGCCAACGGCGCGGCTGCTACGTGGGCGTGGTGCTGGCCTCGGGCGGCTACCCCGCTGCCGACTTCCCCACGGGTTTTCCCATCACCGGCCTCGACGAGCTTCACCCTAGCATTATGGCCTTCCACGGCGCTACCCGGCGCAATGCCGCGGGCGAGCTGGTAACCAGCGGCGGCCGGGTATTGGTACTGGTTGGCGCTGGTGATGAGCTGGAAGAGGCTGTGGCCCATGTGTATCGGGAAGCAGAAAGAGTTAAATTTAAGGATGCCTACATCCGTACCGATATCGGCCAGCGGCCGGAACCTACCCTTGCCGGCAACTGGTAATCAACGCACCCGCAAAGCGCGCCTGGCCATTTTGCTGTCGGGGCGGGGCTCCAACATGGTGGCCCTGGTAAACGCTGTGCAGACCGGTGTGCTGCAAGGGCTGGCTGAAGTAGCCGTGGTATTCAGCAACAAGCCCGATGCCCCTGGGCTGGCCACGGCCGCCGCCATGGGCTGCCCTACGGCCTCCCTCAACAGCCAGGGCCGCAAGCGCGCCGAGTTTGATGCCGAGGTGGTTGAAGTGTTGCAGGCCTACCAGCCCGACTACGTGGTGCTGGCCGGCTATATGCGCATTCTCTCCCCCACGTTCATTCGGGCGTTTGTGGGCCGCATTCTCAACATTCATCCCGCCGATACGCACCAGCACCAGGGCTTGCACGCCTATGAGTGGGCCTTCGAAAACCAACTTCCGGAAACCAAAATCACGGTGCATCTGGTTGATGAGGGCCTAGATACCGGCCCCATTCTAGCTCAGCAGCCAGTGAGTCTGCGCGGGGCCGATACCCTGGCGGAGGTAGAACGCCGCGGTCTGGCGGTGGAGCATTTTCTCTACGCACATACCCTGGCCCAGCTCATTCAGGAAAAACCGCTTACCCACCCCGAGGCGGGGGCCTCTGTTGCCCCGGTCGCGCATTCGGCGCTGCTGTCGCCTGGCTCACCTTCTCCGTTTTCGGAGAAGCGGCCGGGGGGCAAGGCGCTTCAGTAGTACCACCCACCACCCAATCGCAGCGGCCCCAGGACAGGTCACTGGCAACTGACAACTCAACATGTGCGGAATAGTAGGTTTTTACGGCCCCGATGACGTTGCGCACGACATCGTATTTGGTCTGACGGCGCTTCAGCACCGCGGCCAGGATGCCGCCGGCATAGCCACCTTCGACGACAACTTTCACCTCTGCAAGGGCAACGGCCTTATCTCCGACGTGTTCCGGCCCAAGCAGCTCAAAAAGCTGAAGGGCAACATCGGCATCGGGCACGCCCGCTACACCACCCAGGGCTCCAGCGACGCCGAGCTGGCCCAGCCCTTCACGACCAGCTACCCGTTTGGGCTGGCCATGGTGCACAACGGCAACGTCATCAACTTCCGCCAGGCCGCCAAGCGCCTGCACGAGAAGTACCACGTGCTGCCCAAGACCAGCAACGATCTGGAGCTGATCATGTACACCTTTGCCTCGGAGCTGCGCCTGAAAAACCTCGACAACCTCTCGGTAGTCGATATTTTCGACTCGGTGGAAACTACCCAGGAACTGGTGAAAGGCGCCTACGCCACCATTACCGTGATTGCCGGGCACGGCCTGCTGGCATTCAACGACCCGCTGGGCATCCGGCCGTTGGTACTGGGCTGTCGCCAGACCGAAAAAGGGCCGATTTACGCGTTTGCCTCCGAAAGCACCTGCTTCGATTACCTCGGCTTTGAATTCATTAAGAATGTAGGGCCCGGGCAAGCGGTGTTCATTGACAAGGACTTCAAGGTTCACTACAAGAATCCCTACAGCCTGCCCAAAAAATTCTGCGTCTTCGAGCACATCTACTTCGCCCGCGAAGATTCCACCATTAATGGCCGCCTGGTAGCCCGGGAGCGGGTGCGGCTGGGCAAGCTGCTGGCCCGCAAGGTTATTGAGTCGGGGATACAGCCCGATATGGTCATCGACGTTCCTTCGTCGGGGTACTTTGCGGCCTCTGGTCTGGCCGAGGCCATTGGGGTGCCTTACCGCCGGGCTCTGGTGAAAAACAACCACATGGGCCGTTCCTTCATTGTGAGCAGCCAAGCTGGCCGTGAGGACATCGTCAAGAAGAAGCTCAACCCTATACGGGAGTTCGTGGAGGGGAAGAAAATTGCCGTGGTCGACGACAGCATCGTGCGCGGTACTACTTCCCGGCGCATTGTGCGCATTCTGCGCGAGGCCGGGGCGTTGGAAGTGTACTTCATCAGCAGTGCCCCGCCCATTATCTCGCCCTGCATCTACGGCATTGATATGGCCATGAGCACGGAACTGATTGCCGCCAACTACACGGAGGAGGAAATCTGCCGCTACATTGAGGCCGATAAGGTTATCTACCAGTCTATTGAGGATTTGCAGGAGCTGTTTTCGGAGGACAAAGGCCACGGCGGCAACTGCTTTGCTTGCTTCACTGGCAACTACCCTACCGGCGACGTAACCAAGTACCTACGCCACATCCAGGAGGAGCGCCAAAGCCACCGCAGCGACAAGAAAGGCGCCGACGTGATTCCCTCCGTGAGTGCCAAAGCCCCCGAACCAACCGAGCATTGATAAAGAGCTTAGATCTGAGAGCTTAGAACCTAGAACCGAAAGGCAACCCGACGGCTCTTCTTCAGGCTATATCCTCTAGGCTCTATTAGCTCAGTTCTCAGTTTTAAGTTCTACTATCTAAGCTCTAATTTCTAAGTTCTACAGATGAACGACCTCAAAGCCACCGCCGGCTATTCCATCGAAGAAGGCAACGCCGCTTCCAAGAATGCTTACCACTGGGCCCAGAAAACCTTCTCCACCCGCGCTGGCAAGCCCGGCGAGCCGGCCCAGGATCTGCAAGGCGGCTTCTCCAACGAAATCCGCTTTGGGGCGGAGCGCCTGGGCATCGGCTCCGACGGCATTGGGACCAAGATTGAAGTAGCCGAACGCCTGGACCGCTACGACACGCTGGGCTACGACCTGATTGCCATGGTGGCCGACGATCTGGTAGTGGCTGGCTTCATTCCTACTAACCTGTCGAACATCATCGACGTGAACACGCTCAACTATAAGGTGGTAGATGAGCTCATGCGCGGCCTGCACGACGCGGCCCAGTTCAGCCAAGTGGCCGTAACGGGGGGAGAAATTGCCGAACTGGGCAACCGCATCGGCGGCTACCCCGGCGCCAAAATGAACTTCAACTGGTGTTCTACCGCCGTGGGTGTATTGCACCCTAGCCTGGAGCGTCCCCTGAGCGGGGCCAACGTGCGCGCCGGGCAGGCCGTGGTAGCCCTCCGCTCGCCTTCTTTTCGCTCCAATGGCTACTCCCTGGCCCGCCGCGCCCTCACCAAAGCCTTCGGCGAAGCCTGGCACCATGCCCCTTACACCGGCTCCGATGCGGCCGAAATGGGGCAGACCTGGGGCGAAGTGATGCTGGCGCCTTCGCTTATCTTCGCGCCCGGCGTGGCAGCGGTGCTGGATGCTGGGCTTCCCGTGCACGCAGCGGCTCACATCACGGGCGGCGGCATTGCCGACAATTTTAAGCGCGTACTCAAAAACGGTGTAGGCGCCGAGCTTGACAACTTGTTCGAGCCCCTGCCAGCTATGCAGGAGTTGGCTAGTCTGGCCGGCATCACGCCTACCGAAGCCTACCTCTACTGGAACATGGGCAATGGCATGCTGCTCGTGACCGACGAAGAACGAGTTGAAGCGGTAGTAGAGGCCCTGCAGGGGAAAGGCTATCAGGCACAGGTAGCCGGACGCATCACGGCTGACCCAGTAGTAGTGCTGCGGGTGGGCGCTGGCGAACTGCGCTATGCCTGATCGGCAGTAGCCATACTATAAGGTAAAGGGAGCGGGATGTATTCTCGCTCCCTTTTGCGTAGCAGAGGACGCATACGCAGCGCCCTCCGGTGAAATGTGCCTTCCGCAAGTCGCAGATTGGCCGCAGGCAGCTTGGTGTGCCATTGGCAAGTTTCTGCTGTTCTTCCTGGAGACCGTTACGGGCATCATGGAGGTCTTGGGACCCCGGCTATAAAAAGCCGGGGGCTTTTCGTTCATAGCCCCCCAGTATGCTTGTAGTAGCTGGAATTATTGAAAAATGTTTACATAGTTAAAATGCCTTGTTTTTTAAGGGGGTATTTTCAAATAATGATAGTAATTCAGAAAAATGACCTAAAAAACTATAGGGTAGTATTGCATATATGTATTCAGTGTTTATATATTGGCATCAGATTATAAGGGGCTGTGTATTGCAGCCGTGCCCCCTGGGCTTCCGCTCTGAATTAGCTGCTCTTGCCTGCCAACTCCCCCCGCGGCAAGCGAAATCTTCCCTTCGGACTACACTGGTACTGCAGGACCGGTTAGCAATTTTTTTGAACAGGATACACCGACTGTACTCAGCCATACCTCGCGGACGCGCCGGCACCGGGCTATAGCTGACTACGGGAAGTGAGAATAGTGAAGCCGCTGGTCGCGTTTCGACGTGACTGAGCGCTGCCTTGCTGTGTGTCACACTTAACCCAAACGGTATGTTGCTCTTTACCACTTTGCTGGCTATGTGCTCCCCTTTAGCCGGGGACGCTAACGACTCAACGGCGCACGCGCCACCCTACAAGCTCTCCGGCTACGCCGATGTGTACTATCGGTACAATTTCCAGAACCCCAAAGACGCACCCTATAACAACCTCACCAGCTTTACCAACAGCCACAATTCGTTTGAGCTGGGCATGATTTCGCTGAAAGGCGAGCATACCATTGGCAAAGTAGGAATGGTGGCGGATATTGGGTTTGGTCGGCGGGCCGAGGAATTCTCCTACGCCGATGACAAAACCCGCTTTATCATCAAGCAGCTGTACCTCACGTACAGCCCCACCGAAAAGCTGAAGCTGACGGCTGGCAGCTGGGCCACCCACGTCGGATACGAGTCGGTAGACCCCTACCTGAACCGGAATTACAGTATGAGCTATATGTTCTCCTACGGTCCGTTTTTCCATACGGGCCTTAAGGCCGACTACCAGCTCACACCCAAAACCACTCTGATGGCCGGGGTGGCCAACCCAACCGATCTGAAAAGCGCCAGCGCGATGCCCAAGGTGCTGATTGCGCAGGTGGGAACCAGCTCCGGCGACGATAAAATCAAAGCCTACTTCAACTACCAGGGTGGCCGCCAGCTTGATTCGCTACGGCTGCAGCAGGGGGATGTGGTGCTTACTTACGCTTTCACGCCGCAGTTCAGCTTCTCCTACAATGGTACCGTGCAGTACCGCAGCGAGCGGACGGAAACCGGCTGGCAGAAGGGCACCACGTGGTGGGGCTCGGCGGGCTACGTGAACTTCGACCCGGCTCCATGGCTGGGATTCACACTGCGGGGCGAGTACTTCTCCGACCGCAAAAATATCCTCGGCTTCGACCAGGACATTCTGGAGGCCACGCTGTCGGCCAACCTGCGCAAAGACAACCTGACGCTCATTCCCGAACTGCGCCTGGATAGCGGGCAGCAAACGGGCGGCCTTTTCGTGAACTCGGCCGGCAACGTGCGCAAATCCACGACTACTGCCTTGCTGGCGGCCGTCTACAAATTCTAGCCTCCTCAACTTTTTCGCCTCCTCACACCTGCTGGAAACGCGCATCGTCGCGGCCTACCGGGTACGTGCTGCTAGTCCATAATCAACCTTTTTTACTTTTTGTATGGAAACCACACATTCCTCAAAGACCAGGCTAAACTACGGTACGCTGCTGCTGATAGTGCTGTTCGTGCTAAGTGCGGTGGCTGCCTTCGTGCCCCTGCCGCACCCGTCGGCTTCTTCTACCGATGTACTCAACGCCGCTGATGTGGCCTGGATGCTCACCGCCTCGGCCTTCGTGCTGCTTATGACGCCGGGCCTCTCGTTCTTCTACGGGGGCATGGTGCGGCCAAAAAATTTGATTTCCACTATGCTGCAGAGCTTTGTGGCTCTGGGCGTGATTTCCCTGGTGTGGTACTTCGTGGGCTTCTCGCTGGCCTACGGCGACTCCTGGCATGGTATCATCGGCAATCCGCTCACGTTTGCTATGCTGCGCAATGTGGGTACGGCTCCGCATCCTACCTTGTCGCCGGCTATTCCGTTTGTATTGTTCTTCGCCTTCCAGCTGAAGTTTGCCATCATCACCCCGGCCCTGATTACGGGTTCGTTTGCCGAGCGGGTGCGCTTTAAGGGCTACCTGGCGTTCATCATTCTCTTTTGCCTGTTCATTTACTGCCCACTGGCGCACTGGACCTGGCACCCTGAGGGCTTCCTGCGCAAGTGGGGTGTGCTTGACTTTGCCGGGGGCACCGTAGTGCACATCTCGGCGGGTATTGCCGCGTTGGCAGGGGCGCTGGTGCTGGGGCCCCGTCGGGCCCACCGCGAAACGTCTTTCTCCACGCCCAATGTGCCATTTGTACTGCTGGGCACGGGCCTGCTGTGGTTTGGCTGGTTCGGCTTCAATGCCGGCTCGGCCCTGGGCGCCAATGAAATGGCCGCGCTGTCGTTCGTCAACACCAACCTGGCTTCGGCTGCGGCGCTGGTGGTGTGGATGCTGCTGGAAGTAAGCCGGGGCGGCAAGCCCACGGCTATGGGCGCCTGCATTGGGGCAGTAGTCGGCCTGGTGGCCATTACGCCCGCTGCCGGCTACGTCGACTATGGCCAGAGCATCCTGATTGGGGTGGTTGGCTCGGCGGTAAGCTTCATGGGTGTGAACTGGAAAAACCGCACCACCCTCGATGATACCTTGGATGTGTTTCCCTGCCACGGCCTGGGCGGCATTGTGGGTATGATCCTCACGGGCGTCTTCGCCGCTAAAGTGGGCTTGGTAAACGGCACGGCTACCGTATTCGGCTACCACCTGCTAGGCCTCACCATCGTCATTGCCTACACCTTCGGGGTATCGTGGGTGCTGCTGAAGCTGACCGACAAACTATTCGGTCTGCGCGTGAAAGTAGCCGACGAAGAGCTAGGCCTCGACCTGAGCCAGCACGAGGAGTCCATCTACCACGTCGACGAAGAGTTCGAGAAAACCTACCGCAAGGAACTGGTTTCGTAAGCCACAGGTGGTGCGGTCAGCCTCGTGTTGGCCGCGCCCCTAGCGGGCTACTAGGTCTGGTCCCTCGGTGTGCATGGCCTGGCGCAGGCTTTCCAGTAGCCGTTGCAGACGGGAATGTACTTCGGCTAACTTCCGGGTGCGGTACTTGCTGGGCCGGGCATATACCAGGGCTTCCAGGCGCTGTGTAACGGCCCCGGCACTGTATTTACCTGCCCTGGCATAGTCAGGCTGAGTGTAAGCCAGGTCGGTAAGCTGGTACGTATACGCCCCATTCTCCACGCGTATGGTGAGGTGGCCGGTATAGTTTTCGAATCCGTGGCGGCTGTCCACGCGCATTTTCAGGGTGCCGGTTTCGGGGTTGCAGCGCCGAAGCGTCGCCTGATACGGAGTGCCATCGGGCCAACTTTGGGCCCGCGCCAACAGCTCCGGCGCATTGGCGGCTACCGGCACTGTGCCGCTGTACAACACCTGATAGGTGCGGGTATCCAGCGGCAGTGGCGAAAACTGGAACGGCTTTTCCTGGGCCATTGCCCGGGGGCTGGCCAGCAGGCCAAGCACCAAAACAAGGTATTTCATGGGTGGGGGTGGGTACGCGTTGGCTCAAAAAGCAAAGAAACTGTATACGTGCCAAACAGCTGTTTGGTAGTGCGTAAGCAGCAGTTCCTTTCGCCTAGGCAGGAAGTAAACTCTTGGCTTAGCAAAAAGTCCCGTTCCCGCTCGGAACGGGACTTTCATGCTTAGTGCCCGTGGCTAGGCTGCCAGGGGCTCAATATCGAACCCCGCCTGCGCTACGGCCTTCATTACCTGTTCCGGAATGACGTTTGTGCCTTCCACCGTCAGCACCTTCGCCGGGGTAGCTGTATCAACGGCCCACTTTTCCACACTGGGCTCGGCATTAAGAAAAGGCGTAACGGCGCGCAGGCAGTTGGCGCAGTTGATGCTGGTTTTGAATTGAAGAGTCGGCATACAAAGCAAGTTGGGTTAAGCCACTGAAGCGGTTAGAAACGGCCCGGGGCGGGTGAGGTATTATAACAACACAAAAGTAGCCCCGATGGTAAACGAAGGCAGTATAGACTTTGACTGACAGCGTGCAGAGTTTTGCCTTTACGAGCCGAGTGCCAGGTCGAGGCTCTGAATGAGCAAGCAAAACTCTTGCGTCTGCCGCAGCCAGCTTGTCAACGGACAAACCTCTCCTGACGGATTAAAAATTAACTCTTGCGAAAAAGGCAAGGCCCGGCTACGTGTGCAGTCGGGCCTTGCCTTTTGAGATATATGCCTTACGCCGGTCGTTGGGGACGCTTTTCCAGAATCAGGTTGGTGCGGAAGGTGTGCAGGCTCTCTTCCAGGCCTACCGGGTATACGTGCGGGTTCAGGAAGCGGCGGATGCTGGGGTCGAGGCTTTGCACCTCGCGCTGGGCGTGGGCGCGGCTTTCGGCTAGTGAGGGCAGCGCATGCACCAGCTCGCCGCGGCGGAAAATGGGTGCCAGCAGCTCCCGGTAGGGGGCATCGGGGCGCACGGGCCGGCGCCGGGTAGCGTCCAGGGGGTCGATGAGAGTGAGGGCGGCCGGGAGCGGCTCGGCTACGTTGTAGAGCATGTCGGCGCGGGGCTGGCCTTTTTCTGTTTCGTAGCGCCGCACCTGCAGAATGCCTGGAATACTGGTTTTGGCCAGCTGTTCGGAAAGCTTGATGGTGAAGTCCCAACCGGAATCATCGGGCTTGCGCAGGGCCGCCAGCTTGTACACCCCGCCCAGGGCCGGCTGGTCGTAGGCCGTAACCAGCTGCGTGCCGATGCCCCAGGTATCAATCTGGGCGCCCTGCTGCTTAAGGCTGGTGATAAGGTTTTCCTCCAGGTCGTTGCTGGCCACGATGCGTACTTTCTCAAAGCCCGCCTCATTAAGCAGCGCGCGGGCTTCGCGGCTGAGGTAGGCTAAGTCGCCAGAGTCGAGGCGAATGCCGCCCAGCTCGTGGCCACGGGCGCGCATGTCGCGGGCTACTTTGATGGCATGCCGTACCCCATCCAGCGTGTCGTAGGTATCTACCAGGAACACGGAGTCGTCGGGGAAAGCCTGGGCATACGCGGCAAAGGCAGTCGGCTCGTCTTCGAAGGCCATTACCCAGCTATGGGCGTGCGTGCCTTTCACCGGAATGCCGAAGCGCTGCCCGGCCAGTACGTTGGAGGTCGCATCGACCCCGCCCAAATAAGCGGCCCGGCTGGCACTTAGTCCCCCATCCGGGCCCTGAGCCCGGCGCAAGCCAAACTCCAGCACCGTATCCGGGCCGGCTGCCTCGCGGATGCGGGCGGCTTTGGTAGCTACGAGGGTCTGGAAATTTACGAGAGTAAGCAGGGCCGTTTCCACCAGCTGAGCCTGTAGCAAGGGCCCCTGCACCCGAACCAGCGGCTCGTTGCCGAAAACCACCGTGCCCTCGGCTATGGCATCCACGTCGCAGGTGAACTTGAGGTTGCGCAGATATTCCAGAAACTCCTGCGGAAACAAGGGCACACCCTTGGCGCCCGGCAGGCTGCCGAGGTAGGAGAGGTCGTCGTCGGAAAAGCGCAGGTTCTGCAGAAAATCGACGGCGTAGGCCAGGCCGGCGGCCACTGCGTAGCCTCCCGCAAATGGGGCCTTCCGGAAGTAGAGGTGGAACACGGCTTCGCGGTCCTGGAGGCCCTGGCGCCAGTAGCCATACGCCATGGTCACCTGGTACAGGTCGGTAAGGAGGCTGAGCGAAGGCGCATAAAGGCCGGAAAGGGGAGCAGGGTTCATAAGCAGGAAAAGAGCCGCGAGGCCTGAGTGGAAGCAGAAACCAGACTGAGTGGCACAGCAGGGCCGATAGTCCTATACCCGGGGGCGAAGGTATAAGTTGTAGCGCGTTGCACCGTGCCCCCGGCCGCATCGAGCGGTAGTGCTGCTGGTGGCTTCTGCCCTGAGGCTCTTTTCCCGGACGGCCCAGCCAAGTAAAATGCGTACAAATACGGGGGCGAAATACGTATGAATGCTGAGTTTTTACTCGCTGCTTTTGGGGAACTATGCATAAGCAAATACACGACTTCCCAACAGCCTGCCGGCTGCTTTCACACCAGGCCTTCGGCACCACTTACCCTACTTATTATGGTCGCGCCCCGGCCTACTGGTTTTATACTATGGAATTCTTAGTATCAGCATCCTAGGTACTAGTTTATGTGCACAAGGAACGAAAAGGGCTGGCAGTTTCTGCCAGCCTTTTTTGTGCCTGGCCGACGCGGTAGCTACCCGCGCAGCATGCGCAAAAGCAGTGGCAAACGATAGAATCAGGCAATCAGCCCATGGCGAACGGCGTACTTGATCAGGGCCGCCGTGTTCTTGACCTGGAGCTTATCGAGGATGTTCAGCCGGTGCGACTCCACGGTGCGCTTGCTGGTAAACAGCTGATCCGCAATTTCGCCGCTGGTCAGGCCTTCCCCAATCAGCATCAGCACTTCCAGCTCCCGCGCCGACAGCTCGGGGATAGAGTGCGCCGGTTTGCGGGGGGCCAGCTGGCGCAGCCGGGCCAGGGCATCCAGACCAATGGCGGTGCTCAGGAAGGGCTTGCCGGCCGCCACGGTCCGAATGGCGTAGGCCAGTTCGGTGGCATCGGCGGTTTTTAAGGCATAGCCCAGAGCGCCGGCATCCAGCATCTGGCTCACGTCTTCTTCGTGGTCGAGCATAGAAAGCGCCAGCACTTTCACGGCCGGGAAGCGCTGCCGCAAAAAAGGCAGGGTAGCCAGGCCATCCAGCACGGGCATGCCCACATCCATCAGCACCACTTCGGCCGGCGTGGTTTCCAGCATATCCAGCAATTCCTGTCCGTTGGCAGCCTCCCCTACAACTTCAACTTCTTCTACCCGGGCTAGTAAGGCCCGCAGGCCATTTCGCAGCAGGGTGTGGTCATCAGTAAGGATGATTCTAATCATGTAGGACGTAACGGAACGGGGAAGAGGTAGCGGCGCGTGGGGTAACGACAGGATATAACTAAAAAGTACGCGGAGTAGCCCCGGCGGGAATCGAATGATTCATTGTTAATCATTGTATATCAAGCAGTTGGATAGTATTTATTTTGCTCTGGGGGCAGAATCGGGGGCATTTTCTTCCAAGTGCCGCCGTACTTCGCCCCGGTCAAAGCCTAACGCTTCAATCACTTCCCACAGGCGCTCCACAGTTACATCGGGCGCGCTGGGTAAATACGTGGAGATATAGCCTCTCACCCGCCACAGCTCCGTAATGTCCGAAGCATCCACCGGATAGGGGCGGCGGTGCGGGTTGTCGGAGTACAGTATCACTTCATCCGTTCTGCTGTTGATACGCGCCCGAATGCGTTTCAGCATCACGCTTTCCGTCGTTACTATCACATAAATATCATCCGGCACCAGCAAGCGCCAGTTGTCCACATAAGAGCACACCACAATGTCATTGTGGTTAAGTGTAGGCTCCATGGAGTCGCCGGCTACCTCAAAGGCGCGGAATTTCCCCCGCTCGAAGCGTGGCAGCCGGTATTTCGGCAATTCGCTCACGAACACTGCTTCGTTGTGCTGCACGGTGTAGCCGGCCTGGACGTTCACGGGCACCAGCTCCACGTTGTCCTCTCCGTCCATCCCTACCGTTACCACCAGTACGCTGCCGCTGTTAACTGCCGGCTGCCCGTCGCGGGCTTTCGGTGGTTGCAGCGTCACTGCCGCCGCCCCGCCATTTTCTCCGCGCAGCATTGGCCCCTGGCCCAGCATCAGCCACTCTGGCGACAGGTCCGGCCACTGCCGTAGGAAGTCCACCAAAGTAGGATAGCTGGGTTCCGAGCCTTTCAGGATGTTATACAGCTTACTGGTAGTGCTGTAGCCCAGTTTTTGCGTTGCACTGCTGGCATTCAGGCCGTAATGCGTCAGCACTTGCTGCACTCGCTGGACGATTTCCGACTTTTTTTCTGGCTCAGTATCAGCGGCTTTCATACTGCATCCTGTTTTGATGTAATAAATGCTTTATGATGTACTTATGTTTACATCAGAAGGTGTGATGCTTTCTCAAGCAATATACAAAATAACAGGAAAAAGAATGGAACAGAAAGAGAAAGAGCCGGGAATATTGCAGCAAGTGCTACAAAAGCTGGGTCGTAAGCACACCGTAATAGCCGACACGCTTACCCGGCTGAAGGAGCGCGGCATCAAGCTCAGCCAGTCGCGCCTCTACCAGATTATTGCCGACGACGAGGCCCGCAAGGAGGTAGTAGATGTGTTTCTGGAAGTGGCGGAGGAAGAGTTTACCCGCCGCCGCCACGTGCAGGAACGCGCCCAGAAACTCGTAGCCGAAGCCTGAGCCATGCAGCTTGTCGCCATCATTCCCGAAGCCGAGTGGAACCGGGTGCTGGGCCGGTTGGATACACTCGAGGCCGCCGAGGCGGCCCGCACCCTGGCCACCACCGCCCAGCCCGACGAGATACTGACCACCGACCGGGCCGCCGCCTACATCGGCCTCTCCGTGTGCGCTCTGCTGCGCGCCCGCCGCGCCGGCCGCATCCAGGGGGTGCGCCTCAACGAGCGTGACTGGGGGTTTCGAAAGTCCGTGCTCGACGCCTACCCGCGCCGCTACCATCGTCCCACTATGCCGGTAGCCACCGCATGAGCCCGGCCGTCATTTCCCTGTTCGACCACTCCGGCCGCTTCACGGCGCCCTGGGCCGCCGCCGGCTACGTCTGCTACTGCGTCGACCTGCAGCACCCGCCCGGTGAAACCTGGCAGGGCAACGTCTGCCTGGTCGGCGGCGACGTGCGCCGCTTCGTGCCCCCGCCCGGCCCGGTGGCCTTCGTAGCTGCTTTCCCGCCCTGCACAGACCTGAGCAACGCCGGTGCCCACCTGTTCCGCGTCAAAGGCATCCGGGCCCTGGCCGCCGCCCTCGACCTGGTAGGCGTAGCCGCCGACTTCTGCGAAATGTTGGGCGCGCCATACTTCCTGGAAAACCCCCGGGGCCAGCTCCGCCACTACTGGCGCGAGCCTGATTACCAGTTCGACCCCTGCGAGTACGCCGGCTGGCTCCCCGACCCCGAAGCCGAGGCCTACACCAAGCGCACCTGCCTCTGGACCGGCCACGGCTTCCAGATGCCCGAGAAGCGCCCCGTATTTCCCGTCAAAGGCTCGATGGTGGACAAGGTGCCGCAATCAAAGAACCGCGCCAACATCCGCAGCCTCACGCCCCGCGGCTTCTCTGCCGCAGTCTTCCACGCCCACCACCAAGTCCTACAACCCGCATGACCTCCCAACTTGCTCCCATCGTTGGCCCCGAGGCCGCCCAGTCCATCATCCGAATTCAGAAAGCCAAAATCAAGGATTACCAGCTGCTGGCCGAGTTCACCGAGCAGCGCGACCAAGATAGCCCGCCCCGCGCCTTCACCCTCACCAGCCAGGAGCTGGTACACCCCGATCTGCAGCACCGCTTTTCCCGCCTCGTCCCGCACCTCTGCCTACTCTGTGAGCAGCTGCCCGAAACACCCGACTTCTGGCCCGAAGACGAAGCCGAGGAGCTACCTGCACACTTTGAAAACTTTACGGTAACGGGCCTGAGCATCGGCCGTAGTGGGGGAGGCGTAACGCTCATCGGCCAGCGCCAGCTTTCCGGAAACCGGGTGCTCAACCTCACCAGCCCCTACGTCGCCTACGATGCTGAAACCGGCCACGAATACAGCTACACCGGCCTGTTAGAATCGGCGGTGCTCGATGCGCTGGAAGAAGTAGAAGCCGCCCTACGCGGGAAGCACAGCGACGCTGGCAGGCAACTGGATTTGTTTGAACAGCAGCCGGAGAAGGACGACTGCCAGTTACTGGCCGAGGCCAACGGCTATGCCTCCGAGCATCCCGAGCAAACCTGCGCCGAGTTGCAGCAAGAGGTCGGAGAGCACTTGAGACAGCACGAGCAAATGATGAAGACCGCACCGGAGCAGCCCCTGCCCAGGAAGCGCGCACGGGCTAAAAAAGCGGCGTAGTGACCCGTGAACTTCATCCTCCACACGATGGCCGCCCACCGGCACCTGCTGGCCCGCCCCGAGGCCCGGCCCCACCATGTCAGCCTGTATTGGGCGCTGTTCTTCGCCTGGAACGCCGAACGTTTCCCTCATGAGTTGCCCCTCAACCGCCAGGACATCATGCAGGCTGCCCACATCGGCAACAAAGACACCTATCTAAGCGCCATGCGTGACCTGAGTACGTGGGGTCTGCTCACTTATCAACCCAGCCACAGCGGCGGCAGCACGGCCCGGCTACAGGTGCTCGACGGAATGACGGAGGTTTGCCCAGAAGTGGGCAAACCCAAGCCGGCCAGTCGGCCTAGAAGTGGGCCAACTCAACCCGCACCAGTTTGCCCAGAAGTGGGTCAACAGTCAGCCCAGAAATGGGCCAACCCAGGGGGAGAGGTCGGCCCAGAAGTGGGCCGACACTCCTTATATAATAAAACAGGTAGTACAAACAGTGAAAACACTGGCACCGCCGCTCCGCAAAAAAAGATAGAGGTACTGGAAGGTGAGGGGCATTCAGGGGTAGAAATGTTCGACGACACCGCCCTACCCAGTGGGGCAGGCCCGGCGCAGCCGGCTGCCCCAAAGAAAAAAGTTGCGCTAAAAAAGAAAGGGGTTCAGGCCGCCGCCATCCACATAGCTGCCACCGCCCCCCGCAACGATGTCAGACGAGGACGCACGGCGCTACACGAGCTGCCTTTTAGCCAGAGCCCCATTGCCGACGTGTCGGCCTTCATTCAAGCCTTCCAGGGCACCGATTACGAGCTGGCCGACCTGCGCCACTACCACCAGCTGGTAGCTACGTGGCGCGACAAGAAAACCGGATTAGAGCCCACCCGCAAAGACTGGGTTGCCACCGCCAAACGATTCATGCTCAATGACGCCGCCGATAACCGCCTCAAACTCGCTCCCAACGTCCAGCGCCGCCCCGATGGCTCCCTCCATCAGCAGCCCCCGGCCGGAGACTTGTTTGCTGCAACTGGCTTCAAGTCCAAGTACGACCGTTAGCCACCTGGCCAGCACCCCCAACCCCAACGCCCGCCTCGCCCTGGCCGAACTGTCGGTAGGCCTGACCATCACCCAGGCCGCCGCCGCCCCTAAGCTGTTCCAGCTAAAGCGCGACTACGGGGAGGAAGTGGTAGTAAAGCTGCTGGTTGTCATCCTGCGGGCCTTCGTGGATAGCGTCCGGGTAGCCGAAAAGCCCGATGCCGCCGACATTCTGGAGCTGGCCGACACGCTGGCCCAGACCTACACCCACGACAGCATCAAGGATATCATTCTGGCCCTAAAAGAAGCCCGCACCAACGGCACCAAGTTTTTCAATGCCCTTGACCCGGCCAAGGTGTACGAAATCATCCGGGACTACTTTGACCGCAAGGCCCGCACCCTCGAAAATCAGCACCTCGACCGGAAAGCCCAGGCCATCAGCCAAGAGGCCGTCACCCTACACCAGTTGCAGCAGGCTGCCCCCACACTGGTACAGAACGTGGTCCTGATGATTCCCGACAGCCATCCCAACGCCCAGCACCTGCGCGACAAGCTTACCCTTATCAGGCAGAAGCTACGCCGCGGTTTGCTTTCTCAGGAGCAAGCTGAGCAACAGCGCCACGAGGTGCAACAAGCCATCCAGCGCCACCCCCGGTCAGACTGGCAACCCTCCGAAGCCGCCCAGCAGCAGATTGCCCGCCGTCACCAGCAGGCTACCCGCCGGTTCGCCGAAAAGCATGGAATAGAACCAGAGTACCTAGGAGCATGAGCCACCCAATGAAACGCCCGCCCCGACTGACGGCCTAGCCCCGAGGCCCAGTGGGCCATCAGCCGCCGCAGCCGCGACGCCACCCGTCGCTTCGCCGAGCGCCACGGCATTGTACCAGGGAGAATCTAATACCTCATGGCCTAGAGTAGAGACCATTCCAATAAGTGACTGGTCTTAATAATTGCAAAAACTCCGCATAACGCAATTCGCGCGTTTGGTGGCGTTCAAAGAAGCCATATTAAATGGGTTTTCTGAACAAACCCGGTTCCAAAAGCATGATCCTCTACTTCAGTTATGGGTATAAACAGCCGCGCAGGCTGGGTATTATCCCAAATCAATAGATTAGTCCTTTCACAAATCAATTTTCGCTTTCCTTACTCTATGCTTTTTCTCCCCGGCGACATAACCTTGCCCAGTATCCGAAACCGACTCAATGCGAGTATTGCCCGAGCGGAAGCCTTTCGTGGCTGCATTGCTTACTGGACTATCCCACCATCATTCCTTGATCAAAATTTCGTAAACCTACTCAACAGAGGTACTTCATACTGTTGTGTCGATTTGCAGCGGCCAACCCGGATTGATCAGCTCGGTCACTTCTTTGCGCGAGGTGCACATCAGTTTTACCTGCACTGCCGTCGCCTGAAAACGAACGACAAGTACCACAGCACCAATCGGCTCCTGCACACAAAGCTTCTGCTGTTTGATTTTCCCAACGGCGAGGCGGAAATCTGGTTTGGTAGTCACAACTTCACTGCAGCAGCCCTGACCGGCCTGAACTTGGAGGCCTCCATCGTTATTCCCAGCGCGCCCGGTACCGGCCTCTACGAGCAGGTGCGCATCTATCTGGACCATATCCGCTCGAAGTGCCACCCATTTGATCCTTCCCGCATAGCCGATTATCGTGCCCTACAGGACTTGCCGGAGGAATTCACGTCCGACGATGACCTGCACCAGGTACTCGACCTAATTACGGACGATGTTCCGGGCCTGCCCGGCAAAACCGTGTTGCTGCTGGGCGATGATTCCAGCGAATTGGCCCGGTTCGAAGTGGCCGGAGCAGGCAGTGGGCGCCCGTCTCTGGTCGAAGTGGCAGACCGCCGCACTGGCCATACCCGCCTGATGCGCGTCAGAGTGCAAAGCACGGGATACGTTCAGGGTGGCAACGCTGCATCCTATGGCATTACGTTCACCCCGCGACCTTACGCTATTCGCCTGGGTGGCTTACCGGCCTTTATCAACACCCGAGAGAAGGAGTTCGGTCGCGCTGAGCTCCGCCGCTTTAAATACTGGGTGAATCTGGAGCTACTGGAGCTGCTGCCCGAATCGGCCTACCTGCTTCCTCCCACACCCCGTCCTCAGCGCGCTAAGTGGGTGGTCGATCCAATAGGTACGCAGCAGATATACGCCCTGCCGGAGTATCTGCCGCTGCTCGCCGAGGAGCAACAATCCAGCCTGCTTATCCCTGCCAAACTCAAAAAGCCCGGTCGACAGGCCGTCATCGAAGAGCCCGATTTCCTGGCGGCCGGGAGTTTGGGCAGTGAACGGGCTCTGCGAGTAGCAGATTACTCTCCGACGCTGGAACAGGAGTTGCGAAGCGTTAGCATATCCGATGTGCAGGCCTTCTACGAGGAGTGGTTTCAGCGTCCTTATTTCAGCCCCGAAGCCCAGCGGGGCAGCATAGCGTTGCCGGAAGCGTCCACTCAGGTCCCAGAAAGGCTAAAGTCACTCAAGCGCAAACTATTACGCCGGCAGCAGTTGCGGTTGGAGTGAGGCACCCCCTAGGCATTAGCCCTACCGCTCGTAGTTCAGCAAACACTGCTGGCCTGAACTTCGGGATAATTCAATAGCAGGGCTCGCTTCAGTTCCTCCTTAATCTGCTCGCGTAGCGGTGCGGGGTCAACGACCTCTACATCCGCGCCGAAGCTTAGCAGCAGAGTCAACAGTTCCCGCGTGGGCACGAGCTGCAGCCGCACTAGCGTACCTGCTGCCGATTCCTCTACCTGCTGGGTAGGGTGCAGTGGCTTTGTCAATACGTAGGGTAGCCGTGTCTGCGCGAAGCGCAGTCGGATGTCCAGGAGTTCAGCCTGCGGCAGGATGGAAACGCCAATGAGATACTTGAAGTAGGAAGCTGGATCTGACGTGCTGGGTTGATAGCTCTCCGCTGCAGTTTCCACGCCCTGTACTCGGTCCAGCGCGAAAACGGAAGCGCCTCCTGTCCGGCCATGTCGTTGCGCTACTAAAAACCAGCGCCCATTGTACTGCTTGAGTAAGTAGGGATGTACCACTTCTCGCCGTGACTCGGTCGCCTGGAATGCTTGATAGGTAAGCCACAGCGCTTGCCTCTCTCTCACGGCCGCGTACAGGCTGTTTAGCCATTGCTGTCCCTGGTAGCTAGGGGTCTGCTCAAACTGCAGAACCACGCGGCCAGCTTGCTCATCCTGGTAGCTTAAGCGCAGCTCCAGCCGATCCACTACCTCCTGCAATCCAGCTGCTAATCCCAGTCCTTGTAGCTGCTTCAACGTGCCTAAGGCTTGGTGAAGCACAGACAGGTCACCCACGGTAAGCGGAGTATTGAAGATAGAGTAGCCCGGTTCAGTGTAATGGTACCCTCGTTCCGGCGTAACTTCAAGCGGTGCGTTGTAGCCGGTTGCTCCCCCTGGACGCATGTTCTTCAGGTCTTCGCGCAATGTTCTTACACTAATGCCCCCACCGGCGCCATATTGAGCATCTAGGCGCTCCTCTACCGCTTGACGTAGCTCCTCGAATGACCAGCGGCGGCCTTTACTCTGCAAGCATTCATCAATCGTAGCGTAACGTAGCAATGCGTTTTTTGAGGGAGGCATAAATTTTTTCGGAAAATTACATCCTGTGCAGTTTGGCTGCACACCCACGCTGTTGCTTTGCATCGTCGTCTTAAAAAAGACCGGCCTCTTTTGTCTATGAAACTTCCTGCCACCCCTGCGCCTCAACTGCAAAAACAGCTTACGAAACTGTTTTCTATTATCCGCAATGAAGCTCGGGTATCTTCCTTTACCGCCGTGCCGGCGCTTCTTTTGCTTAGCCGACTTGCTCACGAATCATTTCGTCTGTCCGATAATATAGGGTATAATTTTTATGTCTCTTCTCTGAACGACTACCAAGACGAGGCCAATTATCAAGCTATTAGGGAAGCTTTGACCTCGGTCGAAGAACTAATGTCTCTCCTCAGTTTTGGCACTCGTCATGATGTAGCATACATCGTTGACTCGCTTGAACTTGCCCGCTTAACCCAGGGAGAGTTTGAGCGCCTTTTTGATTTTACCCTTGACCAGCTTAGTCGCTACAGCCGTGGCTCAGAAGAATTCACGATTCCCACTGAACTGGCTGAGTTGATTGCTTCCATTTATGAGGCCAAGCCGGGGATGCGTGTTTACAATCTGCAAGCAGGCACTGCCGCGCTTGTGCCCTTTCTTAACCCAGCCGTTAAGTATATAGGGCAGGAGCATAACTCGGAAATCCGCAAGCTTGCTGCATTGCGCCTAGCCGCTTACCAACGTTCCTCAGTTGATCTGCTGTCTGATATCTCGCCTGAACAGTGGACGTATCTCCCGCCTGCCGACTTAATCTTGGCTACGCTGCCCGTATTCGGTAAAAGCAGCAATAGCAGCCAATTCCGACCTGATCTGCCATACAAAATGCCGGCCGACGCCGCATTCGTTCACACTGTCCTGCGCCATCTGCAACCGTACAGCCGGGCAGTCATCCCGGTTACTCTTGGGTTTCTGTTTCAGCAGGGCCATGCATACCGTCAGCTGCGTCAGGATTTGGTGACAACTGGGGCTCTGGAAGCTGTAATCGAATTTCCCGCTGGCATACTGCCTCATTCCGGGATGCGTCTGGCCCTGCTACTGCTCAATAAGGCTCGGCCCGCTGGCCAGTCGGTTCTGCTACTCGATGCGGAATCTTACACCCAGCGCAAAGGCCGTCAGGCTACTCTGCATACTACCAACTTACTCGCGGCGCTGGCGCAGCCCACCAACTTGATTGGTGCCCACTTCATTACCGAAGCCGATTTCAGTCGGCATGACTACGACTTCACCTTTCGGCGGTACTTACTCCCAACTGCACCGGCGCAAAATCAAGCGTATTTCGAGCAGGTAGCGAAGCCGTTGCCTCAGCGCAGTGAGCAACCCACCGAAGGTCGGCTGTTGCGCATCGGAGACTTGAAAACCGATAATCTGAACTATACGCTCACCAGCGCCGAGCTGTCTGTTGAGCAACTCAACGGCCGACGATTGGTGCCTTTGAAGCAGGATGCGCTATTGGTAGCCCTTCAGGGTGGACGCCTCAAGCCAACTTGGTACACGCACCAGTTTGGAGAGGAAGTATTCCTGTCACCAACCAGCATTCTACCGCTGCAGCTGAAGCAGCCCGACGAGGTAGTGCTCGACTATCTGATAGCGGAGCTCAATTCCGAGTTTGTACAGCAGCAGGTTCGCAACCTGAATATCGGCTCTGCTATGCCCGCTATTCGGAAATCCGACCTATGGCAGTTGATTATCAACCTGCCCGGAATTGACGAGCAGCGCAACTTAGTGCGCATAACTAACGAGCAGGCCGACAAAACCCAACAACTCGCCTCAGATGCCGCCCAGACCGAGCGCACCCTGAAAGCTGAGGCCTACGCGCAGCTCGCGGCCCTGAAGCATGCCTTGGGCCGGCCTCAGCTAAACCTGACTTCGAACGTCGACCTGCTCGACGCAGCCATCCAGTATGCGGCCGCGCATAATCAGGTATTAGCTCCTCAAAGCCCATTGTTTCCTTCCGAGAGCACTACCGTGCAGGAAACTATTGCCGCCATAAAACGCGACTTGGAATTTATGTTTCAAACCATAAACCGCAATGAAGCCGAGCTAAATCTGGATGATTATCCATTGCAAGCCATTGACATCTTAGCTTTCCTCCGAGAAGAAGTGGCGCACATCCGTGCGAGTTTGCCCCCGTTTACTATTTCGCTAAGCGAAGACTTTGTGCCTATTCACAACATTCTGCGGAATAACAGTAGGCCACATCCATTTCAGCGCATTGATTCAGTAACAGTGCAAGCCAATGAGTACTTACTCAAGCTGCTATTCAATCATGTGATTGACAACGCCCAGCGGCACGGATTCAGCGACATGCCGAGGGAGCGTAGTAAAATTGACATTAGGGCGGTAGAAGTATTCCTTGATGAAAACTTGGACTCGTTTGCCTTAAGCATCACCATTGCCAACAATGGTCGCCCTTTTCCACTGAATTTCGACATAGCGCAACTCACTCGCAAAGGCGCTAAGGCTGGGACTACAGGAAATACCGGTATTGGAGGCTACGAAGTCAAACAGATTGTCAATTACTTTGGCGGCGAGCTTGAAATCATCAGCCAGCCTGATGACGAATACACAGTAGCCTACCAGTTGGAGCTACCAGTCATTGATGTGCAATATAAAAAGGTAAAGCCATGAGCAATTATCAAGTCCTATGGATTGATGATGAGTACAAAAAGCTGGAAGGATTCAGCAAGTTGGCCCAAGTGAATGGCATCACGCTGGTTCCTTATCAGTCAACCGAAGAGGGGATTCGCTACCTCTCCGATAACATGGGCACTGTAGATGCTGTGTTGCTCGATGCTATGGCTTACCAGAACGCTGGCCAGCAGGAGGGAACCGAAAGCCGGAAGGCGCTTTACGAAGCTTGGGAGCAAATCACCGCACTCAGCAGCGCTCATCAAAAGCCTCTTCCCCGTTTCATACTCACGGGTCAGCCTAGCCTCATGCGGGATACTAGCTTTCAAGAACAGTATGAAGGATTCTTTCGCAAAGGCTCCAGCGAAGAGAGTAAGCGCTTATTCGCTGCCATCAAAGAGGCTATCGACCATCTTCCCGATGTGCAACTCCGATACCGCTTTACGCACGCCTTCGCCTGCACCGACCAGCTGCTTGGAGCCAACGCCAGCTCTCTGCTGTTGAAAGTGCTGAAAGAAGTCGAAAGCCCAACTGTTACGCACGACGATGACCGCTCTTTTAACACTCTGCGCCAATTGGTCGAAGCCTTCCTGCTCGCTGCCCACCGCCACAAACTGCTGCCTGATCAATGTCTGAAGGGCCATGAGGTCAACCTCACTGCCGCCTCCATTTTCCTCAGCGGGCAGCAAATGAACCCGCCCCACGGCGGCGACAGCGTAAAACTGTCTCAACCCAGCCTACCTAAAATCTTGGCCGATTCCTTGCGGGTGCTTATCGAGCTTACTAGCAACGGGTCACATTATCAACAAGACCAGAGTATAACACTAGCCGAGCGAGAAACCGCCAAACAGCAGCTCCAAGTGTTGCGCCAAACGGTCAGAACCCCTTACTTACTGGTTACCCTCACGTATAAGTTGCTCGATTTGCTAGTGTGGCTCAAAGCTTTGGTTAGCGACCCAGCCCGCTTAGCCGCCCACCAAAACAACTGGACGATCGAGTTAGCTGCCACGACTGAAGTGTATGTACCAGGGACAGTTACGCAGCTGTTCCCTAATCGTGGTGTATTCGTAGCCGATAGCTCCGCTGACCAGGCGCATATCCACCAATCAACCCTTCAGGGGCAGAGCCTGCGGGAAGGAATGCGTGTAGAAGCTGTACTAAAGCCAAACCCTCAGCGCCCCGGCGCCTATGTCGCAGTCAAAATCAAAGTAGTTTAGCCGGCTCAGCCGCGTACTACGTGCCACTATTGGATTCCTTTCATCCGTCCCTATAGTTCTTTCTATGGATTCCTCTATCTCTAATGCCTTCATCCTCGGTGCCGAAACTGAAGCTGATACCTGCCGCAAAGAAGTAACCCCAAAGCTCAAAGCTAGCGGCTGGGACGACGAACGTATTCTGGAGCAGCGCGCTTTCACGAAGGGTAAAGTGGTTGTGGTAGGCCGTAACGCTAAGCGGCAGAAAGTTAAAAGAGCTGACTACCTACTGCGCTATTCCCAGGACTACTTACTGGCCGTAGTGGAAGCCAAGCGCCGCTACAAAAGCGCCGGCGCCGGGTTACAGCAGGCGAAAGACTACGCCGAAATTCTCAAGCTGAAGTTCGCCTACGCCACCAACGGCCACGAAATCATCGAGTACGACTTCCTCACCGGTCAGGAAGCTCGGGTTGACCGGTTTCCCACACCTGATGAACTGTGGCTACGCCTACACGGTGGCAATCTCCCCGACGACCGTACCCAAGAGTTACTGCTGAAACCCTTGCGCGTTATTCCCGGCAAGGAAATCCGGTACTACCAGCAGTTGGCCGTCAACCGGGCTACCCGCGCCATCCTCGATGGGCAGCAGCGCCTGTTACTTACCCTGGCCACTGGCACCGGCAAAACCACAGTGGCCTTCCAACTGATTTATAAGCTGTGGGAAAACCGCTGGAACCGTACCGGCGAGCATCGCCGACCCAAAGTCCTGTTCCTAGCCGACCGCAGCGTACTCGTAGATGAGCCCCACGCTAAGGACTTTGCGCTGTTCGGCGACGCCCGCTGCCTACTCTCCGAAGATGGCCCTACCACCAGCCGCGAAATCTACTTTGCGCTCTATCAGGGCCTGGCGGAAGATGATAACCGCGACGGTCTGTTCCGAAAGTTCCCACGTGACTTCTTCGACCTCATCGTCATCGACGAATGTCACCGCGGTAGCGCCTCCGAAGATAGTAGCTGGCGCCGTATCCTCGACTATTTTGCTCCCGCTGTTAAGCTAGGTCTAACTGCCACGCCGCTGCGCGAAGACAACAAGGATACCTACCAGTACTTCGGCGACCCGCTCTACACATACTCGCTGCGGCAGGGCATTGAGGATGGCTTCCTCGCGCCCTACATCGTGCACCGCGTTGTGACGGATGTAGATGCCCGGGGCTGGCGGCCACAGGCTGGCCAGACTGACCGCGAAGGCGCCTTGATTCCCGACCGGGAATATCACACCGAAGACTTCGAGCAAACGGTAGCCTATCTGCCGCGCACTAAAGCCGTGGCGCAGCACCTGACCGAATTCCTGCGCAAAAACGGGCGTTTCGACAAAACCATCGTGTTCTGTCACGACCAGCCCCACGCCGACGAGTTCCGCCGCGAGTTCAACAACCTGAATACCGACCTCACTCGCCAGCACCCTAACTACTGCGTGCGCATCACCTCCGACGAGGGCGACGTGGGCAAAGGCTTCCTCAGCGACTTCATGGACATCGAGAAAGAAATTCCGGTAGTCGTCACTACGTCGAAACTCCTGAGCACCGGGGTGGATATTCCTACCTGCCGCAACGTGGTAATTTTTCGGTTGGTCAACTCCATGACGGAGTTTAAGCAAATTGTTGGCCGCGGCACCCGCATCCGTGAAGACAAACAGAAACTGTTCTTCACCATCCTCGACTACACCGGCAGCGCCACCAGCAAGTTCGCCGACCCCGAATTCGATGGCGTACCACCCCTGCTCACCCAGGAAGAAATCGACGAGCAGGGCCGCCAGATTGCCGGTAGCTTCGAGGAATTTCCCGACCCCGATCAAGGTGAAGACGAGGATGACGACGACCAGGACAATGGCAACGGCGGTGGAGGAGGTGGCGGTGGCCGCCGCAAATTCCACGTAGATGAGGGCCAGGCCGCCGTAGTCAACGAGGCCGTGCACATGCTCGATAGCCAGGGCCAGCTGCGCACTGTGCAGTTCACCCAGTACGCCAAAGAGGAAATCACCACCATGTTTACCTCGGCTGGGGAACTGCGCGCCGCGTGGAGCGACCTGCACCAGCGCGAACATATTCTGCAGCTCCTGGAAGCCAAAGGCATTGAGCTGGATCAGCTAGCCGATTTCGTGGGCAAACCCGAGGCCGACCCCTTCGACGTACTCTGCTACGTGGCCTTCGACCTTAAGCCGCGCACCCGGCGCGAGCGGGCCGCCTGGGTACGGCAGCACAAAGCCGAGTTCTTCAGCCGCCACAGCGCTCAGGCCCGCGAGATTCTGGAGCAGATTCTGAAGAAATACGAGGAAATAGGCCCGTCTCAAGTCAGCCCCGAAATTGTGAGCGTGCCCCCGCTTACCCAGTATGGAAATGCTGCCGAAATTGCGGCGCATTTCGGGGGTGTTGGCAAGCTGGTGCAGGCTGTAGATGAAATGCAGCAGATTCTTTACGCTGAAGACGCCGCCTGAGTCGACTATACCTCTTTTGTAAAGGCTCCGGCCGAGCAGGATTCTGTCTCAGCTAGGCCACCCATTGTTCTCTCAATCGAAAAACCCTCCTTGCTCATGCGCCTGCTCCAACAGGGAGCAGACGCCGGGAGAAAGGCCCCTAATACCGTGGCAAAAACCAAAAAGCAACCGAAAGTAGAATCCACCGCCCAGCGCCTGTCGGCCATTGTCAAATCCTGCCGCAACTTCATGCGCAAAGACAAGGGCCTCAACGGTGACCTGGACCGCCTGCCGATCCTGACGTGGATGATGTTTCTCAAATTCCTCGACGACATGGAGCAGGTGGAGGAAACCAAAGCGGAGCTGGAGCGCAAGCCCTACCGGCCCGCTATTCAGGCGCCTTACCGGTGGCGTGACTGGGCCCATGCCGGCGGGCCTACCGGCGACGACCTGCTGGCTTTCGTAGCCAACGAGCAGTGCATCCGCCCCGACGGCACCGAAGGCCCCGGCCTGTTCTACTACCTGCGTGGCCTGCAGTCCGAAACTGGCCGCGGCCGCCAGGACATCATTGCCAACGTGTTCCGCGGCACCACCAACCGCATGGAAAACGGCTACCTGATGCGGGATGTGGTCAATGAAATCAACAAAATTCATTTCAACCGCACCGAGGAAGTATTTACTCTCTCGCACCTGTACGAAAGCCTGTTGCGCGAAATGCGCGACGCCGCCGGCGACTCGGGCGAATTCTACACGCCCCGGCCCGTGGTACGCCTTATGGTAGAAATGCTCGACCCGCGCTTGGGTGAAACCATTCTCGACCCCGCCACCGGCACCGGCGGCTTCCTAGCTGCTGCCTTTGACTACCTCAAGCCGCAGGTGAAGACGGTAGAGGACAACGAGGTGCTGCAGCAGCACAGCATTCGAGGCGGCGAGGCCAAGTCTTTGCCCTACCTGCTCTGCCAGATGAACCTGTTGCTCCACGGCCTAGACTACCCCAGCCTGGACTATGGCAACTCCCTGCGCTTTAAGCTCTCCGATATCGGCGACGACCAGCGCGTGGACGTGCTCATCACCAACCCGCCCTTCGGCGGTGAGGAAGAGCGGGGCATCCTCAACAACTTCCCCGCCGACAAGCAGACCGCCGAAACGGCCACGCTGTTCATGCAGCTCATCATGCGCCGGCTGCGCGTGAAAACCAAAAAGCAGCGTGGTGGCCGGGCGGCTGTAGTCGTGCCCAACGGTACCCTGTTCGAGTTGGGCATTGCGGCCCGCGTGAAGCAGCAGCTGCTGGCCGGCTTCAACCTGCACACCGTGGTGCGCCTACCCGAAGGCATCTTCGCGCCCTACACCGATATCCCGGCCAACATCCTGTTCTTTGAGCAGGGCATGCCTACCACCACCACGTGGTACTATGAGGTACCGGTAACGGAAGGCCGCCGTAAGTACAGCAAAACCAAGCCCTTGCTCTGGGACGACCTGGCCGACCTGCGGGCTTGGTGGACCGACCGCCAGCCCAATACACAGGCCTGGCAGGTAGATCTGGGCGCCATCGTAAAAGCGGCTGAGGACGCTTCCCGTCCCTTCTCCGACGAGGCCAATAAGCTCCGCGAGCAGCTCAGCACCATCCGCGCCGAGCTGGCTGCCCTGGTACTGGCCGATGACCGGCAGGTAAATAAGCTACGCGACGAAATCCGCCGGTTGGAAAAGGCCGAGCGTGAAGCCCGCGCCGAAGCCGATACATTTCTATTGGCTGCTTATAATCTCGACCACAAGAACCCGAGCAAAAAGGAGGAAGAAGACCACCGGGAACCAGGGGAGTTGCTGGCCTCGGTTCGTGAAAAGGAAGGGGTGATTTTGGGGATGTTGGAAGAGCTTTCCTTATCAATTATGTCTGTTGAAGCTGATTTAGTATGAAGTGGCCGCAAGTAGAGTTGGGGGAAGTTTTACAGCCTGTAAAAGATTCTGCCACTATTATACCCCAAAGGCTCTATCGGCAAATCACCGTGAGACTTTTTGGCAAGGGTGTAATTGAAAGGGGGAAAATCGTTGGTAGCGACATTGGTAGCAAGCAGTACACAGCTAGTGAAGGGCAATTCATCATCTCAAAGATTGACGCACGGAACGGCGCTTTTGGCTTAGTACCACAAGAGCTGGATGGGGCAGTTGTAACGGGTGATTTTCTGCTGTTCAAATGTGCACAGCCTTTGGAACCTAAGTTTCTGGCCTACCTTTCTACGACGCCCTTTTTCGTCGATGAATGTGTTAAATCAAGTGTTGGTTCTACAAACCGAGTGCGCCTGAACCCGACCAAGTTCATGGGCATTAAAATCCCCCTGCCGCCTCTGTCCGAGCAGCAACGCCTAACCGCTAAGCTCGAACAGGTGCAAACTACCGTAGCCGAAATCAAGCGCCTACGCACCGAGCAACAGAACGAGTTGCGGCTGTTGCTACGGCGGCAGTTCCGCGAAGCCATTGCCGACGCGCCCCGCCTACCACTAGGCCAGGTGGCCCCCATCGTGCGCCGACCGGTAGAGGTGGATACAACCGCTATTTACCCAGAGTTGGGTGTCCGCAGCTTTGGGCGTGGCACTTTTCATAAGCCGCCCACTATCGGCGCCGATGTAACGTGGCAAAAGCCTTACTGGCTCAGGGCCGACGACTTACTTTTCAGCAACATCAAAGCCTGGGAAGGTGCCGTAGCCGTTGTAGCTGCTGAAGATGACGGCCGCATTGCCTCGCACCGCTACATTACCTGCGTAGCCGATCCGTCAGTGGCGCTGTCCCGCTTTCTGCTGTACTACCTGCTCACGCCGGAAGGTATCGAGAAGATCAACGATGCTTCCCCAGGCACCGCCGACCGAAACCGTACTCTCGGTACCGCAGCGCTAAACAAGATTGAGGTGCCCGTACCCTCCTTGGCTACACAACAGGCCTTCCTCGATCTGCAAACCCGAATCGACATGCTCACCACCGCTCAAAACACCGCCCAGGAGGAGTTGGGCCTACTGCTGCCCGCCGCGCTGGACAAAGCATTCAAAGGGGAGTTGTAAAATATGATATTAAATATATATTCACGCTTCATTTAATCAAACTGATATGCAGCGGTTTGTACTCTGTGCGTTATTCCTGTGCAATATCCAACTGGTGTGTGCGCAAGTTCCTTCTTATCGTGCCCGCTTCCGGTACATCCTCACCCAAAGGCGCATCGATCAACTGCGCAAAGGGTGTCCGTCATTAATAGTAACAGACGCGCTCGGCAAAACGGCCTATAATTTGTGCTCCGTAGGAGTGCCGTCCGGTCGTCAACCACGCATCCGCGCTCTAGTCACCAACGATAAGGGAACCCTTCTGCTTGACCCATGGAGCGTCCGTGACGACCGTGTCAACAAACCTTGCCAGGCGCGGTCAGATTCCACTTCTGTCAAAAAAGATCCATGTTATGGTACTACGGGGATAATAAACGCGGCCATCGACAATGACTTACGAATCCAACTGCCGAAGCGCACCCGCATCGGTGACCCTACCATTGCCACCTGGCTGCATTATCAAACGTGGTTGTTTGGGGTCAATGCTATCGGGCTCAAGGTGCGCCCACGCGTCAAAGACGACGCCGACAGCACATACACTCGCAATGCGGTTTCTGGTACTCTCAACCTCGGCCTGAATGTCGGTTATTCCTTTGGCTGGACCTATTTCACGCATCGATCCAGCCACAGTTACTCCATCACTCCAGGGCTTAACCTGGGTTTCTCTGGCGTGTCACTGAGCAAAGAGCCATTGAAGCGCAAAACCACTCTGACATACATTCCCAGCAACTTCGTCTTTTCCCCAGCCTTGAGCCTCATTGGCGCGCGAAACGACGTAGGCCTCATCTTCACCGTCGGCGTTGATCGTATGTTTGGCAAATACGCAGATGTGTGGTTATATCAGAACAAGCTATTCTACGGAATAGGAGTGTCGGCTGGCCTCAAGCTTTAGTGCACATAGTGGCAATTTGACGTGTAGTAAGCTCGTTGTATGAGCCGCGAACTTGCTTCTACACTAAATATTTGTTCTACATTTGAGCAACAATTAGCCGCATTAACTGCTTCGTTAATTACTTGCCGTTTCCAAACCCCAGCCCATAAAAGCCTGTACACAGCCCTGTATACAGACTTTTTTGTTGTTACCGAGTCGTTGCTACCCGCCTATGGAATATCAGAACCACTTCCTGCGCGAAGCCCTTTGTGCGTTTCGTTACGATGTGGCTCCTGACCAGGCCGAGCCTGCCGTAGAGTATTTCCACCGCTTCTACACGCTGCTCAAGGAACGGGGTTTCACCGCCCACCAGCAGCAACCCTTTGAGCTTTCGTTCCAGTTAGAGAACAAGCCCAGCGGGCCGGAGGCGGTCAAATCCGAGGTCAGCAAAGGCCAGCCATCTTTAGTCCTGCGGAACGAATCGACCGGTTACGCCATTATCATTGGGGTAGGTTTTCTTTCATTCAACTGCCTCAAACCTTACCCTGGCTGGTCGGTCTTCCTGGATGAGTTGGTACGCCCGTTTATGCCCCTATACCGCGAGTTGGGTATCCGTCAAACCCTGCGGGCCGTCCAAATGGCTTACATCAACGAGTTTGAGTTAGAATCCGGCGAAACCGCCCATGACTACCTGTCCCACCTTTTGCCGCTTGCCGATTTACCAGACGCCCAGTTGGCTGGCCACTCGTCCCAAAGTCAGTTTATCTTACCGCCCAACACCACCGTTACGCTACAAACCAGAGTCACGCCCGGCCAACTTGGTCCCTGTAGCCGCGTATTACTCGAATGCAATGCTGCTGCCACAATAGTGGAAAGTGCCGATGAATGGACTTTGGCCGGTCAGGCCCACGCCGCCGCCAGGGCAGCGTTTACCAGTGTAGCTACCCCCAAGTATAAATCTAGTATTGTCTAACGCCATGTTCCTAACCCAAGTCCTCGACCTGCCCCTGACGCCTGCCCCTATCGTCAGCAGCCTGTATAAGAGCCGCTGCGAAGACATGGCCGTAGTCAGCCCCGGACCTCAGTGGCTGGGCAACACTCTATGCATTGGCCATTTCAATGCCGCTCTGCTCACCAATGAGCAGCTGCCGTACTTGTCCAAGCTTCGGGCGCATACAACGGCCGAGGAGTCAACTAACTACGGAACTGCAGAGCATTTTCACCTGCGTTCCGAAAGTCCCGTGCTGGCGGGCATAGCATCTTCGTTATTCCAACATACTCGCTCTCTGGTCGGCACTGAGTATGAAGTTCTTAGCGACTTAGCCGACGAGTTGGCCTTGGCCCAGTCTCTTTCCTCTATCTCGGGTATGCGCTAAGCATATCCAGCTTGTAAGTGTAGCTATGGCGTTTAGCGTAACGGAAATAGCGCGACTTTTTCCGTCGTTTCTTACCGATACTGAGAAAACGCGTATTAACCAAGGTCTGAGTCAGTTTGATGCCTCATTAGCCAGCTCTTCCAAGCTCTACACCGACTTCTATACTGCAGGAAGCCCAGCCTACCTCTTGCAAGGCGACCTGTTGCCCTCCATGCGCTTGCCTGTGTGGCAAGCGCAGCAAGGCACTTATGCAAAAGGCCATACCAATGCTTTATTAATTGCCAATACCTGCGACGTAGATGTCGTCGGCAACCCGCGTAACGTCCCTAAGGAAATCGGTTTCGTACAACTTATTCCCCTAGCCGATTTCTTGGCTCGGCTTGAACGTACATTCCAAGCTCAGCAACTCCCGCTTGGCACCATTCGCAGCAAGCTGCAAAACATCGAAAGTGAGCTTAGGGGCCAACTTCTTACCAACGTGTTCTATCTACCGGCCGTACCTGGCGGCCTGCCTGAGCAGGTTGCTCTTCTAGACCGCCCTTTTTGGTTTCCTGCTGCCGAACTGGCCCAAATAAGCCAAGTGCTGCTTTCCAACCGCTTGGCATCCTTAAGCCAGTGGGGCTATTACTTGTTTATCCTGAAACTGTCTTACCACTTATGCCGTCTCCCTGAAGAGCGTGACCGGAATTAACACCCAATGAGGCGCCTGTATAAGCCGATGTACTTCTCTAAAACAGCCCCCGACCGTTCCGGCCGGGGCTGTTTCGTTTTTCAACCTATCCGATTATTTACTCCACCCCCCCGCGTGAACTTGACCAGCTCTGTATCCCGCAGTTGCTCCAGCCACTGCTGCGCAGCCTCCGGGGTCTGCATTTCTTCCGGTGGCAGCGGAAACACCGGCGAGGCGTTGCTTCCCTCCGCAAACCGCACTTTCAGCGCGTAACACACGAAATGGGCGTCCGGCTTCACCTCAAACCGCAGGCCCCGGGCCATATAGGCCCCAAAGATTTCCTGCAACGAGTCCTGATCGGGAATAAAATACCCCATGTTGTTTTGCTAGTTATTTTAGTGATGGTATGCCGGGTGAAACTTCTGTGAAAGCAGTAAAATCTGCCTGCAGCAGTGTATTATGAGAGAGGCAACACAGCAAGCGGCAGAGCTTCTGACTTGTATTATGCTACCAAAGCTGCGCTAGTATACAAACAATTTGCTAACTATTTTAGTATACTTGCCGTGCTCCATCCCTTTACCTACACCGTATGACGACCATCGAACTCATCGAAGTCGGTGAACCCACCACCACCCTGTGGCTGCCGCTGTTTGCTTCTCTGGTGCCCGCCGGCTTTCCTTCCCCCGCCTCCGACGAGCTGGAAGAGCTTTTCGACCTGAACCGTATCCTGTTTCGCCACCCCGAAGCCACCTACTTGGTGCGGGTAGCGGGGGAGAGCATGCAGGGTGCCGAAATCCACGCCGGTGACCTGCTGGCCGTCGATAAGCACCTGCTGGCCGACCATAACCACATCGTCGTGGCCGTGGTCGAGGGGGAGTGCACCGTTAAGCGCCTGGTCTGCCGCGCCGGCATCTGGTGGCTGCAGGCCGAAAACCCCGCTTACCCCGATTACGAAATCACTGACCCCGACAGCCTGCGCATCTGGGGCGTGGTCACCCACGTGGTGCACGAGCTCATCCCCGGCAAGCTCACCGCCCTGCTCCGCAGCCGCGACTAGGGTTCTTCTATGAGCGGTTAGCTGATGGCTTTTAGCTCATAGCTGACCGCCAGCACTCCCCGAACGAAAGCCATCAGCCAACAGCTAACAGCTCCCCATAAAATGTACGGACTCGTCGACGGCAACAACTTCTACGTCAGCTGCGAGCGGGTCTTCCAGCCCCGGCTCGAAAACCGCCCCGTGGTGGTGCTGAGCAACAACGACGGGGCAGTCGTGAGCCGCTCCGCCGAGGCCAAGCAGCTGGGCATTCCCATGGGGGCTCCGTTCTTCGAGGTGCGCGAGCTGCTGCGCCGCCACCAGGGCCACGCTCTGAGCTCCAACTACGCCCTCTACGGCGACATGTCCCGCCGCGTCATGGCCCGCCTCGCGGACCACGTCCCCAGCGTGGAAGTGTACAGCATCGATGAGGCCTTCCTCGACCTGCACGGCCTGACCACCTTCTGCGGCTCCCTCGATACCCGCGCCCGCGCCATCCGCCGCGATGTGCTGGCCTGCACCGGCATTCCCACCTGCATCGGCATGGCCCCCACCAAAACGCTGGCCAAAGTGGCCAACCGCCTCGCCAAGAAACACCCCGAGCTCGGCGGCGTCCTGCGCCTGGATACCGCCAGCCGCCGCGAGCGGGCCCTGCGCGCCCTGCCCGTCGGCGACGTCTGGGGCGTGGGCCGCCGCTACGCCGATAAGCTCGCGGCCCACGGCATCCGCACGGCCTGGGAGCTAAGCCAGGTGTCCGAGGCCTGGGCCCGCAAGCATATGGGTGGCGTCGTGGGCTGGCGGCTGGTGCAGGAACTGCTGGGCCAGCCCTGCCAAGGGCTGTTGCCCTCCGAAGATGGTACCCTGGCTCGCCAAAGCATCAGCTGCTCCCGCTCCTTCGGCCAGCGCCTGTTCCTGTTCGAAGATATATGGGGCGCCCTCACTACCTACCTGAGCCGGGCCGCCGAGAAGCTGCGCGCCCAGGGCGACCAGGCCCACATCCTCACCGTGTTTCTCAGCCAGGACCGCTACGATACCCGCGTGCCCCCGCCCTACACCCGCTCGGCCACGCTCACCTTGCCCGGCGGCCCCACCAGCAACACCCTGCAGCTGCTCAGCTACGCCCGCCGCCTGCTGGCAAAGCTCTACGAGCCCGGCCGCCAGTACGTGAAGGCCGGCGTGGTGCTCGATGGCCTGGAGCCCCCCGGCCGCGGCCAGCAGCTGAGCTTGTTCGGCGCCGCCGATGACATTATTATCCCTCCGGCCGATACCGGCCGCACCCACCAGCTCATGCACACCCTCGACACGCTCAACCGCCGCTTCGGCCGCGGCACCGTGCGGGCCGCCGCCACGGCCGTAGCCGGCGCCCAGCCCGCTCCCTGGCAGGGCAAAGCCCAGCACCGCAGCCCCGCCTACACCACCCGCTTCGACGACATGCTCATAGTCCGCTGAGCAGCTTTCCATGCCAGGTATTGTAAGATTAGCCAGGAAAGAGCTTCACGAGCCCTCGTACTAGCTCAGCGTAAGCTATTGTTGGTGAACTAAGACTGAGTGGTAGCGAACGGCCCGGTTAACCTAGTTTCGCGGTCAACACGGTCCAAACTGACTCCGTACTCCGTTACAAAACGTTCTACCATATCAGCTATATCTTTTACTGCCAAAGCACGATGGGCAGGTAATATCCTCTCTAAAGTTGCTCCCTCATAAAATCTATAGCCCGATAGGGTACGATACCAAGGCCACCCTTCAGTGGGATTACTGCCTTTGCCCTCCTTCTCTTTCAGGTCTATCAACCGTTCATTTACCAACACTCGGTTGAATACCTTTTCCGAGCACCACACACCGAAATAGGGATTTCCTCGAAGGTCCTCAAAGCGTAAGCCTAGCTTTTGCCAGCTAGCTCTGAGTACGGTAAAATCATTTGGAAACCTCAACTGTACTAGCCAGCCGCTGGGCTCTAGTCTCTGAAGCAACTCCTGTTGCACCTCACGCCAAAAGTTCTGCACCAGTCTATCGTCCACGGCACTAAGTTGGCTGGCAATCTGTTTGGCGGCCCGGTAATTCTCAGGTTGTGCCAGATACTCGTACACGGCGTCGGTGTAGGATGAGCTCATAAGAAGAAGGATAGGAGAAGAAAGATTAAAGGGTTTCGAGTACCTGGCAATACTGCTCAAGTAATAGCCGAACGCCGGGGGCCTGCACCTGGGCAAAGGTTTGTCGTAGTAAGGGCCGTATATGGTCGTTGTAGGTGATGCACCGCAGCTTGTCAGCGTTGTGCAGTACCCGGGCTTCCTCCGGCGTCAGCGAACCGGGGTCCGGCTGCCGGGGCCAGGGCGTCAGGTACAAGAGCAAGGACTGAGTCGGAAAATGCCGGTCGAGGTACGCCTGGTAGCGGGCCAGCTGGCGGGGCTGGTCTACCGCGTAAATCTTGTTCTCGATGGCTATAGCAAAGCAGGTATCTGGTCCCCGGTAAGTCAGCAGCACGTCAATAAACCCGTCACCCGTTGGCACCTCGGTCGCCACCTCGTAGAAATGGGCATCCCGTCCCCGGTAGGCCGCCGCACTGATGCCCAGCGCCTGCAGTTGTTGCAGCAGCGCCTCGTAAAACAGATGGCCCTGGCCATGGGCTCCGTTGGGGTTCAGCAGATCAGCCAGCAAGGGCGAGTGCAGCCGGGTTTCATCCCAGGCCAGGTTACGCAGCAGGGTGAAGATGTTATACTCCGGAGCCGCCTTTTGCAGCCGGCGCTGCATGCTCTGTAGTACTTGCCACCCACCCAGCAGCCTGGCGTAGGTGATGAGGTCGTTTTGCAGGCGCTGACGCTCGAAGCGAGCAGTAAATGCCTTATAGCCTTCCAGAAATGATATCAGCTCCGCCGGCGGAGTGTTGGTAGTGTTAGCCATAGTATCAGGAAGGCGGATATGCCGCGCAGGTAGTTACAATTGTTTGACGCACCCACCAGCTGCCCATGCGCTCTAAGCGGTCCGGGTGCCCGTCATAGGTTTCCCAGGCCCTGATTAAGCCCTGCTGCCCAGCCGCCAGCAGGTGCTCCCACGCTACGCCACGCCCTTGATACTGCTTTGCCACGGCTACCACAAACCGGGCCTGGGAGTTTAAGTAAGCCAGCAGCCCCTCCGGTAAACCAGGTGCATAGTTCAACCGCAGTTGGTGCAGCAGCTCAAGGCTGGCGGCTATATCGGGTTGGTCATAAGAGGGCGTAAACCGAAAGGAAGGCAATGGCAGTAGAAAAAAGATTAAGAAAGCAGGATAAGCGCACACTATGAAATCGGTCTAACAAGATACTGTGATGAAAAGCAATGAATGGTCAGGATTATTACCTTTGGTTTCTTTGAAGGAGGGCCTTCGGGTTCATCCTGTGTAGCCTCGGCCCATCACGTGGCTGGGGCTACTTCTTTTTCCGCTAGTTGGGCCGGGTGAAATAGCGGGTCGTAGGGCCGGTCGTTTTTCCAGAGCGAATAGCACAGCAACAAGAGCTTGCGCATGACGGCAATTACGCCGGGCTTGCCACTGGGCTGGCGGGCCCGTAAGCGGGCGTAAAAAGCTTTTTGCTGAGGATTGTAACGCAAACTACTGACCGCCGGCAAGTATAGGGCCGTGCGCAGGCGCACGTTGCCTCGTCGGGAGATGCGTGTGGCCTGGGCTGAGAGGCCGCTCTGGCGCTGCACGACATCCAGCCCGGCGTAGGAAGTGAGCTGGCGCTCGTTTTCCACCAAGCTGAAGCCCGTGGTTTCCGCCACGACCACAATGGCCGTGGTCAGGCCGATGCCCGGCACGCTGGTCAGATGAGCCAGTTTACGGGCTAACTCCGGCTCGGCGTCGAGCAGTGCCGAGAGGTCCTGGTCGACGGCCTTCAACTGCTGGGCAATGAGTTGTTGCTGCGCGGCCAGCCGCTGCAGGGTGCGTTCATCGGGCTGGTAGCTGTGCTGATAGGCGTGGCAGCGGGTTTTGAGTCGCCCGCCCTGATCGGCCAGGCGCTGCCGCTCGCGGGCCAGGGCCCGCAACTGGCGCAGGGCGGGCGTGGGCGGCTGCCAGGCAGGCAGGGCCCGCTCCAGGCCCAGGCGGCAGAGCAGCCGGGCGTCCAGCTGGTCGGTTTTGCTCTTGAACTCGGTGCTCTGGGCAAAGTGCTTGACTTTATTGGGCAACAGCACGCTCAGAGCCTGCTCGTTGTCGGCGAGAAAATAGGCCAGCGCCTCGTAGTACACGCCGGTGGCTTCAACCACAAACCAGAGCGCCGCAGCGGTGGCCTGCTGCCGAGCCGCCCACGCGAGCAGGGCCTCAAAACCGGCCAACGTGTTATCGAAGGTGGCTTCTTTCCCGAAGCGCAACTGCTGGCTGGGCTCGATGAGGCCGAAGCAGGCCACGAACGTGTCTTTGGCGATGTCAATGCCTACGACATACTTGAGGGGGGCGGTGAGGGAAGCGACGATGGGCATGGGCACAGGGTAAAAAGGTGGAAAGCAACCAGCCGGCAAGGTTTTCACCGCAACTATCCTTGTACAAATGCGGGATGCCAGTAGCACCAGGCTCCCTCCATACTGTTCAGTCTTCAGGCAAAAACGGGAAACGGGGCACAAATTCTCACTCGCAACGTCGATGCTGAGGCACCGCATTTAGGGATAGGCGGTGACCCCGTTTCCTTTTTCGGCTCCCCTTAAGATAGGGCGGTGCAATCATACAAGGGATAGGAAGGGTTTAGTCCGAAGGACCGGAGGCGAAGCCGCAGCCCTGGATAGCCCGGCCAGAAGGGACACGCCCAACTGCTGAATCTGCGGCAACGACACCGAACGCCCCCTCCCTACGGTCGGCACAAAAAAACCGCCCCGAGAACCGGGTCGGCTTTTCTTAATAGGCACGAAAACGCCGAACCCGGCGCGGTGGGCGGGCGCGAAGCGCCCGGCTACCGGGTGATTTCCTGGGTGCGCGGTGGCTGGGTCATTTCGTAGCCCTTGCTGAGTTCACGGCGCTCGGCCCGGTCGCTGCTGTGCTCAATCACGCTGCTTCCCTGCTGGCTGGCCACGGCATCGAGAGTTTGGCTGACGCGGGCAATTTCGGGCTGGTCGGTCCGGTACGAAACCTTCATCTCCGAGTGGCGGATGCCCTGCGCATCGGTGGTACTCTGAATGTCGCCGGTCTTTGCTCCGCTGCCGGCCACGGCTTCCTTTACGGCTTCGGCCTGGCCGCGGGCACCCGGCGCGGGCGCAACCTCGTCAACCTTGATAATGACCTGCTTCTCGGCACCCTGCGGCGCGGGCGCGGCTTCGGCGGCCCGGGGCTCCGGCGACCCCTCGGCTGCCGGTGTGGCCGATGTCTGGTCCATGCTCCGGTCGCGGTTGTGGGGCTGAATGGCGGCTGCCTCGGCGGCTACCTGCCGCGCTGCGCGGTCGGCCTCGCTCTCGCTGACGCTAACGCCGGCATACACTTCCCGGCCGGCCTCGGCCCGGGCGTTGGTGTTCGTAATGATGGCGTGGATGATGGCAATATCGGGCTGGTCGTTACGATAGGTCATATCGAACTCGGCGCGGCGGATGCCCTGCTCGTCAATCGTGCTGCGGATTTCGCTCGTCTTATAGCTGTACGAACTGTTATCCAGCACCTGCTTCCAGGCCTCGGCGCGGCCGGTGGTGTTGGGGGCAACTTCGTCAATCTTCCACGTCGCGGTTTTCTCCTCAGCGGCCGGCACGGTGGCCAGCGCCGGGGCTAGGTTTCGTTCGGCGTAGCGCGCCCGGTCACGGTTCTCCTGCTGCTCGGTTTCATCCACCCTGCGGCCGGTGGGGGCGGGGTTGTCGTTGATGTACTCTTTCAGCAAAACCAACCCCGCATCGCGGGCGTGCACAAACTGCGCGGTGTGCGCGGCGGCTTCCTGCTCGGACTGGTAGGAGCGGAACGGGCGCGCCTCCGGCGTGGCGTCGGCACTGGCGACGGCCGCGCCCGTCACGGCCTGATTGAATCGGCGGGCGTCCGCCTCGCGCTGCTCTTGCGCTTCCGGGGTGTTCTCGCGGCGCTGCTGCTCCTGCTGGCGCGCCAACTGACGCTGTTCCTGCTCCTGACGGTGCTGCTCAGCGAGGCGCAGTTGCCGCTCCGCTTCGCGCTGCTGCTCCTCGCGCTGGGCCTGGGCGCGGATTTGCTCGGCATTCAGGCCCTGCCGGGTTAATTCCAGGTCGCGGTTCCAGTCCTTCGCCACCGGGTAGTCTACCCGCAGAAACGCCTCCTGCTGGCGCTCCGGCTCCGGGCGTAGCTGTTCGCGCTGCCGGTATAGCTCGTGGGTCAGCACCTCCAGCTGCGCGGTGTCGGCTTTGGCCACCGACAACCGCAGTACCGTTTCCCGGTCGGAACTGCGCTGCACCTCCAGGGCAATGGTAGGGCCGGCTTCCTGGGTGCCGTTCATCTGGCCTACCCGGTCGCTAAGCTGCTGCACCTGCTGCGCACCGGCTTCGGCCGAGTCGTGGTGATAGGTCACTTTCAAGCCCGTGTGGTACTTGTCGCTGGTGGCGTGCCACTCCACCGGCCGCGTTGGCTCTTTGTAGGCTTCCTGCTCGGCCACGGGCACCAGCGGCCGGGCCGGGTGCAGTTCGTTCAGGTAGTTCATGTTGAACTGCCGCCCCCCGGCGTCGCGGTCGTTGGCCAACACGACCTCCCGGGGCTCCTGCTTGTCAATCACCCGCTGAATCAGGGCTACCTGGGCCTCGGTCGGCGTGCCGCTGGTGGCAATGTAGATGGTGTTTTTCTGGTCCTGGCCACTTTTCAGCTGGTGGTGGGACAACGAATCAATGGCCGATTCGCTGACGATGATGCGCTCCACCTGGGTGCCTTTGCCCTCGGTGGGATGGGATACCCAAATGCCGTTTTTAGGTAGTGGGAGCAGGTTTTTATAGTGTTCGTTCTTTTGCTCGACGCTGGCCAGCCCCTCGGTGTTGTAAAGGGGGAAGGCCGTGTTCTTGTGCTCGTTCTGCTGCGCGGTGAAGATGCGGCCCTGAAAGGCCGGGCTGTCGATGGTCTGGTCCTCGATGCCCCGGCCGTGCAGATACGTGCGGTCGGTCAGCTCCCGCTTCACGCCCAGCACCTCGGAGATAAGCCGCGTCCGGCGGTCCTCCTCGGCCTGGCGCTCGTGGTCGGGGTTGCCGACGGGCAACGCATTGAGCCGGGTCACGTCGGCAGGTGGGGCATAGGCACGAGCTGGGGCAGGCCCGTCATTCAGATACTCGCGTAGCTGCTGGCGGACCTGCCCCAAATTCAACCCGTGGCCATCACCGCCCCGGGTTTTCGCAAAATCAATGACACTGCCCCTATCCCGGTCGTCGCCGGTATTGAGGTACACCTGGTGGTCATCTTTGCGCGTGACAATGAGCACCTCCCCATCTTTTTCGAGTTGGTGCCAGTCGCCGCGCTTGCCTTCCTTTTTTACCTGGTATCCCTGCCGCTCGGCGTAGTCTACGAGGTCAATGTCATGCTTGAACCGGTCAAGCTCGTTGGGGTCGTTCTCACGGGGTGCATTCATCGCGGGTAGCTTACTGGAGGTCTTAAATGACCAGTAGCTCCGGGCGGGGAAAGAAAAGCGGTGCGTGGCACCGCTCGGCTACCAGGAAGGCTATCCGGTCGTGGTTACGGGGTAGGGGATTCCGCGCCGCCCGTGGTGACTCCGGATTCGGGCAGGGGAGGGTGACCACTGTCAAAGCACTTGAGCTGCTGCTGAAAAGTGGTCAGGGCTTCAACCGAGGGAAACAGAAAGCGAGCATTCTGGGTGTTGGGGGGGATGCGGATCACTTCCGTATCAACGGCCAGACTGCGGAGCAGGCGCTGCAGCAAGCGCGGCTCTTCGCGTTTGAGGGAATTGTTTTTCAGGCCCACGATGCTGGTATAGGGCAGTTCGTGCTGTTCGCAGAACGACTTTAACTCCCCCTTGGGCAGCATCAATAGACGAAACTGGGCGTAGCGGATGGCGTCGGCATAGGGGACGGAAAGCTTTAGATCGGGGAAGCCTAGCGGGGCGGAAGCGTGTAGGGGTGAGAGCATGTGAACAGGGGGGGGTGTAGTGCAACAGGTGTGAGTGGACAAAATCTAGCGCGAAGAATCCACAAAGACACTAATTGCAGACAACCGCTGCAAACACATACCTCCAAAAGTCAAAATATATTGATCATAAGATATAGAGATGAAGGCTGAAATCAGATCATAAGAACTTACGCAGATATTTTTAAGAAGTTTAATAGAATTACTTTAGAAATATTTCAGAACTTTATCAGAACACAGGGCGTAAGGAATGGCCAGTATGCAAGCTGCCCTGTTCTTCCTGCTGGTACTTCTGCCCTTCGCGGCCCTGCTGGGGCTGGTGTGGTGGCGCTTCAGTGGCCGCGGGAAAGGCCAGCCGGTAGCACTGGTCGCCACGAGCAACCACCGGTCAGTGCGCTCCTTTCACTATGAACCAAAGCCCACGCCCGCGCCGGGCGAAGCCGCGCCGCCCTTGTCGGCGGACAACCCCATCTCGCGCTTGATGCCCGAAGAGGATTTCCGGGCCAAAGAGGAGCAGGAGCTACAGGCGGAAGCGGACTGCGTTGAGGCCGACCAAATCACGGCGCGGGAGCTGGCCGCTACGGAATCGGCGGCGGCGACGGAGAATGAGGCCGCTACGCCAGCAGAGATACCGGCCACTCAGGAATCCGAAGCCGCGCCGGCCGACGCACCGCCGCGGGTAGTCTCCTCGGTTCACGCACTGGGTACGGCGGCCGTGTCGGTTTTTGACAGGCTGGGTATCGATGAGCTGGAAAGCCCGACCACTGCGGGAGTAGATGCCGCAGCTCCGACCCCTGAAACAACCGCTGGGGCTGACGCTGCGCCTTCAACCCCGGTAGCGGCGGCAGATGATGCAGTGCCGGAATCCCTCTATGACAACCCGATTACGACGGCCGCTCCGACCACCAACGACCGCGGCAACCAACTCAAGCAAGTAGAGCTAAACAAGCGCAAGCGGGCAGCCCTCGCGGCCAGGAACGCCAGCCAGAAAGCGGCGCTGACGGGGCTGTACCCCGGAAAGTAAGCCGGCCCCGGCGGCCGGCACCCGACCTACTTATGAGCACGCTACCCCATCCTCATTTCTACCCTCTCGCTATGCTACCCGACGCATCCCCGCTACCCACCGCTCCGGCGTTCCCGCTTCTTCCGGTTCCCACCCCAGCCGCCCCCAGCTGCTTTTAAGCACCGGGCCGGACTTGTCTGGCCGGGGCGCTGCCGTGCGCCAGCCCTGCACCAATAAGCCAGCCGCTGCTGCGCGGCGCCTGATCCGTTTTCCATCGCTTCCGGGGAGATAAGCGCCCTCACATTCCATTCCCAACACCTTTCTCCCATGTTCACCAACCCCCTTTCCCTGGCCAAGAAATTGGCAGTTGCCGGACACGCCTACCAACCCTCCAAAGCAGAGAAACGCGCCTACGCTATGCTGTCGGCTCTGGCGTTGTCTAACCGGGCGGCTTTTGCCCAGAGCGGCAGCGCTCAGGGTGCGCTCGAAGGAGTACAGGAGACCGTCGTGGGCATCGTGCAGGTCATTTTCGCCATCATCCTGATTATCGGCCTGATTCGCGTGGTTATGAAGTTCGTGCAGGGTGCCCCGGATGCGCTCGGCTCGCTGGGCTGGCTGGTCGGCGGGGTCATTCTGTGGTTCGGTTTCCAGCTGTTCAAGGACGACTTGGTAGGGGCCGTTGGCGGCGGCGAAGGGGGCGTACGCTAAGCCTTCAGCCTCTGCTCACATGCGCTCCTACAAGTCTATTGAGCGACCGGCCCAGGTCCTGGGCATGAATATTCAGGACCTGGGCATCATGGTTGGCCTGTTCATCGGTTCCGTGCTGCTGCTCGGATTTCTGGGGATGGCGGTCAAAATCCCCCGCATTATCTACCTGCTCGTCATCGTCGCGGAACTGGGCCTCATCATGGGCCTGCGCTACCTGAGCCGCAAGCAAGCGCCCGGCTTTCTGATGGGGTGGCTCTCCTTCACCTTCATTCAGCCCCGCCGCCTGGCCGTGGGGCCTTTACCAACTCCCGCTCATGACAAAAAAGCCAAAAACCACCGCGTTTAGCGCGGTGATGCCGGTGCATAGCTTCGAGGGCGATAAGATCGTGTTCAAGGATGGGCGCGTCGGCGTGGGCTTCCTAGTCGAGCCCGCCGAAATGGAAAGCTGGACCATCGAAGACTACGAGGCCTTCCAGGCCGCCCTCGTCGGGGTGCTGCGGGCGCTGCCGGTGGGCAGCATCGTGCAGAAAACCGACATCTACTACGACCGGCCTTATCGGGAAGACAAAACCCAGCAGACCTATTTTGAAAACAAGATGAACAAGCACTTCTTCGAGCGGCTGGTGCTGTTCCAGAAGTCCTACCTGTTTGTCTCGTTTGCGCCGGCGGCGGTCAAGTCGCCCAAGACCAACGCCGTGAATGCCCTGGTGGCCCGCGCCGGCGAGGCCGTGCTCAAGAATCCATTTGCGCAGCTGGTGCAAACCCTGGAAGTGGCCGAAAGCAGCGCGGTCGAATTCATTCAGGGCATCAAGAACCTGGGCGGCGTCACCTTCGAGCGGCTCAGCAGCGAGGAAATCCACCAGTTGTACCTGCAATACTTCAACCTCAATTTCGACGGCCAGCCCACCCGGCAGGAACGCGAGATGGGCAATGAGTTGGGCACGTTCAGCGTGGGCGAGCAGAAGGTTAATGTCCTGTCGATGGTAGGGCAGGGCTCGGACGCTTACCCAGCCGTCAAAAACAGCTACGGCGTTACCGCGCCCATGCTCTACCCGCTCACGCATATTCTCCAGTGTCCGCATGTCCTCACGCAGGCCCTGATGATTCAGGATACCCGTGCGGAGCTAAACAGCCTGGATACCGACCGCAAGCTGAATGCCTCGCTCTCCTTCCTGGCCACCCAGGATAACCACCTACGGGCGGCCGAAGTCGAGGAATTTACCGCCGAGGTCCGGGCCGAAAACAAGCAGATTGTGGGCCTGCACCTCTCAGTTATGCTGTGGGATACCAACGATACCAGCCGGCGGGAAAACGTCGAGCGGGCCACGGCCGCCTTCCGCTATATGTTCGGCACGGAAAGCGTCGTGGAAAGCTACCTGGCCCTGCCGGTATTCTTCGGCCTGCTGCCGGGCAACGCCAACCAGGTACCCGACCGCTGGCTGACCACCACCGCCGACCGGGGGGCCTGCTACATGCACTGGACCGCTACCTACAAAACCGACCCAATAGGGGAGTACCTCACGGACCGCTTCCGCAATCTGGTACAGGTGAACCTGTTCAACACGGCGCTAGACAATCAGAACGCCATGGTTATCGGGCCTTCCGGCTCGGGCAAGAGCTACACTTTCGGCAACCTGATTGTGCAGCGCTACGAGAAGGGGGCGCGGCAAATCATCATGGACGTGGGCGGCACCTACCGCAACGTGCTGCAGTCGCTGAACGGGGAGGATTTCGACAACACCTACTTCGAATACGACCCGCAACGGCCCATCGAGTTCAACCCCTTCATCGTGCCACGGGACAGAGCCAACGGAAACAAGTGGCTCTACAACGATGAGAAAACCAACTTCCATCTGGCCCTGCTTGCCGCCCTCTGGAAAGGGGGCAAGGATACGGGCCTGGATAAGTCGGAGCGCACCATCCTCAGCCGGTTTCTGATTGAATACTACGTGTATCTCAACGAGCACGACAAGCTAGGGCAGAAGGATGAAGAGTTTCCCGGCATGGAGAGCTTCTACCGCTTCGTAGAGCGCTACGACGCCGACATGCAAAAGCCGGTGTCGGTGCCCGGCGAAGGGCAGGAAGCGGACCCGCTGGACGGGGCGCGCCGGCAGTACCAGAAAAACATGAAGTACATCGACATGCACCAGTTTTTCCTGGTGCTGGGTCAGTACATCAGCGGCGGGCGCTACGAGCGGGTGCTCAACGCCCAGCGCGACGTGGATTTGAGCGAGTACCGGCTCATCTGCTTCGACCTGGCCAAAGTGCAGGCCGACCCCGACCTGTATCCGGTGGTGGCCATGCTCATCACCGAGCTGAGTCTGGACCTGTTCCGCAAGTTCCCGGATGACGTGAAGTACATCGCCCTGGATGAGGCCTGGACGATGCTCAGCGGGGTGCTTTCCGAGTTTATCGAATCCATGTACCGCACCATCCGCAAAACCAACGGCTCGGTGACCATCATCACCCAGGGCATCACCGAGATTACCAGCAGCAAGATTGGGCCGGCCATCATCAACAACTCGGCTACCAAAATCATCCTGCGCCACATCAACCCGGACTCGCTGGCCCAGCTGCAGGCGCCACTCGGTCTGACGGGCCACGAGATGGACCTGATTAAGTCGGTGCGCTCAACCGATGCCCTGCGCGAGTTCTTCATTAAGCAGGGGGCCAAAGGGAAGGTATTTGCCCTGGAGGCCTCGCCCCAGCTCGATGCCATCCTGACGTCCAAGCCGGTGGAGCGCAACCACCTCAATAAGCTGGTGAAGTTCTACCAGCAGACCAACCGCCGCCCCAAAGTAGACAAGGCCGGCCAGCTCGTGGTCGGCTCCGATGGGGAGATACAGTACGAGGACGTGAAAGTGCAGCGCCTCGACTACGCCGTGGACCAGTTCGTCGAAGATAAGCAGAGCCGTAAGCTCGGGGGGAAAAGATGAGCATCTTTCTAATGGTGGCCTACGGCATCGACCCGGGGTTTCTGCGCGCCTGTGACCAGACCTTGGCCATTGTGCTCACGGCCTGCCGGTTTCTGACGCCCTCGCTGATGGGCATCGCCCTGCTCTATACCATCGGGCGCGGCTTTATCAGCGGTAGCGGCCTGGCCATGGACTGGGGCCCGATTATCAAGGCTACCTGGATATTCTTCCTGCTCTTTTTTTACCAGAGCCTGATTGATACGCTGGGTACCGGCATAGCGGCCTTTACGGCTCTGTTCTCCACCGATCAGTCCGCGGCCGAAGCCCTCAGCGCCCTGACCACGCCGCCGGCGGTGGCAGCCGCGGCCAGCAATGACAATATCGGCATGGGCGACATTGTATCAGGGGCCGCCGCTATGATTAGCAGCATCTCCGACACGCTCAACTCCTTCACCTTCTCGGGCCTTATGACGCGGCTTTTCACGGCGACCACCGTGCTTATCGTTCGGGAAATAATGACGTTCCTGCAACAGTTCATCCTGGGCTTCCTCTACGTTTCCGGGCCTATCGCCATGACGCTTTCCGTCATTCCGGCCTTCGGTCAGCTGGCCATGAAGTGGCTGCAGAACTTCATCGCCGTACAAATGTGGGGGCTCACGTTCGTGCTGCTGGATACCATGTACGGCTTTTTTGCCGATACCCAGCGGGTCGCGGGCGGCATCCTGGCCAGCGGCGGGCCCGCCCAATCGGTCGATGACACCAAGTTCATGCTCATGTCGGTGGCCTTCGTGATGCTGTACCTCATCGTGCCCTACCTCACATCCCTGTTCATCGGCTCCTCGGCCGTGCAGGGCTTCGCCGGCCAGATGGCCGGGATGGCCGTGGGCGCGGCTACGACAGTGGCCGGGGTGGCGGCTCCCGGCGGCGGCGGTCTGGCCTCGGCCGTGGGCCGGGCAATGGGCAACGCGGGCGGCAGCGGCAACAGTGGCGGCAGTGGTAGCGGCAGCGCAGGTAGCCCCAGTGGTGGCAGCGGCGGTGGCGGTGAAGCCAGTAACTCCGCGTCCTCGGGCCTGCCGTCCATCACCATGTCGGACGCCCTGAACCCTTCCTACCGGCAACGGTCCTCGGGCCTCTGGACCACCTAAGCCTCCCTCCCGAGAGGGTATTTTCTACTGTTCACCTAAAGGGGGCGGCAGGGAAGAAAATGCCCAAAATAACCTGCTTTCAACCTTCCAGCCTGACTTTCTAACCAGTTATACGATGGATTCCGCCAAAGATTTGAGTACTTCCTTCTCCACCATGCGCAACCTGGCGCTGGGGAGTGTTTTAGCCCTGCTGCTGGTCGCCCTGGCCTCGGGCTTCCTGGTGTACCGGGCCTACGAGAACAGCGGTAAGCGCGTGTACGTCGTCTCGCAAACCGGCTCGGTGGCGGCCCTTTCGGCCGGCACGGATGCCCACACCGCCTACGAGGCCCGCAACCTGGTGCGCCAGTTCATGCAAACCATGTTCGGCCACGACCAATACACTTATAAGGCCAACCTGGATGCGGCGCTGCCGCTGATTGAGGGCCGTGGGGGCCGCCGGATTTACGAGGGCTTCACCCGCGGCCAGGTGCTGCAGAACTACGAGCGGTACGCCGCCCGCAACGTCGTGACGGTGGATAGTGTGCTCGTGGACATGAGCAAGCGCCCCTGGGCCGGTCAGGTCTACATCAAGCAGCGCATTTTCATCGGCGGCCAGCAAAAGGAGCCCTTGCCGCTGGCCGCCAAGTTCAACCTGGAAGAAACCAACCGCTCGGACCAGAACCCCTACGGGCTGCTGATTACCAACTTTGACTACATCCCCTACACGCCCACGCTGACGCGGGCAGAAACGGAGCTGCTCCAGGCGCAGGAAGCCGACCGGCAACGTCGCCTGCAGGAAGCGCAAAGTGGCCTAGTGCCGGCCCCCGAGGAAGCCCCGGCGCCGGGTGCTGCCACTCCCGCGCCGGCTGGCTCGGCTCCTCGCTAACCCCTAAACCTGATGTCAACGATGCCTACCTATATTCTGCCGGCCCTGCTGGCCCTGCTTTTTTCCGCTGCCGGGGCCTCGGCCCAAACCGCCCGCCCGCAGCGCCCGCCTTCCTCAGTGGTGGCCAATGAAACCCTGCTGGACGTGGCCGTTTCGGACAGCTCCACTACCTACCTCGTGTTCGGTGGCCCCGTGTCGCTCGTCGATGTGGGCATGGCCAACAACTACCTAGTCAAAATCGAAGCCAATGCCGTGTTCGTGCGCGCCAAACGCAAGAATGCGCCGCCTACGCCCATGCTTATTCGCTACGGCTCGAAGTATTGGATGGGGCGTCTCGTGTTTGTCAACCGGCCGGTGCTGCAGCTCTACGACTTCCAGAAGGACGGAGCCCTGGGTATGAGCGGCACCGGCACGGCGGCCGGCTCGGCCCCGGAGAACGAGCTGGCGCTGGACAAGGAAGAGGAAAAGAAAAGCCGGGTCGAGGGCAAGCTCAGCCAGCTGCGCAAAGCCAAGGAAGAGCATCAGGCAGTAGCCGTGGTGGATAATGACCTGGTGTTGTCGCTGGCCAACGTGCGCAACGATAAGGACTTTACCTACCTGCGCTTCAAGGTCATCAACAAGACCAACATCGACTACAACGTTGATTTCACCGACTTCCAGTTGGTGGAAAACGCCCAGAAGAAGTTCCTGGCCCGCAAAAAGAACGAAGCGCGCCGGCCGCTGGCTCCCTCGGGCGGGCTGGCCAATCAGATTATTACCGGCCGCACCACCGGTTACCTGACCTATGCCATTCCCCTGTACGCGGCCACGGAACGCGGCTACCTGGAAGTAACCCTGCGCGAACTCAACGGGGCGCGGGTGCTGGTGCTGCCGGTCCCCTCGCGGGTGATTAACCGCGCCTCCACCATTTAAGGCCGCCGGCCCCTATCCCTATGGAACCCATCACCTCCCAAAATCAGCCGGCCGTTCGACCTCCGAACCACGATAATGAGCCGGAGCAGCGGCCCGCGGCCGTGGTCGAGAAACGCACGCCCACCGAAATCCTGCGCACCAACTGGATGGCCTTTGCCGGCCTGCTGCTGGTGCTCATAGTCGGGGGCCTGCTGCTGTGGCTGAAGTCCGCGAAGGAAGCCGCCCAACAGGAAAAGGAGCCGGTAGCGGCGGCCTCGGCCAACATTGAGCCGGAAATTGCCTCGCCCGAAACCTCGCCGGCTGCGCCCGTCGCCTCGCCTTCGGCCCAAATCGAGGCCCAGCGCCGCGCCGAAATGGACGCCAAATCGGCCCCGGCTACCCCGACCGATGAAGATGTGGTCGATGTGTTTGCCGTCGATACGACCGGGCAGGCACTGCGCCGGCGGCGGCGCGCCCAGGCTTTCGCGCAGGCGGCGGCCCGTCGGGCAGAAGCCGCCCGCGTGGCCGCGGCCGACGTGGATACTATCGAAACAACTATTCAGGACCCGAGTACTGGCTCTTACCGCTCGGAAACGCTGGTGGTGCCCCGTCGCCGTATCACGGCCGGCAGCGGCGGTAGCCGGCGGCGCTCTTCTTCGGCGGCCCGCAGCCTGGTGCCGGCGCGGGACGCGGACGGTACCCCGTTTGAAACCGACCCGGACGTGTTGGCGATGCTGGCCAGCTCCCCGCCCGAAACCCGCGCGGCCTACGAGCGCATGACGGGCAAACGCTACCGGGACCCCAACCAGACCGCGCAGCTACTGGCCACCCGGATGAATGCCCCCGGCATGGATGGCTTCAATACCGTCAAGGTGGGCAACTCCTCGCGCATGATGGCGCAGGGCAACTACCAGCAGCAACAGCAACTCACCCCCGACGTGTTTTTTAAATGCGTCATCAACGGGGAGCAGAAGGTCCGCACCGGTTCGGTGGTCATTCTGCGCCTGCTGGAAGATGCCGTAGTCAGCGGCGTGACCTTCCCTAAGAACATGGTCTTCGCGGCCGTGGCCACGGTGGGCAATAACAACGTGACGCTGGAAGTCAACCGCCTCGGGCCCACGCGGGTCGACGCCGACATCTACGACTTCAACTACATGCCCGGCATCATGATTGACCCGATCAAGCGCATTGCCAAAGATGCCTCCATGGCTGGCAGCGACCTGCAGCAGCAGACCACGCAGGAACTCAGTACGGCCATCGACCGCTCGGCCTCGGCCGCTAACTCGGTGGTGGGCGTCGGGGGCCGCGTCGCGGCAACGGTGCTCTCCCGACCCAAGACGCGCACCAAGCTGCGCGACGTGCTGCTCCCCGATGGCTATCCCATCCTGATTACCACGGCGGCGGCCGGCCAGCTGGGGCCGGAAGCCGCGAGTGGCCGTTGATTCCTTTCCGTTCACCTAAAAGCTTACGACTATGAAAAAGCTCCTTTTGCCCGCTTTGCTGGCCGCTACGCTGGTTTTCTCCACCAAGGAGGCCTCCGCGCAAGCCGTGGTAAATGACCCGCTGCACATGGGCATTCACATTGGCGACTTCGCCAAACGGCTGGCCCAGTGGACCGAAACCGTCAAGAACTACCAGGTAGTAAAAGATGCCCGGCAGATTGCCGGCGTCACCAAGGATATTACGGGTCAGGTGAAAGACATTACCGACCAGACGCTGCAGCTGCAGCGGCAGGTGCAGGCCGACTTACGGAAGGTGCAAAGCATCCAGGATTTGCGCCTCTCCAACCCCCAGGAGCTGTTTGCGCGGGCGCTGTCCATGTCGGGCCGGGGCCAGAGCAACCAGTACATGCCCGTGTTTCAGAAAGCTGAACGCCTGCGGCAGGCCCTGCAGCTCAACAACCCGCAGCAGGACCTAAACACCGTGTATGACGTGTTTTCCCGCTTCGGCGCGGGGGCCACGGCCGGCAATAACCGCATGAGTTCCTCCCAGTATCAGGCCAAGCGCGAAGAGGCCGCCGTTTCGACCTTCGCCTACGAGGAAATGATGCAGAAGAAGAAGATTGCCACCGCCTTCGGCTACTACAAGATTGCCGACGAGATGACCCAGCAGAGCATTGAAATGAATGCCACGCTGAAGAACCCGGGCCGCTACGCCATGACGGAAGGCGAGCGGATGGCCGCCCTTAACTCCTCGAACGACAACATGATAAAGGCCATGCAGCTACGGCAGGAAGCGGACCGGCTATTGGCTGAATCCTCGCAGCCGGGTCCCTCGCGCCAGGCGGCGGAGCTGGTCTACGCCGACGTGTTGGTTCAACAGTCACTCATCAAAATGGACCGCGCCCGTCCCCGTCGCTAAACCCGCATGAAAAAGCTCCTGTTTGTGGCGCTTGCACTGGCTGGGGCCGGCACATCGCCGGCCCTGGCTCAACGCCACGTTAAACACATTTCCAGCTGGGGTGCCCACCTCGGGCGCTCCGAAAAGGGCGACTACTACGAGTTGAGCTACACGTCCATGCTCACCAACAAGCTGGCCCTGCGAGCCAGTGGTCTGCGGGATGCCGGCAACCTCCACACCCAGGGTGAATACTCGACCTACCAGGGCCGGCTGTTCCTCGCCCCGCAACTGTTTCGCCTTGGGGAGTTTGCCTACGTGCATCTACTCATCGGGGCGGGGGCCGGCTACGAGCGCACCAACGAGAACCGTACGGGCGAGTCGGCTGCCGATGCCAGCGAGCCGCAGCGCTTCACCTACGGCCCGCAAGCCGGGGCCGAAGTTGATTTCTTCCTCGGCAACCGCCTTTCCTTCGTGGCTACCGGCACGAAAGGCTACCTGTTCAACAACCCTCTCATCGACCAATGGCCCGGCAACGCGAGTGCCGGCCTGCGGTATCACTTCCGCTAAACACCCTTTCTGACTTATGAAACAACTTACCTATCTACTGCTGAGTTGCGCGGCCCTGGCCACCAGCTGCTCGAAAGACAACGATGCGACGCCCTCGAGACCAAAAGAGTATCAGGTAGAGTACAGGGTTACCTCCAATGCCCCGGTATCGGACTACCTGAGCTACACCAACGAAAGCGGCGGCAGCACGACGCTCAGCAACACGCCCCTGCCAGCAAACTACAAGTTTAAGCGCACCATGAAGCAGGGCGACAACCTGACCATCCTGGCCAGCATCGACGGCGGCACGGCAGCCTCGGAAATCACCTGCTCCATCCTGCTGGATGGCAAAGAGGTCAAGAAGGAAACCGGCCGGGGCATCGACGCGCAGGCCGTGCCGGTGTACGTCATCGGTGAATAGCTTTCTTTGTTGATGCCGAAGAGCCTCACCTTGCGCCTGCTCCCGTTCACCGGGCTGTCGGCCGGCGCTGCCGGTGTGGTTATGGTTGTAGCTGCTCGGCCGCGTGGCCACCAACCGGCGCTACCCGCGCTGTTTCCTTATTGGCACCGACTGCGCGGTACCTCACGCTCAGCCTACCCAATTGCTTTCAACTCTATTCTGTCGCCACAAACAGTCCGGAGAGATATTGTCAGTAGCTAATGGATACCCGGCCGATCTCTGGTCGGGTATTTTTATTTGCCGTACATTTGGAAACAAGTTATGATAATCCTTACTTATCATAACTTGTTTTTTTAGCTTAACTAAAGGCAGATATTACGGGTAAAAGCATTCATCATTATGCGACTATCACCTGCAATTCCCAGTAGCATGTCAGACTATGAAGATGGTTACCAAGCCGGCCGCAATGCGCCCAATATTCGGCAGTCCTATCAGAATGGCAAAGCCATCGGTAACGGTTTATCCGTGGTACTCGGCCTGGGCTTTCGGCTGATAGTCGAAACGCTGGTGCTGGCTCCGTTCCTGGTGCTGGCTTTGGTGCTGACTACGAACCTGGATTTTCTCGGGCCGGGCTTTGGGTATGCTCGACTATTGAGCATCGGGGTGCTGGCTTACGGCTTCTACGCGCTGCTCTACCTACTTAAAGGAGTGGCTATCGGCCTGCGCCTGCGTGGCACTCAGCACTGGCTACTGCCGTTCACGCTATGTTTGCTGGTGGCCTGCGTCGTCCCGTCGCTGCTGTTACACCTGTTCATCGTGCACACCGTCAAAGCCGCTCACCCGGTTTTGGTGTGGGTGGTGCCGGGGCTGTTCGCCCTCTACACGTATTCCCGCTACCGCTTCACGGAAGACATTGCGCCCAACCTGGTGCTCTGGGCTTACCGGCGCGGCTACCAATGGACTGTTAAGTAAGATGAGTCAGCTGGAATTTATTGAACGGGCAACAACGCAGGCGCTGGCCTACTTGCAGCAAGCCTGCGCTTATAAGCCTACTCCGGAAGAATATATCAGGTGGGTCGATAGTCACCCCTCAGCTATCCGGGTACTGCTATTGCGGCGGGGGATGGCCGCCTGGTGGGCGGGCGGCTCCCCCTCTTTTCAGGACTTCATCCTCACCCAGCGGGGCCACTCGGTCCACGACTACATGGCCCATCAGCTTAGCAAAACGGATTACTTGCGCTGGGTGAACTTCATGGACGATACAACTTTATAAGGTTGGACTTGTCCATCCGCTGCTCAACTTTGTCCTTCACCTCAAACCATGAGTAAACCCTTACGCAACGTGCCGGCCGTAAAGACGGGCTCAGTAGTCGCTGCCAACTTGGCGCGGGCTTCCTCCAAAGTGACTGGCTTCCTGGAAACGGGCCTGAAAGGGGCTGCCAACACGGAGCGGGCCTACAAGTCAGATCTGAAGAGCTACGCTGAATTCTGCGCGCTGCACGGCTTTACGGCCGTGCCGGCCGACGTCACCACCCTGACGGAATACGTGGCCTACCTAGCCTCCGAGAAGCCGATTCCGGATGCTGGGGGCAGTAGGGAGAAAAAGAAAGGGCAACAACCCCTCACCGGGCCCCACGCGCTGGCCACCATCCGGCGGCACCTGGCCGCCATCCGCAAGGCGCATCAGCTCAGTGGCCACCCAATGCCGGCGACGGTGGATGCGCTCAACATCGTCATGGAAGGCATTGCTCGCACCCTGGGCAAGCGGCAGGACCAGGCGCTGGCTTTTACCGTCGAGGAGTTGAAACAAGCCATTCGTAGCATCGACCTGGAAACGACAGCGGGCCTGCGGGACCGGGCGCTGCTACTGGTCGGCTTCGCGGGGGCTTTCCGGCGCTCCGAGCTGGTGGACCTCAATATCGAGCAGCTGGAATTTACGGAGCGGGCCCTGCTGGTGCACCTGGCCAAAAGCAAGACCAACCAGTACGGGGCGGTCGAGGACAAAGCCATTTTCTACGCTCCTAACGCGGATTACTGTCCCGTGCGCTGCCTGCGCGCTTGGCTCAACCTGCTGGGCCGGACCACGGGGCCGCTGTTCGTGAAGATTCCGCGGGCGACTCCGGGGCAGATGGCCGCTCCCTCGGACAAGCGGCTCTCGGACATTTCCATCAATAAACTGGTACAAAAGCGCCTTGGCCCGGCTTACTCCGCCCACTCGTTGCGCGTGTCCTTTGTGACGGTAGCCGTGCTCAATGGGCAGTCCCACAAGGCCATTAAGAACCAAACCAAGCAGAAAACGGATGCCATGATTGAGCGCTACACGCAACTCAACAACGTGGTATCTTACAATGCTGCCCAGAGCTTGGGCCTATGAGGCTAAAAACTGAGCGGTATCCAGTATGTTGGAGATGGTGCATGATGGCACTCAATACACGAAAGCCAGTATAAATGAAGACGCTTATTGTCAATGTATGTTGCCGCTTCTGTCACGGGCCATGCTTAAAGCGCCTTAACTTCGTTATACTGACAGTGCACTTCTGCAGGCAATTAGCGCTTGTACGCCAATTGACGCATAACGCCAGTTCTATTTACCCGAAGACGGACCATGTCGGCGCTGACGCTATAATGCTGCATGATGTCAGCATGGCTCCAGCCATTTGTCAAAGCCGTTAACAGGGCGGGGCGCGGCAAAAGCAAAGTCCAGCCCACGCAGTCAGCTTCCAACTCCTGTTCTACCGGGCAGTGCCGCATGTAGTCTGGCAACCCGTTACTTATGTCAAAGGCGGACAATTGATGGCCACATAAAATGTGCCCTACCTCATGCATGATGTTGCTTTGCTGGCGCGCCGGCGAGTGGGCACTGTTGTGAATAATCAGGTGGGATGCCTTCTGAGAAGGGTGGTAAGGCATCGTAAGTGCCGACCAGTGCTTCCCATCCGGGTTGCACAATGCCGACGCGCTACTTTGGGAAAGCCCTACCATTTGCTCGGCCACCACTACGTGAATGTTGAGGTGCTCGCACAAACGAAAAGCACACAATGGGTCATGAGGCTTTAGTCCCAGCTCGGCGCGCAGGGATTCCGCTTTTCGCTCGGCTTTTGCCGGGAAACCGTGGGGAAGTTTAGGCTTAGCAACCACTGGAACGCTGTTTTACTAGTGTCCGATGGCCTCCTTGCTCACTTGCCGATAGGCAAGCTGAATCATTTCTATCAGTGCTTGCGCGGTGGCCTTCGGCAAAATGCGGTCGGCTCGTAGGTGCGCCACAATTTTATCGCTGCCAGCAGTAGCTGATTCAGTTACCGCTGCGTTTTCGTCCGCTATGGTAAACGTGTCCGTGGGCACGTTCAGCCAGTTGCACAAGAGCAGAAAAGTGTTGACATCGGGGACGGAGCCCTGCTCGATGCGGGAAAGGGTGGAGGCGCTGACGTCGCCTATTTCGTGGGCTACCGCTCGCAGCCCACGGCTTGCACGCTTGGATTTCACCATTGCGGCAAGTTTGTCAGTGTCAAGTTGTACGCTCATGAGGAATGGGTGACATTGTTGCGCAAGGTAAACATTTGTTTCACCAATGGAACAATAATTGAGGGTGTTTCGTTCATGAAACAGTCGTGTCTCTCAATGGACAGCCACTGCTTAAATATACGCAGCCTGGCGCTGAATAGCCGAACTGCTTTTTCTGCAAAACTAAACCCTGACGCTTACGCATGAACCCTACTTCGCCTACTATTCGCCGCCCCTTTCGCATTCTTTCCCTTGACGGGGGCGGGATTCGGGGGCTATATACTGCCCGCTTCCTGGCCGATTTCGAAGCGCAATTGCAGCGCGATGGCAATAAGCACACTTCGCTGTACCAGCATTTCGACTTAATCTGCGGCACCTCTACGGGAGGCATCATTGCCTTGGCCCTGGCCTTGGGAATGCCCGCACGGGAACTGGTGCACTTGTATTCGCACCACGCCAAAGACATTTTTGGCGCGGGCCGCAGCCTGGTATCCTGGTTGGGCACGGCCCGGTACTCCAATAAGAAGCTGGAGGCGCTGCTCAAGGAAAAATTTGCTCCTTACTCGCCGGATGGCAATACGCGGCTAGGCCACGCCCGGACCCGGGTGTGCATTCCGGTTTTTAACGCGGTATCGGGCAAGGTGAGCGTGTACAAAACCTGCCATCACGGCGAATACACGCGCGACTATCAAATGCCGGCTTACCAGGTGGGCATGTCCACGGCCGCCGCGCCCACCTACTTCGACCCCTACAGCCCGCGCTATCAGGCCGATGTCACGCAGGAGGAAGTAACCATCAGCCATAACGTGGACGGTGGCATTTTCGCCAACAACCCGGCCCTCATCGGCCTCACGGAGGCCCACGGAGCGCTTGCCATTCCGTGGGCTGACATCCGGCTGCTGTCCATCGGCACGGGCAATAAGCGGTTTGCCGAACGCCCCGAGCAAAAAAACTGGGGCTTGTTCTACTGGGTCAATAAAAAGCGCATTCTGGATATGCTGTTACATGCCCAAGCCGACTATACCGATAACGTGTGCAAGGTGCTCAGCCAGGGCGTGGGCCGCGAGTCGCCACAGGCTTTTCTGTACGAGCGGGTTCAGTTCGACTTCCTGAACAAGCAGGAGTACATCGATTTGGACACGACGGACCCGGCTAAGCTCGCTGATTTGCAGGAGCGGGCCAGCAACCATTTCAAGGACCGGGGCCGGAAAATCATCAACGATTTCTGCACCGCGCCCGCGCCGGCCTTCACGCCCTGCCTCCCGCTTCGCTCCCTCGCTCCCATAGCCGCTTAATTCATCACCGAACACCTTTTTATGGCCAACTGCAACAAACTGTTCCTGGACTTCAACCAGAACCTGAACGTGCTCAGCACGAAGAAAACCAAGCTTAGCACCTCCAAAAAAGAGCTGCGCCGTAAAATTACCGATTACTTCAAGGAGCACCACCCGGCTTACAAGCCGAAGTTCTTCACGCAGGGCTCCCAAAAGCTGGGGACGGTGATTCGCATCCACGACGACACCTGCGACCTGGACGACGGGGTGTACTTCCTCTGCGAGCCCGATGTGACGGCTACCACCCTGCAGCGCTGGGTGTACGACGCGGTGAAAGACCACACCAGCGAGCCCGCGCAATGGCGCAAAAAGTGCATCCGCGTTACCTACAAAGCCGATTACCACATCGACTTGCCGGTTTATTACATGGTTGCGGGCGAAGACCACCCGCACCTGGCCGTTAAGAACGAGGGCTGGGAAGACAGTGACCCGAAGGAATTCATTACCTGGTTTCGGAAGCAGCGCGACACCAACGGACAGCTGGTGCGGCTGGTGAAATATCTGAAATCGTGGTGCGACTGGTGCGCGCACAAGATGCCCAGCGGCTTGTGCATGACGGTACTGGCTGAGCGCAACTTCGTAGCCAATGACCGCGACGACTGCGCGCTGCGTGCCTTGCTCAAAGCCATTCGGAGCGATATGCAGCGCGAGTGGAAATGCACCATGCCCACCACGCCCCAGGACAACCTGCTAAGCAAGTATTCCGAGGAGTTGAAGCGGAATTTCTTTGACGCGCTCGACGAGTTCATTGATGATGCCGACGAGGCCATTGACGACGAGAAGAACCAGCTGAGCGCGAGCAAGCTTTGGCGGCATCACCTAGGCTCGCGCTTTCCCGATGGCTTGGATGAGGACGTGGATGCTAAGGAGGCCAAGCTCCGCGCTTCTGCTGGGCTCATCAATAGTGGCCGGGCCGCGACGACTGCCGCCGTAGGCATTGCCGCCCGGGAATACGGCGGGGTGCCCAATCAGGCCCACCGCTTCTACGGCGGCCAGCGCTTTCACCCGCTGGCGCGGCAGGGCAAAGACTGGTTTGCCGTGTTCCACCGCGAAAAGCAGTTGGTGGAACGCCATTACCCGGCCTTTCGGTGCCAGCTGCAGCGGAATGCCCTGTGCTGCCGCGGCGACGTGGCCTCGCCCGGTGGGGAGGGTACTTACCAAATCAAAATCGACTGTACCCCCGGCCGGCCGCCCAAAGTATTCGTGCTGAATCCTGGCGTTGAGTACCGCAACCACGCTCACACGCACTTCTACCCGGCCGACAACAGCCTGTGCCTGTACTACCCTGGCGATTTGAACTGGTCGGACAAGCACCATCTGCACGATAAAACCATTCCGTGGCTGGCCGAATGGCTGGTGTTCTACGAGCTATACCAAATCACCGGGCGGTGGGAGGGCGCGGCCGTGGACTTCCCTCCCACGGCTAATTAAACGCGCCTGAAACCTCTTTTTTCACCTTCAACAAATTCACCTTTTCCCTTTTTTAATCATTCATTTAAAAACCATGGCAAAAAAATTCAGAATATCCGGCGTTTGGAAAGATGGAAATGGCGGAATCACTCACTATGCCATTCACGATGTAACTGATGCCGAAAAGAGGAACATTGACCTTGCGAAGAAAACCGCAAAAGCCGAGGCCATTAAACTTGTCGAGACGGCAGGAAACACTGTGACTACCATAGTATGGAACTACGTTAATCCGGGATGGTATGCCACTGAGGACGTACACGTGGTTGGGACTGGCACTGATAAATACTTGCGCTCCGACCCTGATAAGAGGTTGACCGACAATTTGGGGCATTTACCCAATTACGCCCTCATTTTTTAGTAGGAGATGGATTTCACTTGGCAGCAAAAAGGCTCTGGCCCACTACGGCTAGGGCCTTTTTGCTGCTTAGGTGGTTTGAAGGCCCTGCCGTCAAAAAGCCGTAGCCTAGCGCCCTTACCGACCCGTTGTTTTTAGTAGCCTGCCTAGCAACCCACCTCGCCAAACGGTACCTTTGCACCCTTGTGGCCAACCCTAAAAGCAACAGCCATTGCTGCTGCAACGGCCTTTCCGGTACACCAGGCAACAAGCTAAGTTCCGCTTACTGCCCTGTTTATCCTCCTAAAAGCTACGACGGCGCAAGCTAACCCGAATGAGTGTCAACATCCTCCAATACGAATCCAAAGTTTGGGCCACGGCCGACCTGCTGATTGCCTCGGGCATCAAGCAGAGCGACTTTCCCAAGTTCATGATGCCCTTCTTTGCGCTCATCATGCTCGAAAGCCGGCTAGTGCGCTACTCGGCCGAGCTGGAGCAGGACCTGAAGCGCGACGACATCGAAGACTTCGTGGCCGAATTTCAGGATTACGGCATCGGCTACAACGACTTCGTTATCCGCAAAAACACCACGCTGAAGGACATCTGCCAGAATGACAAGACGTTTGACGTGGACTTTCACGCCTACCTCAAATCCTTCGACCCGGCCACCAAAAGCCTGCTGGGCGTAGACAAGGGCACCGAGGAGGAGAAATTCCTGGACATTTCGGGCGTGGCCGGGCAGCTCAAGAAGAAGCGGGTGCTGTTCGATACGGTGAAGAAGTGGAGCGAGGTGGACTTGGTGCCCTTCAACAACTCCGAAATCACGACGCTGGAGGAGCACATCAAGCGCAAGTGGGCTGACATCTCGGCTGAAACTGCCGGGGAACAGTACACGCCCGACGACATCATTGCCCTGATTGCCGAAATCATTGCCTCCAAGCTGGAGCACAACGACAAGTTTCTGACCATATACGACCCGACGTGTGGTGGCGGAAACCTGCTGTTCGGGGTTGAGGATAAAATCAAGGAAGCATTTGACCGGCCTACCAAAACCTACGGCGAGGATTGGAGCGACTCGCTCTACGCGCTGGCCAAGATTGAAAGTCGGTTCCGGCCCGATTCGGAGATTGAGTACGGCAACACGCTGACCGATATTCACTTCATCGAAAAGAAGTTTGACTTGGTGGTGGCCAACCCGCCCTACGGCGTGGACTGGAAGGGCTACAAAACCAACATCGAAAACGACACCACCGGCCGCTTTCACGACCTGCCGTCGGTGTCGGATGGGCAGTTTTTGTTTACCCAGCACATCATTTCGCAGCTCGACGACCACGGCCTGGCCCTGGTGGTGCACAATGGCTCGACGCTATTCAGCGGCGACGCGGGCAGCGGGGAAAGCAACATCCGCAAATGGCTGTTCGACCAGGACTTGGTGGAAGCCATTATCCAGCTGCCGACCGACGAGTTTTTCAATACCGGCATCTACACCTACATCTGGGTGTTCAACAAGCAGAAGCCGGCCGGGCGCGCCGACAAGGTAATGCTGCTGAACGCGGCCGACCTGTGCCGGCCGTTGAAGAAAAGCAAGGGCAAAAAGCGTAAGGAGATGGACCCGGCCAACCGCGCCATCATCGTACAAACCCTAACCAGCTTCGCGGATACGCCCTTTGCCCGCGTCTTCGATAAGTGGCACTTCTACTACAACCGCCAGGCCATCATGCTCACCAACGTGGACGAGGATGGCCGCTCGTTTGAAGAGCAGCTACCGGAGAAAACCAACGCGCTGGGCGAAACCACCCGCGCCAAATCGGTGAAACTGAAGCCGCTGCGCCTGATGCAAACCGAGGCCGGCGAAACCATGGAATGGTCGGAGTTCACCATCAGGGCCTTCGACAAAACGGCCTATAAGTCGCTGCTCGACTACTACGAGCGCCATGTGAGCCCCACCATGGCCCGGTTCGACTATAAGGAACGCGGGCTACGGGTAGAAACCGCCGCGGCCACCTATCGCTACGATGCGGACCGCGACACCCTACTGGAAGAAGCCGATGGCGCGAGCACCGCGCTGGGCTGCGGCCGCATCGTGGTAAAAAGCGCTTATAAAAAGGCAACCAAAACCCAGCCCGCTCACATTGCCATTACGGTGGAGCTGACGCCCGACTACCAGAAAGACTACGAAATCATCCCCTTCGATCCCAACCCTTTGGCCAACGAGCGGCAGATTGCCGACTTCATGGCCCGCTACATCACCCGTCCTTTCCGCTACGTGGAAAACGTAGTGGGCGCGGAAGTCAACTTCAACAAGGTGTTCTACCAGCCCGAAAAGCTGGGTAAAATGCAGGACATTCGTGAGGAGCTGGCCGCGCTGGAACTGGAACTGAGTGAGCTAGAAAAGGAGCTTTTTTAGTGAAAATCATGAAGTTGGAGCGATACGAGGAATATAAAGACTCCAAAGTCGGCTGGCTGGGTCAGGTGCCCTCTTCCTGGGAAGTGCGGCGGAATAAGAATGTGTTTTATGAGGCTTCCCAGCTTTCAGAAGACGGCAGCGAAACCCTGCTGACGGTTTCTCACATCACGGGCGTGACGCCGCGAAGTGAGAAGAACGTCAATATGTTCATGGCCGAAACCATGCAGGGCTATAAAGTCTGTAAATTAGGTGACTTGGTCATTAACACCATGTGGGCCTGGATGGGCGCATTAGGTGTCGTGCGGCATCATGGCATCTGCAGCCCTGCGTATGGCGTGTACCGGCCCATTAAAGGAGTGCCCTACGTTCCCAGATACTTTGACTATCTGTTTCGCACTCCGAATTTTATCACGGAGATGACCCGTAGCTCAAAGGGCATCGTGTCGTCCCGCTTACGCTTGTATCCCAAGGACTTTTACCAGCTTCAAACCGTTGTTCCGAGCCTTCAGGAGCAACAAGCTATTGTAGAGTACTTGGATAAGAGAGTGCTTGTGTTTGACAAAACGGCTGCGTTGTTAGAACGAAAAATCAGCAAGTTTCTTGAATTGCGAAATGCGTTAGTACTTGAAGCTGTTTGTCGGGGAATCGCTCCCAATGCACCACGCAAACCTAGCGGTGTTGCTTGGCTGGGTGACATACCATCTCATTGGGAAGTAAGGCGTTTAAAAGACGTGTGCTCAATTGTGAATGGTGCAACGCCTAAAAGCGGTGTTGCCCAATTTTGGGATGGGGATGTGACCTGGATTACTCCTGCTGATTTTGGCAAAGAAAGATTCGTTGTTGAGTCAAGCAAGAAGCTTACAAATGAGGGATTAAAAAGCTGTGGAACGACTTTAGTACCACCTGGTTCCTTGGTAATATCATCGCGTGCCCCGATTGGTTCTGTTGCAATTGTGGGCGTGGAGCTTTGCACTAATCAGGGCTGTAAAGCCCTAGTTCCCAGCAGGAGAATTCACAATATTTTTCTATATAACTTCCTCCTTACACAAAGTGAGACGCTCAATGCCCTTGGAAACGGAACACTTTTCAAGGAGCTATCAACAGGAGTGCTAAGCGGCTTTAAAATTCCGTTTCCCCCACATGCTGAGCAGGTTGAAATCGCAGCGTTTCTAGAGCAGAAAACGCAGAAAATAGATTCCATCGTCACCAATCTCAAGGCGCAGATTGAGATGCTCAAAGAATTGCGTAAGACGCTGATAAACGAGGTAGTAACGGGTAAATTGAAGGTAACGGAATAGGTTATGAACGAACTGGAGCTACAAGACAAATACCTGATGCAGTTCCTGTGCGAAAAGCCTGAGGGGCTGCGCTATCGGGAAGTGAAGGCCAATACTGTGTCGCCCCAGTTCTTCATCGTCGCCGACCTGCAACACTTCCTGCGCGATACCACCCTCAACGAAGACAACTACCGCAAGCTGCTGCGCAAGTTCGGCGACGAAAAAGCGCTGATGGCAGCCCTGATGACGGAGCTAAATCAGCGCATCCGAGAATCAGCGAACATGGCCGTGTTCCTCAACAGCAACAAGTCCATCACCTTCGAGGGGGTGAAGTTGCACCTCTTCTACCCCAGCGGCAGCGAAACCTACGAGGACAGGCTATTCGAGGAAAACGTGTTTTCGGTGGTACAGGAGCTGCCCTACACCTACCAGCACGAGGGCAAGAACCGCTTTTCGTTCCGGCCTGACATTACCTTCTTCCTCAACGGCATTTTCCTGGGCTACAGCGAGCTGAAAAGCACCTACAGCAACCAGAATGCCCGCGACCACGGCCGCCGCAAAATAGCCCGCGACTACGCCCAGGCCGTGCACACCTACCACGACTTGGCCGCCGGCAACGACGTGGCCCAGACCATCCGGCGCGACCTGCTCAAAATATTCGAAAAGGCCATCCACATCACCACCACCGATGTGCAGGACACCTACGTCACGCGCCAGCTGAGCCAGCAGTTTGACGAGCTGCGGGCCGGCATCGCCAGTGGCGGCTACGACCCCGACGAATACCAGAAAAAAGTGTTCCGCGACTTCAAGCCCTATCCCCTGCGCGACCCCAAAGCCAGCCGCACCCAGCGCTTCGAGGAGGTGTTTCGCGCCCTCTACGATAAGAAGATGATAGAGAAGGAAATTCTCTATTACAACTTCATCGAGCGCGAGCTGATTAAGAAAGAAGGCAGCAACCAGAAGGAATACAAGCACAGCGACGGCCAGCTCATCAGCCCCCGCCCCAAGCAGAAGTTCGGGGCCGACAAGGTGCTGGGCAAGATTGACGAGCTGCTGGCCCACGAAACCGAGCCCGACTACTTCCTCAACAAGCTGCGCGAAGACCTGAAAGCCCGGGGCCTGGGCTTGGCCCAGATTGAAGAGTTGGTAGCTAAGCGCGAGAAGTACCAGAACAATAAAAACGTGTATTCGCTGCTGCTGCAATACGCTGCAGGCTTCGGCAAGAGCAACATCATCGGCTGGGCCGCCCTGCAGCTCAAAGACCTGCGCCGCGACAGCCGCTACGTGTATGACAAAGTGCTGCTGGTGGTGGACCGCGTGCAACTGCGCGACCAGCTCGACACGAAGATGCACAACCTGAACATTCAGAAAAGCATGTTTGTGGAGGCGAGTAGCAAGGCCTCGTTCCTCAAGGCACTCAGTGGCGACACCCGCATTGTGGTGGTGAACCTGCAAAAGTTCGGCCGTGTGAACGATGCCCTTACGCCGGAAGTGCTGGCCAAGCTGTCCTCCCTGCGTGTGGCATTCCTAATTGACGAAATCCACCGTAGCAACAGCGGCGACCAGCACGCCGGCATGATGAACGTGTTTGACGAGCTGCAAACGGTGTTTGATGCCAACGCCACGGCACAGGGCCAGCCGCCCCGCAAAAAGAACCTGATTGTGGGCTTCACGGCCACGCCCAGCGACCACACCCTGGCTCGCTTCGGCGAGTTTTCGAGCTACGCCGAGAACCGGCCCATCTGGGTACCCTTCGATGCCTACACAATGCGCGAAGCAATTGAGGAGGGATTTATTCTGAACCCATTGCGCGGTCTGGTGCCGGTGTCGGCCAAAATGTTCTTCGAGCTGCCCGACAACGAGTTGGAAGGCTTTGAGGGCGATACCAGCTACGAGGCCATCCCCGAAGACACGGATACGGGCGTCGACGCCGACGGGAAGAAATACGCCATTCGCAAAAAGCGCATTTACGAGAACCCCGACCGCATTGCAGCCATTGCCAAGTTCGTAGCTGAGCGTCTGGTGACCAGCGTGTACCATACCATTCGTGGCACGGCCAAAGCTATGCTAGCGGTGTCCTCTATTCCCGCTGCCATTCGCTATAAGCGGCTGATTGACCAAGAATACCAGAAGCTGGTGGCCCAAAAGAAGTACGAGCGTTTCAAAGACGCACCGATTTATATCGTGTACAGCTCTGGCGGTCAGGACCACCTTAGTGCCACTTCCCTCAACGGTGGCTTGTCGGAAGAAGCTGTGCTCCAGAACTTCACGGTAAAGAAGAACGGCCTCATTATCGTGGTCGACAAGTTGCAGACCGGCTTCGACGAAAAGAAGCTGCACACACTATTTCTAGACAAGGAAATCCGCGACATCAACGCTATCCAAACTATCTCGCGAGTAAACCGGACGGCCAAATACAAGCACGATTGCAAAATCGTGGACTTCTCCTACAAAAACATCAATATCAGCAATATCCAAAAGGCGTTCGAGCATTTCAGCAACGTTGTGGTCAGCGACTTCGACCCGCTGGGTAATGAGGAGAAACTGGGTATTCACTACGCCTACCTAAAGCAACACGACCTGTTTGTAGCCCACTACGAGGCCTTCTTGCGCCATGAGCAGGGCGACCGGGATGTGCAGCCTATCTTGGAAATGCAGAATAGCTTTGCAACCTATGCCCGGAATCAGCCGAAAGAAGCCAGCGAGCTGAAAGGTAAAATCGGTAAATACTTCCGCATCCTTAACCTGATTGAGGGAGTGATTGAGTTGGAAGCCAAATACTGTGAGCCAGCCTTTCTCAAGTTCTGGCAGAAATTCAATCAGGAATATAACAGCGTCCATAAGCCCGCCAAAATTGCGGATGATGTGGAAATCTACTTTGACAATAAAATTGGCATAGTGGCCCCGGCTGACTACGAGGCCAAGGTGAAGCGTAAACCGCCAGTGGTGAGCGAGGACCAAGCCCCTTTTGGCAAGAAGTATAAGTTCAACATTCTCAAGGTAATCGAGAAGCGCAACCAGGAAGAGGAAGCCATTGAGGAGCTCATCAAGGACTTCGAAGCCAAAATCGAGCTGTTCTTTGCCTACGTACGCACCGATGACACCGGCAAACGGGTTATCGCCAAAATGCGCGACGGTGCTGCTGCCATTGATCCAGAGGAGATTTACGAGGATTTTAGCAAGCTCTATCGCAAATTCGTCCGTCGCCAGAAGGAAGCGCTGGGTGAATTCTTTATCAAGGAAACGCAAGACATTGTTAACCAGCTCTGCGCCGACTTCGAGAAAACGCTAAATACAGCCGATCTGAGATAGGCTCTTTAGGCTCTATGGAGAGCCACGACTTGACCTACTCATCAAGTTTATCACATCGTGAATTTGCCTTTTTGTGATTTTACGCGCTGTATTCAGTATCTTTGGCGTACAAAAAAAGTATCCGCCACATCGGCTTTGCCGGTGCTGTTTGGTTGGTACCGTAAAATTCTTCGGTCACAAGTCTCGGCTTGCTGTTTGACCGGAAACCCACCCCGCTGAGGGTGGGTTTTTTTTTGCCTATTCCCTATGCCGCCCCGCCCTACCCGTTACTTTACCAAGCCGGCCATCGATTTCAACCAGCAGCTACAGAAGCTGCAGGCCCGGGGCTTGGTAGTGGCGGACGAACCGCGAGCCTTGCGCTACTTGGCCAACATCAGCTACTACCGGCTAAGCGGCTACTGGGGCAGCTTCCTATTGCCGGGTAGCAGCCAGTTTCAGCCTGGCACTACCTTCGACGACATTCTGCACCGCTACCAGTTCGACAAGCAGTTGCGCCTGCTCTGCCTAGAAGGCATTGAGCGGCTGGAAATATCGTTCCGCACCCAAATCATCTACCACATCACCCGCTATACCGGCGACAACAACTGGTACGAGCAGGCCCGCTTTTTCAAACGCGGCACCCCGGCGGAGCAGGCGGCTTCTTCCAAACTCCTTTCCACTATTCGGGGGGAGCTGGACCGGGCCAAAAGCAAAACTTTCATCGCGGACTACTACCGCTTCTACGACCAGCCCCGTAACCCACCCGCCTGGATGGTGCTGGAACTACTTTCCTTTGGGACACTCTACAATCTGTTTACCCAGTTCATGGATACCACGCCCAAGCTGGCCATTGCCAACCATTTCAACCTGGCATTACGGGTGTTTGACTCTTGGATGCAAAGCATCAATGGGGTTCGCAACAAGTGCGCGCACCACGACCGCCTGTGGGACATCTCCATGAAGCCGATGCTCTCCAATCAGCGGGGCCACGCCGGCTACTGGCTTACGGAGCCCAACGTCACGGCCATTAACACCAAAGTTTACTACACCCTATCCATCTTCAACTTCCTGATGGTGCAGGTCAGCCAGACCTCCAGCTTTGGGCGGCGCGTAGTGGCTCTATTGCGTGAATACGACCTGATTACTCTGGGCCTGCACCGGCAGCACATGGGATTCCCAGCGGGATGGGAACAAGAGATTATGTGGCTGGAGCTGTAGCCGCCGGCAAAGTCAGCGTTAAATCTTCAGCTGCCCTTACCCTCGTCAGAGCGTCTTTGATGGGTTTTCAAATTTTCGCGCTTCTGCGTCAACTCGGCTGATTTCTGTTGTGAGGTAGTCAAGATCGCTTTTATCTCGTCGTCTAGCAATGGCAAGGTATTCCTCCTTTGCTGCAAGCTCTCCTTCCTCATCGTCAAGCTCTCGCGCAACTCGGTCAAGCTCCTTTCTAGTTCTACCAAGTCGTCGTTGCTCCTGGTTCCGGTGTTCCCGATCCCGGTCCAACTGTCTTTCTGCTGCTCGTAATTCGTCCGCAGATTTGTGATGGTCAATTCGCCATTGCTCTTTAGCTCCTTCAACTTCTGCTTTAGCTCGGTCAATTCGGCCTTTTGCGTAGTTAAAGACCTCAAGAAGCTTTTCCTCTTGATGCTGTATGTCTCGGTCCAGCTGCTTTTCATCAACTCTAATTTGTCGGCGTCGCTCTGAACGCTCCTCTCGGTAACGGTCAAATCTTGCTCGTACTTCCGCTCCAAGTCGGCTTTCACGCTCTTGTCGCTCTGCTTGGCGGTCTGCAACAAATCCCTCGCCTCGCTCCTGAGCTGCGCTAACTTCTCGTTTTGCCTCAACAATCTCAGGTCGTCCCATACACTTTGCAATGTATCGTAGCGCGTTGTCAAGGCGCGCACGGCGGCACCGGATTGTTTCACCTTGCTCATAAATTCCTCCTGGGAGCTGAGCAACTCCCACACTTCCTGCTGCAAGGGCGCTGGCAGTAGCAACGTCAAATCGGTAGGTAGCACGTTGGACATTATAAAGCCATTGGGTGTGAGAGGTAACGTAGAGTAGACCCTCGATATGCTCAGGTTCGAATGACTTGGGGACGACTATCTCAATCGTATTAATTTTCAGCAGATGTAGCCGGGCAAGCTTCTGCTCCGAGGCTTCATGGGTAGCCACAATCTCAATAAACAGAATGGGCTTATCATCAGCATCTAAGAAGATGATGTCTGGGCGGACCAAAAAATCCCATGTTCCACCCTGGTCATCGAATTTGGCTGCTTCGCTGCGCCTAACCCACTGAATATCTCCAACCTCGTTGATATATACATTGCGTTCAGCCAACACTTTTACTGCGCTCACGGTACACGCCTTCGCTAGTCTTGGAACTTGGCCTGTATAGTCAGCTGGGTAAGCCGCGTACACATTCGGCACCTGCACCTGCTTGATGCGCAACAGGATTTCTTTGGCCTTGGCGTGGCGGTAAGTCTCGTTAGAATAAGTGCATTTCTCCGTCTTGTCCTTGTGTGTTGCCAAGTGCGCAAAGTGAGGGTCATTGATTTGACCTTTCCGCGCAAACACATCCCGACGGCAGCCAATGCAGCGGTAGCCCTTGAACTTTCGCTCCGCATCTAAAATATGTATCTCCTTGTCATCAGGAGTAAGGGCAAAGTCGCATTCAACGGCCATTGGGAAAGACCTAGTTAGAGGTGGCGCGACCAAGCATTAGCCGGCGCGAACAATAATATTACATATCAATTCTAAACCAAAAGAAAAGGCCCCGCCGTGGGGCAGGGCCTTCGAGGTTAGTTGAGCCTGGCCTTGCTACTGGGCGGGGTCCAGTCCGTCCACGTCCGGGTGGTCTGGCAGCAAGTACACTGCATTTTCAACTCAGTGGCAACGGGCGACACGTCCAGTACCTCATCGTGGACGTGGAGCGTTGCCTCGCCGCAAGTGCTGCACATCAATAGCTCGGTGCCAGCTATCATATCCTCCATAAAGCTTAGCTCGTCGTCTTGCATGGTCAGGTTATTAGGTAGGATTAGCGTTCAATTCCGCCGCTGTCGCGGCCGGCGCTGGGGCCGCCGCGCTCAATCGTTTTGGGTGGCTTTTCCAGCACACTGACGGAGTTACGCAGTTCGTCGGTGTACTTGTTGCTGCTCAGGCTCGGTATGCTGCCGGCGGCCTGCATGGCCTTATGGGTGTTTTCCTGGTTCAGGCCCGCAATTGCCGGGCTGCGCTCCACAAACCTGGCTACCTCCCGCAGGCGGGCGGCATCGAGTCCCTTGCCGTTTTCTTCTAAACCCCTGGCCACCTCACGGGCGGCCTTAATGAAGAGTGGCTGGGCCTCCTCGTGGGTTTTGGGCACGATGGCCGCCGGGTTGGCCGTGCGCTCAGCGGCGGCCGGCGCGGCGGCTTTCGGCTGCCGCTGGGGGCTCACCAGTTCCTTGCCCTCGGCCAGCTGTGCCACCTGAACCGACGAGGCCCGCAGCCGCTTGGCGTCTTCCAAGTCCAACGTCATGTCCTTCATGCCCGGATGCTTCAGAATCTTGTCGGTGGCCAACTGCATTTCAATAATGCCGGGGCCTTTAATGGCGACGGGGTCATGGGTAACTGCTGAAACCCGCTGGGCCAGTTTTACGCCCTGATCATAATTGCCAGGGCCGGGCATATTGGCAATGACGTTCGCCGCCCGGTAACCCGTCACCTCCAACTCCCGCCGGGCATCTATTGCCTTCATGGCCGACGACAACTCCGGGGGCGCGGCGGCCAGGCTGGGGTCGCGCAGCTTCTCGGCCGCGGCTCCCGGTGCCGGCGTCGTTATCTGCTGCAACATCTCCCGGAGCGGCTTGAGGTTTTTATCGGCCTCGGCCGGGGGGTACAGCCGTACCATTGCCTCGTCGCGGCTGCGGTTCAATACTTCGGGTGAGATTTTCCCAAAGTCCACCTGATAGCCGGCTTCCTTGCCCAACTGGGTAACCATTGCCTGCAGAGTGCGGCCGTTGCCTTCGCGGAAAGCATGGGTGTGGTTGTATTGGTCCAGGTAGTAGGCTGCCCGCTCGGTGAACTTGTCCTGATCCAAGCCTTTCAAGCCGTTCTCCTTACCCAGTTGCTCCCCGATGGCCCCTAGCCGCTGCTCTATCTCCTTGTGCGGGGCGTAGGTCATGGTTTCCTTGAAGCCGGTAACGTAGGTGGCCTTGTTTCCCTGAAATCCCCGGTCGGCCCGCGTTTCGCCGGCCCACTGGTACACGTCCTCAAAAAGCTTTTTGTGTAGCGCTTTCAAGTGGGCATGGTCAAACTGCCCGCCCTGGATGCCGCCCGACTCATTGAGCCTGGCCAGCTTGGGCAAGGCGCTGTCATTCTCCACCTGTCGTAGCACTTCGGCATCCTTGATGCCGAATTTATTGAGGAGTATCCCGTTTTCGTCGCTGAACTTGTCGTTGGCTGCCATTCGCTGGGTGCTGACGGGTTACTGTTCAGTTGCTGCCGGCGTGCCGTACTTGGCCTGCAGGCGGGCGCGGTTCAGCTCGTCCACTTGGTCTAAGGTCAGTTCCCCATCGACGTAGCGCTGCATCAGGGCCATTACCTCCTCGCTGGGCGCGGGGCCGTTGCTCATCAGAATAGAAACCGAGTTGGAGGCGTGGCGCTCCCGCTCCTGGCGGGCGCTCAGCTGCTCGGGCGTTAAGCCAGCGGCGGCGGGGGCAAACGTAGGTACTTGCATAGAATTCTGGTAAGAGAGAGTGGATATCACGTAAACGAAAAACAGGGCGTAAACGTCGCTTTTTGGCCCTTTTTCGGGTTATTCAGTTGCAATTGTTACCCCTCATGCCAAGGTGTTTACGTGCAGGGCCAACGTATCCCGCACCTCCTGGCGCACCCGCATGAAGTTCTCCTGCACCGCGTCGGCTAACGCCTTCTCCGGGTCGTCGTCTGGCCCGCCAAAGCTCACCATCGGGTGCAGGGGAAACTGCTCCCCCGTCCACTCGGGCCGGGTGATAGTCCCCTGGAAAAAGGTGCTTTCGGTTTCCACCGTCTGCCCGATGAACTCCCCCTGCTGCAAGCCGATGGTATCCTGCACCCGGACGAGGTTGCGCTCCTGATAGCTGGTGCTTTGATTAGAGCTGCTGTTGCGGCTGCCGGTACCGCCCTGGCTCGTGCCGGTGCTGGTGCTTATCATTTCCTTGTCCTCGCGGCCGACTAGCTCCGAAATGAACTTGGCCGTTTCCAGCGAGTTCACCTTGCCGAAAAACTGGTTGTTTAGGTTCGACACCATTACCTGCATCTTCTCCTTACCGTAGGCATCCGTCATCTGGCTCAGGTCCTGCGTCATGTACACCATCGCCACCTTGTTGCTGCGGGCCGTGGCCGGTATCACCTCCAGGCCGGGTACGTAGATGGTCGCGGCCTCGTCCAGGAACACGTAGCTGCGGTGCTTGCGCTGCTGGTTCATCAGCTTCAGCGCGACCGTTATCACGCACGACACCACCGGCGAGAATGTCTCCTTCAGGGTCGGGTCGTTACCGATGCACAGCAGCTTGGGAGCCTTCGGGTCATTCAGATTGAGCGAGAAGCCTTCCCCCTCCGCCTCGTTGGGCGTCAGCACCCACACGATTTGCGGGCTGTTAATCCGGGTCAGAATCACCTGCAGCGTGCCCACGACGGCGGCTATCTGCTTCTCCGCTTTCTGCTTCACGGCGGTAATGATTGACCTAGCCAGGTCGCCACTCTCCAGGTCCGTGTCGAGCATACTCAGGACGTGCTTGAAATCGTCGTGCATCGCCGTAGCGACGACGTGGGGAATGGTGCACAGTGCCGGATAGTGCTTGCGGTAAAACCAGATGATGCTGGTCAGATACGCCACGGCGCTGGTATCGAAGAACTCCATCTTGCGGATGCTGGATGGATTCAGGTTGTTGATGATAGCCCGGCTGTATTCCTCGGCAAAGGCCACCACGGGCATATCATCGGGCCGCAGCGGGTTCACCCGCTCACTGCGTGTCAGGTCCCGGAAGTTGATGATGTGCAGCTGTACCGGCGGCTCATCCAGTTCCTGCTCGGCAGTGGTCAGCTTAGCTGCGGCCTTGCCCACCATGCTGCCGGCGTACTTCGCCGCCTGCTGCTTTTCTTTCTCCCGCTGGCGCTCGGCCAGAACCAACGCTTTCTGCGCGGTTTCCGCCAGCACCGGAAACTTAAAGTCGTAGATGAGGCCGGCGAAGTTCTTGTAGGCAAACTGCTCTACCATCGGCTCCCCTATCGAGAAGGTCTTGCCCGCACCGGCCCCGCCCAGTACCAGCGTGCCCCGGTACGGGTTGGCAATGGTTATCCAACCACCATCCGCCGTGCGGAAATAGATGCCGTCCGGCGTTTCTGCCTTCTTGCGCTCGGTGGTCAGCCCGAAGGCCGGGCGCTTGGTCGTGGCCCACAGCAGCCCCACCAGCCCACCACTGGCCAGCACGGCCGCGGCGGCACCCGGATACCCGAACGTGATAAAGCCGGGCGTGTAGTGGTGCATATTCAGCAGCACGTACCCGGCAATCAGGAACACGGCCACCCCTATGCCGGCCACCACGCGAAATGTCTTTTGGTTGATGGGCTTGCGCTTGGGCTTGCCCGGCACCGTGGCCGGGGCCTTTTGCACGAACACCAGCGCGAGGCCCGCCAGCAGCAGCAATGCCCGCAGCCACACCCCGGCCGCGCCGTAGAACTTGGCCGCTTTCACCAGCAGCTTCGATTTGAACCCCTGGCCCGCCTTCGCTACAGCCTCGGCATGGGCCACGCTTTTACTCAGGGCCTGGTCGGTGGCGTGCGTCGCGGATACGGCAGCTTGTGCGCCCCCCTCCCCTACTACCTGGCCGGCTTCGAGCTGCGCCTTGGCCAGCTTGCGCTGCCGCTGGCGCTCGTTGATGGCGGCAATCCGGGCGGCTAGTTTTTCCTTGGGAGTAAGGGCCTTTATCTCGGGCTGGGTGAGCTGCACAGCGCGGGCCTGGGCTACCTCGTCACGATGAAGCAGCGTGTAATACTCGCCGCCGATGATAGCCAGCAGCAGCAGGGCAAAAATCAGCCCAACGTTCTGGGTAGTGGGCGCGGCCCTGGGTGGGTGGCTAGACATAACGGTGTAGAGGGTTATGGGAAAGAATAAGCGTTTTGGGTGGTGGCGCTACATTTCAATAGCAAGCTCCCCGGACGTGCGGCCTCGCTTCTCGCCGATGTTCTCGGTCTGCTCGTCGCGGCCCCGGTCGGAACGTACTGCCTGTTGCAAGGCGCGGAGGGCACTGGTGGCTGCTTGCTGCTGCTGGGGCTGCTCCCGGCCGGTGGTCAACAGGTGGTACGCGTTATCAATGGGCTCCCCCGCCTTCGCCCGGCGTTCGACGGTGGCCAGTGAACGGTAAAAGGTCTTATCGTACTCGCGGCCCTGGGCTATCTTCTGCACCCGCTCCGGGTCCAGCTGCTGCGCCTTCGGTACCTGCTTGTTCACTATCCCTACCCGCTCGCCAATCTTGGCGGCGCGGCTGGCATCGCGGCTGGCATCCCGCTGCTTGACCTTCACCTTTTCGTGTTCCTGCGCGGTGTAGGTAAACTGCTTCTCGAACTGCTTGCCCGCCTGGGTCTGCCAGTTGATTAAGTCGAACCGCTGCCGGCGGCCGGCGGGGTTGAGGCGTATCTTCTGGCTCCGGTCGCGGGCACTCACGATGACGTGAATATGCGTCTGCAGGCCGGACTTCTTCTCGCCCGTCTGGACCTGGCCGGCGGCCACTTCGGGGTCAGTGCCCCGGTAGCTTCTGTCCTGGTGAATAGTGGCCCCCCAAACCAAATCCTTACTGCGCAGCTGCCGCCCTTCTTTCAGCTTAAAGTTGCCAGCGTACTGCTCCATTACGGCCCGCGTGTAGGCCTTCAGCTTCTGTTCGTCGTTACCGATATGCTCCAACTCGTCGGCGCTGGGGCTAATCACCAACGAGTAAAACTTGGCATCATCCGCCCGCAATCCCTTCACGTTGGTGTCGATTTCCTGCATCAGTTCTGCCGCTTCTATCCCATCGCGGTCAGCCCCGAAAAACGTTGCTGCTTGTCCATCTTTAGCGGCTTCCTGTTTCAGATAATTGAGCGTCTGCGCGCTGCTGCCGCTGTTATCGTAAGCGGCTTTACCGTGCGTCGCGGGGTTGATTAGCTTAACGTACATGCTGGCTTAGCTGCTCGGTTCGGTATCCTTTTTACCCGACTGCCCCTCCCCTACTTTCTTGCCTGAACCAACGGGCTGAGTACCGGCCAGCACCTCTTTTAGCTGCCGCTCTACGGCCTCGTCATTCTGCTGTCGTAGCTTCTTTAATGTCTCCCGGTGTGCCGCCAACTGGCCTTCACTGAGTAGGCTCAACTGGCCATTCAGGTTGTTTACCAGGATTTCATTCATCCGCAGAACCCGCTCCAACGTGATACGGGACCGCAGCATTTCTTCCAGCATAGGGAGAAGTAAGTTGCGCTCCTCCTCCTGCATATAGCTGAAAACCCGGTCGCCTAGCTTCTTCACCTGCTGCATGATTAGCTGACCCTCGCGGGCCACATCGTCCGCTGGGTTGAGTTGCCGGCTTGTGAAGTAGTCTAACGCCGCCTCGGTGTATTCACCAAGACTCATTTTCAGCCGGGTGGCGGCTTTCGCGGCGGCCCCGTGGCTGGTTGCATTTACCCGAATCTGCGGCTTCTGCTCTTTGGCCATTTCTACAGCTGAAATAGTAGCTAAAACTACGGTTCAACGATAATTTGTGAGAGAATACATACTGTAAATCAGAATGTTATGTTATATAATCACACCATTTCAGCTCTGCTGGAATTCAAGTAACACAAATACAATGCTTTAGCGCTGTATTTGTGTTACTCTTCTTGCTAAAAAGAAGTGAACGATTATCTGTACGGCTTTACCTGCCCGATGTTGTCTACGGCCATAAAATCACCAACTGCACCTATTGCCAGGACTACTGCTAAGCTACGGGTTAGAATTACTACCCCAAGGCCTGGACTGATGCCCCCCTGATGCACTACCTTCTATATGATATGTTGAACCAGTTGGGCCATTGGGAGAAAAGTCTACCTAGCCTTCTGCTAACCGCTCCCCACCTTTCAGTCAGAAACCCCTTAGCATCGCTGTAATCCCGCGTTAATCATTTGCTCACTACTTCACCACTTCGCTACTTTATAATACCCCGCTCATCATATCTGTTGAATCCATATTCGCTACCTCGCTACTTAACTACCTCGCTATTTAACTACCTCGCTACTTACAAAAAGTATGAAGTGATATGGATTTTTAATTCATCCGCTACCTCGCTACTTGGCTACCTCGCTACCTATAAAGCCTAAAGTAGCATCAGCTTACTACGTGATCTTTCACTACCTCACCACCTGGCTACTTCGCTACTTATTTAGTTAAAGCAGAATATTTCATTCACTACTTCGCTACCTGACTACCTCGCTACGGCTTAATCTTTAATCTCTAATATATTCGCTACCTCGCCACTTGACCACTTCGCTACTTTATTCACCTTAATTTTATTCGCTACTTCACTACATAGCTACTTAACTACTTAGATTTATCGCTACGTCGCTACATAAATACTTCGCTTCATCGCTACCTCACTACTTCTCCACATAACTACTTCCCCACTTTCTCTGTATGTTTGCGCTACCCGCCTGACTGACCACCCGGCGCAAAGTTCATTAACCCTAACCAGTAAACTCATGCCCAAAATTATCAGCTTTGCCACCCAAAAAGGTGGCTCCGGTAAATCAACCCTGCTACTTGTGCTTGCCGCTCCCCTGGCCACTGAGTATGGGTTAAAGATTGCCGTTCTGGATTGCGACTATCAGCAGAGCATCGTCAAAACCCGTGCTCAGCTGGACGCGCACAATCTGGCTAACCTTCAGAAAACCGACCCGGCGGCTAAGTACCCCTACGATGTTTTCCCGCTGGCCCTGGATAAGATTTTCGAGTTCATCGACAATCCCGATAATCAGGATTACGACCTTATCATCATCGACGTACCCGGCCGAGCCGATGGCGACGATGTTTTCAACGCGCTCACGGCTTGCGACGCGGTAATTGTGCCCCTGGTATCGGATTACCTGGACCGCGCCTCTACGGCGGAGTTTATGGGCATCCTGGAAGCTATCAAGCAGTCCGCGGAGGAGGCCCAACTGGATTTTCAATACTTCGGCCTTCCAACCAAGCGCGTCGCCGGCCGGCGGGAAGAAAAGGACATGGATGAGTACATCGACGGGCTGGGCCTCTCGCGCCTCAACTCCTCCCTGGGCCTGCGCACCGCCTACAGCCGGGCCTCAACGCTGTATAGCTTGCTCAACCCAACCTATCGCACCTACGCGGGCGGCAATAAGGACACGGATGCCGAAATACGCCGCGTGTGTGAAGAACTGATAGAACGCCTGGGCTTGCCCCAGCGCAAAGCCGGGAGCCAGCTCAGCGAGTCGGCCGATACGTCAACCACTAAAACCAATTAAGCAATGGGTATCGAGAAACCGAAAATCGAGCCCCGGCAGCGTATTCCCGTTTCTGCTGAGCGGCGGAATCAGGCCCGGGCGGGCATGGATGGGGAGCTAGTCAAATCAACCAGCGTTGCGGCTGCTGACGCTGCGCCGGCAGTGGCAGACCCTGCAGTGGCCACACTGGCTCCGGTCAATGCCCCGGTGGCCCCCGAACCAACGTCAGTTCCCGTAGCGGCTCCCGAGCCTGCAACTGCATCGACCAGCCAGCCAGCACCGCCTGTTCAGGCAATGGCCACGGTGGCCCCCACGCTGCCGGCAGCCGCTCCAATGGCTAGCCCCGCTGCGCGGCCCCGGCGTGGGCGCAAGCCGGCCGCCCCGGATGCCATGCTGATGGAAACCGAGCGCTCGGTAAAAATCCCGGAAAGCGTCTGGAATGAGATTCGGCTGGCGCTGGTGCTGCTACCCAAAGGGGAGGATAGTCCGGTCAGCATAAAGGCGTACCTGGTCGCTGCCCATCGGCACTATGAAGCGCAGTTGCGCAAGCAGGGCAAACTACCGGCTAAGCCAGCGGAAAGTAAATAGCGTAATTTGCAGCACTGGTTAGGGAGTAGTCGTCGGTTTGGTCGCCGGCACTTGGCTTCTCCTTTCTGGCGCTGTAGCGCCAACCAAGGGCAGTTCCTACCAGGGCTGCCCTTGTTGTTGGAACAGCAGTAAAAACCTGCTTTCTGAGGTCGATGCACCTGCCGACATAGAAGAGCCCCGGCTTGGACAAGCCGGGGCTTTTGGTTGATTCACTTGAGTAGGGGAGGGGAGAGGTCAGCGCTCCTGCTGGTCCTGGCCACGCTCAGTTGCTTGGCTCTGCCCGGCCTCCCGCGTCTGGCCTGGGGCCTGGCGGCGCTCCTGGTCTTTAGCGCTTTCCATCACTTCACTGCCCGACTGCCGGTGCACCGCGTCAAGCGTAGTGCTGATGCGCTCTAGCTGCGGGCTTTTTAAGCTATACTGCACGTTCAGATAGCTAACCCGCTGGCCCTGCTCTGACACTGCAGCGGGCTGCACGTCGCTTACCTGTGCCCCGCTCATGCGAACAGCCGCTTGTACCGCCTCGACCTGGCCTCTGGCACCGGGTGCCCGCGCTGCTTCCGTAACCCGAATAGTTGCCTGCTGCATGTCCGCTGCCGGTTGAGCTAACAACTGGTTAACCCGCTCCATCCGTTGCACATGGGTCACGACACCCTTCACCCACTCCGGCGGCGGTGACTGAAAAGGAGCTATCAGGCCCTTTTCGATGAGCGCACCCGGCTGAAATGGACGGCTGGTATTGTCTATCAGCTCGATGCGGTCAAATTCCTTATAGTTCTGCTTTAGCAGGGAAAGGGACTGGTGGTACCGCTGCTCGATGATGGCCGGGGGCACGTCGTGCCCGCCCTTGGCTACGCGGCTCATTACCCGGTCCTGGCACTCGCGCACCGACTCCAGGCTGACGTACACCAGCTCAACGCGGTAGCCGGCGGCTTTCGCGCCATGAATCAGCTTGTAGTCATTGGCCTGGGCCAAGTTGCTCTCGACCGAGAAAGAAACCCTGCTGTCACGTAGCTCTTTGATGCGCTGGGCGGTCATCGCCTCCACGTCAAAGCCGCTGAGCTGGGGGTTCTGCTGTTTCAGTACGTCGCCGTTCACCTGTTCTACCGATGGACTATGAGCCGCCATTGCATTGAACAAGGTGCTTTTCCCAGCGCCATTCGGGCCGGCGAATACATAGAGTACTGGTTGCTGCTCCACCGGCCGCGCTTCGCTCACTAGACTCCTACAGCGTCAAGCAGTAACCGGCGCGTCTGTGGCTGGGTCAGCGAAACCTCGTACACCTCGCCGGTGGCGGGATACTCATGCACGTAACGACCTTGCTCGTCCCGATAGGAGAGGAAGGTATTGGCGGCAGCTGCCTCAGCGCGCAATTGCTCCCCAATAGCTGTCTGAAACTCCGGCGTTGTCAGCTGGGCAAGAAAGTTGGTTACTGGAGAGTTCATGGCAAGAGGCAAAGGGTACACGAATATAACGCAAGCGCCGGTAAAGTAGTGGCATTGTAGCCAAGAAAAAGAGCGCGGCAAACGGTCAGTCGGTAATCAGAGAGGGGAGGGGCAGTAGGGGAAAAAGAAGGAATGCCCCGGCGACTTACTTACTGGCCACGCTGCTCGTCGCCGGGATACTCGTGGTACTCCTCGCTGTCTTGGTTGTCGTCCGGCTCTTCCTCGGGAGGGTACTCCGGTATCCAATCCTGCTCGGTGCCGGTGGCAACTTCTGCGGCCTGGCAGTTGGGCCTGAGTTGCGTAAGCTGCTGCGGGGACTGGGACCGGCGTGGCTCCAGCTCGCGGCCGAAGAAATGGCCTAGCGTCGTGCCAGGGGCCTGCTTTTGGTACCAGTCGGGCATTTCGTCCGGCTGGCAGATTACCCCTAAGTACCCGTCGGCGTGAAAATAGGCCCGCACGACGGCTGGACCAAAGCCGTTCATGTGAATATGAACGCGGGAGCCGATTTCAGGCACGGCCGAATCTCCCGACCAATCGAGGTTGATTGGCAGGCTCAGGCGGGTTGGATAGCCCAGCCACTGCGGGCAAGGGGTCACGGAATTCAGCCACTGGCAGGGGCTAATCTGGGGCTGCTTCGGCGCGGGGGTAGTATTCATAGCGGTAGATTTCCTATTGAGAAAATAGATTGGGAGCTATCCGGCTGCTGTTGCTAGGCTGCCTGGGCAAGCTGGCTGCCGAAAACGCAGTGGGCGCGGGGGTGCATCTTGTGGGCACGTCGGCTGCCGGGGTGAAAGGGCTGGGTCACGAGGCCGATAAAGCCGGCGGCGTGGCAGTAGCCCAAAACCTTCACCGTTTCTACCTTCCCGCCCTGGCTGGCACTCACCAGCTTGCCCACTGCGGGCACCGGCTGCTGGGCCGACCAATGCAGCCCGCCCGGTAAGGCTTTGAGGCTGGGCACTGGGGCAAACTCGGGCGTAGCCTGGCGCTGCTGGTGGGCCAGCTCAGCGGCGGCTTTCTTGGCGGCACTGGCGGCGCGCATTTTAGCCAAACGGTCAGCGGGAATGCGTTTAGCGGGGCGATATAGGTTCGTGCTTTTCATGGCTAAAAAGGCGTTTTTTGCGTTGCTGCTTATACTTATTAAACGCAAAAAGCGCTTTTTTGTTTGCAAATTGTACATTTATTTCTGCATTTTTTGCAAGTATTTTACAGCCTTTTTCCCCCACTGCCCCCTTATGCTCACGACTACCGGCGGCGGCATCACAAACCACCTGGCGCAATCTATCTCTACGCTCCGCCCCCTGGGGTGCCAGCGTACCAGTTGCGGAACAAGCTTAGCCAGCTGCCCGGCCTGCGCCTGGTGTGGTACAACCGCCTGGCCGCGGTGCGCGAATACCAGAGCCGGCATTGGGTAGCTAACCATGAGAACTCGTTGGGCTTCGCTACTACCGGCCGGTACAAAGACTACCTGCGGCCCCTGGCGCCACGGCCAGCTTTGGCAGCTCGGCAAAATCGCTGCGCTCAGCGGCCGTGCTACTGGGGGTAGCACAAGAGTAGGAACAGAAAGTATCGGTAGGGAAAATCTGCGCGGGCGGCCGTCTCAGAATACGGCCGTTTTAGCGGCCCACCTGCCTCGGCTGCTTAGCGCCCTGAAAAGCTACCACAGATTGTCTCATTTCCTGTTCTCAGTAATCAACGACTCGCTATCTTCGCCCTCGTTGACTTCTTGAGAAAAATAGCAATGATTTTCGGCTATGCCCGCGTGAGTACCTCCGACCAGCACCTGCATCTGCAGACGGATGCCTTGCAAGCCTACGGCTGCGTGGAAGTGGCCCAGGAAAAAGTATCCTCCGTGAAAGAGCGCCCGGCCCTGCAGCACCTGCTGACGCGGCTGCGGCCCGGCGATACGCTCGTCGTCTGGAAACTCGACCGCTTGGGCCGCTCGCTCAAAGACCTGGTCACGTTGGTGACGGGCTTTCAGGACGCAGGGATTCACTTCGTCAGCCTGCAGGACCATTTGGACACGACCACCGCCCAAGGCCGGCTTATGTTCAACCTGTTTGCCTCGCTGGCCGAGTTTGAGCGCGACCTTATCCGTGAGCGCACCAAAGCGGGGTTGACTGCGGCCAGAGCCCGGGGCCGGCAGGGCGGGCGGCCCAAAGGCCTCTCCAAAGAAGCCCTGTCCAAAGCCCAGGCGGCCAAAACGCTGTACCTGCAGCAGGACAAAACTGTCGCGGAAATCGCCCAGTTGCTAGGGGTCGGTCGAGCCACCATTTACCGCTACCTGGTGCAGCTGGGCGTACCGACGGGCACGCAGGCGGCGCACCAAACGAGCTGATACGCGCCTCGTGATGAAGACTTGCTCTCAGCCACCGGCTGCCGCTATTTCCCTGCCCGAGTTTGAGCACCGCTACCTGGGAAAGGTGCCGTCGGTTGGCGGGCTGCAGGCGGGCCAGTTTGCGGCCTATTCCCGGGCAGATTTCGGGCAGGTATCCCTGCCCTACCAGCGGCGCGACTTCTACAAGCTCTCCCTGCTAACGCGGGGCACCAGCCAGCTGCACCAAACCACGCGGGGCTGGGCCATTGCCGGGCCGGCCGTGGTGCTCTCGCATCCACTGGTGCCGCACGCCTGGGAAACCCTATCGGACGAGCAAAGCGGGTTGTTTTGCCTGTTCACGCCCGAATTTCTGCACGGCGGGGCGACGGCCGACCAGGCCCTAAGCCCACTGCTGGCCCTGGGGCGCGACCCGGTCTATGTACTAGAGCCCGGGCAGCTGCCGGCGTTTGAATCGTTGTTTAGCCAGCTGCTCACGGAACTGGGCACCGATTACCTACACCAGGCCACCGTAGTGCGTCACTACCTGCACCTGCTGTTGCACCAGCTCCAGCGCCTGCGGGCACCCGCACCCGACTTCGTGCACCCTACCGCCGCCGACCGGCTCGCCGCCCTGTTTCTGGAGCTGCTGGCCCGGCAGTTTCCAGTAGCCCCGCCCGACCAGCCGTTGCGGCTGCGCGCCCCCCAGGATTTTGCCCCGCTGCTGGGTGTACACGTCAACTACCTCAACCGGGCCGTGCGGGCCGTGACAGGCAAAACCACCACCGCGCACCTGGCCGAGTGGCGGCTGGCGGAAGCGCGGCGCCTGCTGCAGCACACGCCGTGGTCCTTGACGGATATTGCCGAAGCACTCGGCTTTGCGTATCCCACCCACTTTCACAATTTCTTCAAGCACCACACCGGCCTCACCCCGCAGCAAGTTCGCCAGCCCCAGACCGTGGTGGTTTGATTTTCGTAGCCTTTGGGTGCAATTTGGTTATGTAGCCCCAGCAGGTGCGCCGGACCTTTGCACGGCCGGGCGCGTCCATTCCCCCGGCGCTATGTCGTATGCAGTATCGCTTGCTGGGCCAGACCGGCTTGAAGGTGTCGGCCCTGTGCCTGGGCACCATGACCTTTGGGGGCAAAGGCCGCTCGGCCGTCACCGGGGCCCTCGACCAGACGGCCGCCGATGAGTTGCTGCGCCGGGCCGTGGCCGCTGGGGTCAACTTTATCGACACGGCCAACGTGTACTCCGAGGGCTTGTCGGAGGAAATTACCGGCCAGGCCATCCGCAACCTGGGCCTGGACCGCGACTCGTTGGTGCTGGCCACTAAAGTGCGGGGCAAAATGGGCGAAGGCCCCAACGAGGTAGGACTTACGCGCAAGCACATCCTGCAGCAGGCCGAAGCCAGCCTCAAGCGCCTGAATACCGACTACCTCGACCTCTACCAGCTGCACGCCTACGACCCGCTCACGCCGCTGGACGAAACCTTGCGGGCGCTCGATGACCTCGTGCGCCAGGGCAAGGTGCGCTACATTGGGGCCAGCAACTTGGCCGCCTGGCAGCTGATGAAGGCCCTGGCCACGGCCGATAGCCGCCAGCTGGAGCGTTTCGCCTCGCTGCAGGCCTACTATACCATCGCCGGCCGGGACCTGGAGCGCGAAATGGTGCCGCTGCTACTTGACCAAAAGGTGGGCATACTGGTATGGAGCCCGCTGGCAGGCGGCCTGCTCTCAGGCAAGTACACCCGCGATGGCCAAAACCAGGAAGGCGGCCGCCGCGACCGGCTCGACTTTCCCCTCGTCGACCGCAACCGGGCCTTCAATATCCTCGACGTGCTACACCCGCTGGCCGAAGCCAAAGGCGCCACGGTGGCCCAACTCGCCTTGGCCTGGCTGCTGCACCAGCCGGTAGTGAGCAGCGTTATCATGGGGGCTACCAAGCCCGAGCAGCTCGACGCCAACCTGGCCGCCGTGGACGTGACGTTCACGCCGGAGGAGTTGCGCCACCTCGAAGAGGTCAGCCAACTGCCGGCTGAATACCCCGGCTGGATGCTCAACTACACCACCAGCGACCGCACCATCAGCTAACGGGCAGACCCGGTGCCGGTTGTATCCTGAAACCTGTCGGTCTGGGGCGAGCAATGAAAAGGGCCGGCCGCTACTTTCACCCCGGATTCGGCCAGCTTACCAGACCGAGCGGGAAGCGAGCGGCTGGCCCGAATAGGGCCGCCGCCAGCGGGGACACGCGACTATAGGACGATGCCGGTAGAATTTCTGAGCGACGAGCAGGCGGCCCGCTATGGGCGCTACCAGGCGGACCCTAGCCCGGAACAACTGGCCCGTTTCTTTTACCTGAGTCCGCAGGACCTACAGTTTCTAGCCGACTACCGCCGTTCGTACACCCAACTCGGGTGTGCTGTGCAGTTGTGTACCCTCCGGTTTTTAGGCACGTTTCTGCCCGTCCCTACCCAGGTGCCGGCCGTCGTGGTGGCCACCTTGGCGCAGCAGCTTCAGGTAGGCACTGACGCGTGGCCTGCGCGGTATACCCGCCCGAATACGCTCTCCGACCACCAGGCCCGCATTGTGGCGTACCTGGGCTTTGCGGCCTATGGGGGCCGGCAAGTATTCCGCCTCACGCGCTGGCTCTACGCGCAGGTCCTCACCAGCACCGTGCGGCCCAGTGTGCTCTTTGATTTGGCGACCGCACATCTAGTGGCCCAGCGCGTCGTGCTGCCCGGCGTGACGGTGCTGGCCCGCCTGATTGCGCGGGTCCGCGAGCGCACGGGCCGTCACCTGCACCGCCAACTCCGCAACCGGTTGAACCCGGTACAGCAAGAGGCCTTGGAATCGCTGTTGCTGGTACCGCCTGGCCAGCGACTCACCCGACTGGAAGCGTTGCGCACCGCGCCGACCCGCGTTTCCGGCCCCGCTCTGGTGGCCGCGTTGGGACGGCTGGAGCACGTGCGCGCCCTCGGCGTAGGGGGCATTTCACTGCACGACCTGCCCGAAGCCCGAGTGGTGCGGCTGGCCCGCCACGCCCAAGTGGCCTGGGGGCAGACGTTGGCGCGGATGGGAGAAGAACGCCGCTTGGCCACCCTGCTGTCCTTCGCCCAGGCCCTTGAACGCACGGCCACCGACGATGTGCTCGACCTCTTCGACGGGTTGTTGACAGCGCTCGCCCTACGGGGCGAAACCAAGCGCCGCCGCCAGCGGCTGCGCTCCCTGAAGGATTTGGACCACGCCGCGCTGGTCTTGCAACAGGCCGTGCGCATGATGTTGGACGAATCCGTGCCCGAAGCCCAGATTCGGGCACAGGTGTTGAGCCGCATTGGCGAAGCCTCCTTGCGAGAAGCAGCCGACGCAGTGCAGGCGCTGGCCAGTCCCGCCGACGACCCCCGGTTCCAAGCCCTGAGTGGTAGCTACGCGACCGTACGCCGGTTTCTGCCGGCCCTGCTGAACGGAATTGCGTTGGAAGGTTCCCCCTCGGCCAAACCCCTGCTCGATGCCTGGTACTTTTTACGAGCCCAGGAAGCAGGCGGCCGGTGCCGGCCCAAATGGGGGACTGCTCCCCGCACCTTTGTGCCCAAAAGCTGGGCGCGGCAGGTGTTTGCCAGTCGAGACGAGGTGAACCCCGCCGCGTACACGCTCTGCGTGCTGGACCGCCTACACCAGGCGTTGCGCCGTCGGGAAGTGTTTGTGACGACGAGTGAGCGCTACGGCGACCCGCGCGGAAATGCTACGCGGCGAGGACTGGGACGCGGCGCGTGAATCGGTGGCGCGGGCGCTGGGCCGTTCGCTCGACCCGGCCCTGGAACTGGTGCGGCTCCAAGCGCAGCTGCGGTCGGCCTACGCGGAGGTTCGCGAAACCCTGCCCCACAACACGGCGCTGCACGTGCTGCAGCACGACGGCATGCCCTACGTGCGGGTAAGCCCGCTCCCCGCCCAGGAAGAACCCGCAAGCTTGCAGCAGTTGCGGACGCAGCTTACCCAGCAGTTGCCCCAAGTGGAACTAGCGGCGTTGCTGCTGGAGGTGAACGCGTTCACGGGATTTGCCGACGCCTTCACCCACGTGGCCGACGGCCAGAGCAAAGCGGCCGGTTTACCACTGAGCATCTGCGCGGTGCTGCTGGCCCAGGCGTGTAACATTGGCCTCAAGGCTGTGGCGAGGGCCGAGGTACCGGCCCTAACCTTGCCCCGCTTGTCCTGGGTGCAGCAAAACTACATGCGCGTGGAAACGCTCACCGCCGCCAACGCCCGGTTGGTGGACGGCCAGGCGCAATTGCCCCTGGCCCAGGCCTGGGGTGGCGGAGAAGTCGCCTCGGCCGACGGCATGCGCTTCGTCGTGCCCGTGCGCACGCTGCACGCCGGGTGGAACCGCAAATACTACGGCTCCCAGCGCGGGGTAACCTACTACAACTTCACCGGCGACCAGTTCACCGGCTTCCACGGCATCGTCATTCCCGGTACGCTGCGCGACTCCCTGTTCATCCTGGCCGGGCTGCTGGAACAGCAAACCAGCCTGGACCCGCGCGAAATCATGGCCGATACCCATGGCTACAGTGAGGTAGTCTTTGGCCTGTTCGCCTTATTGGGCTACCGCTTCAGCCCTCGCTTAGCAGACCTCTCCGACCAACGGTTCTGGCGCCTCAGCAAGGAAGATGATTATGGTCCCCTCAATGAATTAAGCCGGCACGTCGTCAACGCCCGGCTCATTAGTGACCATTGGGAGGATATGTTGCGGCTGGCCGGCTCTCTTAAATTGGGCCGGGTAAAAGCCACGGCGGTAATGCGCACCTTGCAGCGGGCGGGTTCGCTCTCGGGCCTGGGCCGGGCGGTGGCCGAACTGGGCCGGGTGGAAAAAACGCGCTACCTGCTAGCCTACGTCCACGACGAGGCCTACCGGCGGCGCATCCTGGTGCAGCTCAACCGCGGCGAGGGCCGCCACGCGCTGGCCCGCGCCGTTTTTCACGGCAAGAAAGGCGAGCTGCGCCAGCGCTATCGCGAGGGAATGGAGGACCAACTCGGGGCGCTGGGCCTAGTCGTAAACGCCCTGGTGCTGTGGAATACGCGCTATTTGCAACAAGCATTAGAGCGGTGGCAGGAAACGGAGGAGCACGTAAACCCGGAGGATGTGGCCCGCCTCTCGCCCTTGCTGCATGAACACGTTAATATGCTGGGCCGCTACGATTTTACGCTGCCCGAATCTGTTGCGGCTGGGCAACTGCGTCCCTTGCGCACCCTCACACCCTGGGAAGCATCGCTTGGTGAAATCGCTTGGTGAATGGGCCTAGCGATAGTTTCTGTTCCTACTCTTGTGCTACCCCTACTGCTGCGGATACTTGAGTATCGAGCTGAGGCGGTGGACCTGACCACGGTCGAATTTATCATAGCGCGGGACGCCAACCCGGCCTTGGCCGGCAATGGGTAAAAGCGGGCCGCTGCACGGCGCGGCGGTTGGATGGTAGCAGCGGCGCTTGAACGGCTGCGGGTCTATTCTGCGGCCTCCTGGGGCACTAATTCAGCCCTTCCCGGCCCCAGCTAACGGTAGGGGGGTGTTGGAGTAGTATTTGAGCAGGTATAACAGCCAGTTGCTCACAGTAGAAAAAGGTAATAAAATCCTTAAAAAGTACAACTTCGTTTTTTTGCCGGATATGCTTTTTTGGACTGTCTTGTTTTGCTAATTCTCGACTTGTCCACACAGTTTTATACCCTAAATGCTTCTCGTTCTCGCGTAACAAAGTTGTAGGTTATTTTAAGAAGATGGTAAATAAAACCTAGTAGTAACTAATAAGGAGTAAATCGAATAAACCTGCTTCTTTAAGGTAATAAACCTGCTTCCTTAAGGTTAGCCTGAGTGAATAAACCTGCTTCTTTAAGGTAATAAACCTGCTTCCTTAAGGTAATAAACCTGCGCACTTTTACACAAGCTGGTTTTTTCGCCGTATGTTTCGGCCTGATATCACTGGATGAGGCAAAAGTGTCTCCTGGTGGCTGCAACCGTAACCTATCGGCTAGATGTTAGGAAACCGACTACCCCGCGTTACCCTGCCCGTTCCTATGCTGGAACTAGACCTGCAGTATGAGCCCGAAGCGCTGGCGCGGGTCAAGCAGCATTGGGCGGCCACCTTCGCCCACCAGCGCAGAATTTCCGTGTACGGCAAGCGCATTATGGCGCGGGTGATGGAGCAAATCAAGGAAGATGACTTGCAGCTGCGCGACTATTATCAACTGCGGGTTTCCTCCGTGGTCGAGGGCACCGACATTGATACGGACACGGCGTATTCCTTCCTGAAAAAAGCTATCTATGAGTTGGCCCACGTCACTTGGGAGTTTGAGAGCCTGGACGGGAGCGAGTGGTACATCCGCCACCTGCTGGATACGACGAAGGAACGGCGCGTAGGCTTCAAGGATGGCATCATTACCATCATTCTCAACCCGCAGCTCGCGCCTTACTTCGTTCAGATTGCCGGTCAGTACTCGACCTACAAGCTGGATGGCTACATGGGCCTGCATAGCTGGTACAGCATGCGGTTCTTTGAGATACTTTCCGCGTTTCGGGATACCGGCTGGTGGGAAGTATCGCTGGAAGAATACCGCCTGCTCATGGACTGCGGCCAGGAACTAGACAAGTATGGCTCCCCAAAAAAGGACCGGAAAGGCAACCCGGTCATGAAGCACGCCGACACCAACGAGTTGATTAAGAAAACGGTGCTGGGAGCGCAAAAGGAACTGGAAAGAACGCCCTGCGCCTTCGTCTACACTCCTATCCTGGAAGCCAACCGGGCCGGTCGGGGCCGGAAGAAGATTGTGGGCCTGCGCTTCGAGCTGCTGCACAAGCAGTCTACCGTTATCCCGGCCTCGTGGCTGGCCGACGAAATCTTACGCCCGGTTATTGACCGGCTGCGGGAGTTCAAAGTTACCGACCGCAACATCGCGCTTTACCTCAAGGTGATGGAGGTGGTCGAAGCCCGCAAGCTGCTCCGCGAGTGGCAGCTCAAGGAGAACAGCCAGAAGAAGATTGACGACAAGCAGAAGTATTGCAACGCCGTTTTCGTGCGGGTCGGCAAGCAAATCAGCGAAGAGAAGAAGAAAGATGCTCTGCTGGCCCGGCAGGTGGTGCAAGCCGCCTTGGGTTTGGATAAAAAATAGTGGGATTTGCCACCGTACACAAGTAGCCTTGGTTAAAAATTTAGTACAAAGTTAAACGAGTAGCCGTTCGGTGGCCTGGAACTGGGCGTGCTGACGCTCGTTGACGACCGACGGCAGGGACCAGCAAGGTACACCTTGCCGGCACCCACCAATAGGTAACGGTTAGGTAGGCAAGACTGGGGCCAGAAAGTTGGTTCACCTGTGTATCTTGCTGGCCCCACCTTGTTGACCCGTTTGTATGCATTTCGGCTATGCCCGCGTCTCGGCCAAAGACCAACAACTCGACACCCAACTCGACCAGCTCCAAGCCGCCGGCGTGGACCGCATCTTCCAGGAAAAAATCAGCGGTGCTACCACGCAACGGCCCGTACTCACCGAGTTGCTGGCCACCTTACGCACCGGGGATACGGTAACTGTGGCCCGCCTGAACCGGCTGGGCCGCAACAGCGCCCACATCATGCAGGTGGTGGCCGACCTGCACGAGCGCCAGGTGCGTTTTGTCGCCCTGGACCTGGGCATCGACACGGCCACGCCGGCCGGGCGGCTGGTGCTGGGCATCTTCGCCGCGCTGGCCGAGTACGACCGCGAGAGCATCCGCGAGCGGGCCACCGCGGGCATCGCCCTGGCCAAAGCGCAGGGCAAGCACTTGGGCCGTCGGGCCGGGGTGGACGCCGCGAAGCTGGCCAAGGTCCAGGCCTGCCTGGCCGCCGGCATGTCGGTGCACCAGACCGTGGCCGCTACGGGCGTAAGCGAGTCGAGCGTCAAGCGCTACCGGCGCCAGCTGGCCTCGTAAGTTCGACCACCCGCCCAAGTGGACCGCGGCCCAGCGCAAGCTCTACTGCAGCTTGCCCGACTGGGCCGCCCAGGTGCTCGGCAGCCTCGTCACGCCCCACAGCCGGGGCGGTTTTGTGCTGCAGGTCAGCTATTTTCAGGCTACCGGCCGCTTCTTCTCCACCGAGCGGTTTCGGGCCGCCGACGGCGCGTACGTGCAGCAGCGCTACCGCCTGGGCGAGGTCGAGTGGGCGCGCTACGACAAGGCCACCCGCTTTCACCACCGCCGGCTGATTCTGCAGCAGTTCGGCGTGGCCCCCTTCGAGCAGGTCGAAGCCGCCGTACGCCAGCAGGTGACCCATTTTGCCCGCCAGCAGATGAACCCCGTGGCCGTGTTTCGCTCGGCCGTGGATACGCTGCGGGTCCGCCGCTGGGAAGTGCCCACGTACGCCGCCCTGGCCGGCGTCGTGACGGAGGCCTTCCGCATGGTTGAGCAGCAGCTGACCACGCAGCTGGCCGCGTTGCTCACGCCGGCCGTGCGCCAGCAGCTGGATGCCTTGTTCACCACGGAAGAAGATGCCCCGGCCCATTCCCACCGACCCTACCGGCTGACCACGCTCAAGCGGAGCCTGGAGTTGATGCGCCCGATGGCTATCCGCGCCAACGTGCAGGACTACGCCGTGCTACAGGCCCTATTTGCCCAGGTCCACCCCGTGGTGCAGTCCCTGGACTTATCGGAAGAGGTGGTCCGCTACTACGCCCGCTACGTCGAACGGGCCCAGGTCTTTCAGGTGCGGCAACAAGCCGACAAGAAGTACTTGATGGTGCTCTGCTTCGTGGTCTACCAGTACTACCAGGTCGGCGACCTGCTCACCGAAACGCTGCTGCAGGCGGTGCAAACTCACCGCAACGCCGCCCAGCGCGAAACGCAGAAGCGCGTCTACTGCCAGCAGCAGGACTTGACCGGCCAGCTGCGCCAGGTGCTGGAAGGGGTGGTCAGCCACGGCGCGGCCCTGGCGCAGTTGGAAGAAGTCGCCTTTTCGTTTGCCCGCACCAACGAGGAGAAGGTGACAGCCTGGCTGGCCTGGCTGCAAACCCCGGCCGTGGCAGATTTTGCGCAACTGGGCCACACGGCGCAGCAGTTACGCCAAGGGGGAGGGGGTAGTCGCATCGGCCCGTACTATCAGATCGTAGAGGAGCGCTCCCGCGCCCTGCAGCGGCGGCTGGGCGAGATTTTACGCACCGTGGCCTACGAAGGCGCGGCCGATAGCCCGCTGGCGCAGGCCCTGGCCCAGTACCGGGTGCGGGACGGACAGGTGAGCCCGCAGCCCCCGACGACCTTTTTGAAAGCAGCGGAACGGGCCGCCCTGGCGCAAGCCGAAAGCCCCGTTTCCCTGTATAAGGCCCTACTGGCCGGCCACGTGGCTGACCACCTGAAAGCCAGCAAGCTGAACCTGGCCCACTCGCTGCGCTACTGCCCCTTCGACACCTACCTGCTGGAGGCCGCTACCTGGGAGCAGCAGCGGGACGCGTTGCTGGCGCAAACGGACCTCGTGCACCTACGCGAGCTGGGCCCTTGGTTGAGCGAATAGCAAGCCAAGCTGGCCACCGCCTTCGCCCGCACTTGTGAGCGGCTGGACGCCGACACCAACCCCGGCGTGCGGGCGCGCGCCAATGGGCGCCCCCGCTTCCTGACGCCGGCCCCCGGACGAGGACGCCCCGGTAGCGCGGCCGCTGTTTCCCGGGCCGGGGCTGATTTCGCTGCACGAGGTGCTGCATACCGTTAATCAGCAGTGCCACTTCACCAACTGCCTCACGCACTGGAGTCCGCGTAATCGGCCGCCCCGGCCCGCGGAGCGGGTCTTCTTCGCGGGCCTCATGGCGTACGGCTGCAACCTGGGGCTGACGCGCATGGCCCACGCCACCAAGCACGTGGCGCTGGCCACCCTGGAGAACGCGGTCAACTGGTACTTCTCGCTCGACAACTTGCGGCGGGCCAACGACGCCGTGGTGGCCCTGACCGGCAAGCTACCCGTTAGCCGCCTCTTCAAACGCCATCCCGAGGCGGTGCACACGTCCTCCGATGGCCAGAAGTACTACGTGGCCGTCGATTCGATTCACGCCACGCACTCCTACAAGTATTTCGGCTAGGAGAAGGGCATCGTCTCCTAGTGCTTCCTCGACGACCGCCACCGGCTCTTTTACTCGACCACATTCAGCTCGTCCGAGCGCGAAGCCGCCTATTTGGTCGACGGCCTGCTGCACAACGACGTGGTGGAATCCACCATTCATTCGACCGACACGCACGGCTTTACGGAAGTCAATTTTGCGCTCACCGCCTTGCTGGGGATTGAATTCGCGCCGCGCATCCAGTCTTTTCAGGACCAGCAGCTCTACGCCTTCGCCGGCATGGACGTGCCCGACCTGACGGCCTACGGCCTGGCCCCGGTCAAGTAAATCGACCATATCCTGATCGGGGCCCAGTGGGATACGCTGCTGCGGCTGGTGGTGAGCCTCAAGCAAAAGCACGTCACGGCTTCCACGCTGCTGCGCCGACTCAATTCCTACTCCCAGCAGCACCCCGTCTACCTGGCCCTGCGCGAACTGGGCCGGGTGGTACGCACCGAGTTTCTGCTCCGCTACATGGACGACCTGCGCAAGCGCATCGATGATCAGCTGGACAAGCTCGAAAGCACGCACACCTTCGCCCGGGCCGTGTTCTACGGCCAAAACGGCCAGATTCCGTACGCTGGCAAGGAAGAGCAGCAGGTCGCTAATGCCTGCAAACAGTTGGTGCAAAACGTGATTGTGTGCTGGAATTGCCTGTACCTGAACCAGTACCTCTTTCACGCTCCGCCAGCCGAGCGCCAGGCGGTGGCCGATGCTATCGCGGCGAGTTCACCCGTGAGCTGGCAGCATATCAACCTGCACGGCGAGTTTGACTTTTCCGACGATGCCCTCAAGGACTCGCTCCGTTTCGATGTAGCGGCCCTATTGGCTTTCAACTGGGAGCACACCGTTACCAAAAAAACTAAGTTCGAATACTTGCCTATTAAAAGATAGAAATATAATTTTCTGCCGCTAAGGACAAAGTCAGTACAGAATGTGTTGGCCGGTTGCCGAGGCGCTAACTTCATTATGAAAAAAATTCAAACCAAACTCTCTTTGAATAAGCAAACTATCGCTAGTTTGGACAAACAAGACATGGCTACCATCAAAGGTGGATTTACCTATGCGCTCTCTACAGGACAGCGTTGCCAGGACTCCCGGCAAATGATGATGGACTGCCGTACGCTGGAAATAGTGAAAGACTAATTTCCCTGCTTATATACGAATGCGCCTAAGCACTATGTGTTTAGGCGCATTTTTTTGACAGCTGTCTGAGGTGGTCTAGCTAAAACGGACAGCGAGAAGTCTTAACTTCCGCTGCCCATGACTGAGAAATCGAATCTTGGAGGAGGCCCCGCCACCCGAAAGAAATATACGCCGGCATTTAAAGCCGAGTGCGTCCGCCAAGTGGCGGCCGGTGCCCGTCAAAGCGACGTGGCCTGCGCGCAAGGCATTTCGCCCGCTCTGCTGGGCCGCTGGCAGCGCTCGGCGCTGGAGCAGGCCGTGCCCAGCAGCGCCGAGCGTGACGAAATTATGCAGTTGCGGGCCGCGCTCAAGCGCGTAGAAATGGAGCGCGATATTGAGGTGGTCTAGCCGGAACGGACAGGTAGCAGTCTTACCTTTCCCTGTCTATGCCCGTAAAGAAACCAGCTGACGGCCAGCCCGTCCCCCGCAAAAAATACACGCCCGCGTTCAAAGCCGAATGCGTGCGCCAAGTCGCTGCCGGCGCCCGCCAGAGCGATGTGGCACGCGCCCAAGGCATCTCGCCCGCCCTGCCGGGGCGCTGGCAGCGTGCGGCTTTGTAGCAGGCCGTACTCAGCAGCGCCGAGCGCGAGGAAATCAAGCGCCTGCGCGCCGAGCTCAAGCGCGTGGAAACAGAGCACGACATTTTAAAAAAAGCGGTGACCATCTTCGCTGTGCCGCAGCCGTGAGCAAGTACGCGTTCATCGACGCCCACGCCGCTACCTGGGCGGTGAGCGAGTTGTGTCGGGTGCTCGAGGTAAGCCGCAGCGGCTACTACCATTGGCGGGCGGCGCTACTGCCCCCAGCTCCGGCGTGGCAAGCAGTCGCCCAGCAGGTCTTTACCCGCCATGCTAGCCGCTATGGTACGCGCCGTCTACGGGCGGAACTGCAGGCCGAGGGCCACCGCGTGGGCCGCTACGCGTTGTACTACGGGCCAGCGGGCGCTCAGTATCCGCCCCCACCGCCCGCGCACCACCCAGGCGGACCCGGCCGCCGTGGCGGCCGAGAACCGGCTGCTGGGCCAGCCCGCGCCCACTGCCCTTAATCAGGTCTGGGTGGACGACATCACCTACCTGCCGCTGGCGGGCGGGCGCTGGTGCTACCTGGCCACGTGGCGCGATGCCTGTTCGCGGCGGGTGGTGGGCTGGCACCTGGATGCACACATGCCCACCGAACTGGTGCTCACGGCGCTGGAGCAAGCCCTAGCACTGCGCCAGCCCGCGCCGGGTCTCATCGTCCACGCCGACCGCGGCAGCCAGTACACCAGTCTGGCCTGTCGCCAGCGCATCGCTGACGCCGGTGCCGTGGCCAGCTTCGCCCGCCCGGGCAACCCGTACGACAACGCCTAGGCCGAGGCGGGCTGGAGCACGCTCACAACCGAGCTGCTGCCCCACAGCGGGGCCTTTGCCAGCTTGGAAGAGGCCCGGCTCGAAGTCGCCTACTACCTCGACACCTACTTCAACCTCGACCGCCGCCACTCCGCCTTGGGCTACTACTCGCCCCACCAGTTTGAACACGACCTCGCAAAGCACCTACCTTAGCTCCGTGTCCGCCACGGGTAGACCACCCCAAATAAAGATCGAAGTGTATTAGGCTGTGTCTGAAAAGTGCTGCTGCAACATACGGCGGATACAGGCCAGCGAGGCCATGCTGAGGAAATGGGCGTCGTGTTTTTCATAGCGCGTGGCCACGCGGCGATGTTCTTTGAGCGAGCCAAAGAAGCGTTCCACCACATTGCGCCGCGCATAGCGAGCGGGCTCGATTCGTGGGGGCCGTCCTCGCCGCCGACAGCGACGACCTGCGGCTGGTTGCCGACGTGGAATGACGGCCCGGATGCGACGACGACGCAGCCAGTGGCGAATGTGGGCCGCGTCGTAGCCGCGGTCGGCCAGGAGTTGGCGCGGGCGTCGACGTACGCGCACCTGGTCACACAGCGGTTCAAACTGGGGACCATCATGCCGCTGGCCGGCCGATAGACGCAGGGCCAGCGGCGTACCCGCGCCATCACAGACCACATGCAGCTTGCTGGTCAGCCCGCCGCGGCTGCGCCCGAGGCACTGGGCTTTTTTTTCGTGCCGCCCGCCGCACTTTTGGTGGCCCGCACCGTGGTCGAATCCACCAGCCACGTGTCCAGGTCCAACAAGCCGGCCGCATCCAGGCGCAGGCGCAAGCAGTGTAGCACCCGCTCGAAGGTGCCATCAGCGGCCCACCGGCGAAATCGTTCGTACGCCGTTTGCCAGGGGCCGTAGCGGACGGGTAAATCCCGCCAGGGCGCTCCGGTGCATAGGATCCAGAGTAGGGCATTCCATTGCTGGCGGTCATCGCGCCGGGGACGACCCAGACGTTGTGGGGATAATTCGCCTTCTACCGCGGCCCATTGGGCATCTGTTAGCTCATACCGTGCTGCCATACCCTAAGATACGCAACACCCATTTTCAGACACAGCCTAACCGATGCGCAATGGGAACGGCTTTGGCCGTTGCTGCCGGGGCAGGAACGCTCCCCGGGGCCGACGGCCAAGGACACGCGCTTCTTCGTGGAGGCCGTGCGCTGACGGGCCCGCTGTGGGGTGGCCTGGCGGGATGTACCAGCCGAACGCTTCGGCCCTTGGCACACGGTCTAGGTCCGGTTTCGGCACTGGTGCATCTGTATGCTTCCCCGTTCGATAAGCCAGTGGTAGGCAGAGGTTAAGCGGCTTGTTTAAATTCGAGAGGGGTCATAAAATTCAAGGCCTGGTGGGGCCGTTGGGTGTTATAGTCGAGCTGCCACTCGTCTACCAGCTGGCGCACATGGGCCAGCGAGCGAAACAGGTGGGCCTCGAGCAGTTCGCGGCGAAATGAGCCGTTGAAGCGTTCGATGTAGGCATTCTGCGTCGGCTTGCCTGGTTGAATCCAATGCAGAATAATGCCCTGCCGCTCACACCACTCGCTCAATTGGGCGCTGATAAACTCAGGGCCGTTATCGGTGCGCAACTGCGCTGGACGGCCATAGCACTCAACTAAGCGCGTGAGCACCTGCACGACGCGCCTGGCAGGCAAGGAGAAGTCAACTTCCATGCCCAGCAACTCGCGGTTATAGTCATCGAGCACGTTGAGCGTGCGGAACCGGCGGCCATCGGTCAACACGTCACTCGTAAAGTCGAGCGACCAACACCCGTTGGTGGCCTCGGGCACGGCTAAGGGCTGCTTGACGCGGGCTGGCACGCGCTTTTTCAGGCGCCGAGGCAGGTTAAGGGCCAGTGCCCGGTAGATGCGTAAGGTGCGTTTATGGTTGATGACCAGTCCGTTTTTGCGCAAGCGGTGGTGTAGCTTCCAGAATCCCCAGCCCGGATGCCGCCCACTTAACGCCCGCAGGGCCTGCTGCACGGGCTCATCATTTCGCCCCTGCGCTACCGGGTGCTAGCTGCCGCGCGCCAGCCCCACCAGGGCACAGGCCCGGCGCTGGCTCCAGCCTTTCCCAACTAAGCCCTGCGCTGCCTGGCGCCGCGCCGCAGGGCTGCTTACGTTTTTCGCAGGATCTCCTTGATAGCCTGATTTTCTAAGCTCAGGTCGGCGAACATCTGCTTGAGCTTGCGATTTTCCTCTTCCAGATGCTTGAGCCGGGTCAGCTCGGTGACGCTGGCTCCGGCGTATTTGCTTTTCCAGGCATAAAACGTGGCCTCGCTCAAGCCGTGCTCGCGCACAATCTGGGCCACGGTCTGCCCGCTGGCTTGCTGTTGGAGAATAGCCACAAGCTGGGCCTCGCTAAATCGTCCTTTGTTCATGTTGCAGTCGTCAGGTAGGGACAGTTACGTCTTTCTCTACTCACAACTGGCACTCGATTCGGGGAAGCGTACACGCTGTCTAATGGGTCACGTCGTTACTACAGATAAAAGCGGCGCATAAACATTAGAAAAGAGCTACTCGTGTAACAGAAAAAGCTTGGCCCATCCTGTCTGGTAAGGATTCGCGAAGGCTGTTAACACTAAGCCGGTGCCAGCCAGCCCTTCTAGCAAACCGAAGCGCTGCTCCAGCGCAAGAAAACGATTCCCGGTTTCGGAATCAGTACTATCAAAGGGCTTGATGGAAAAGTTTGCCTCCAGCAATTCCACCTGCGGGCCTACATTCTCTAAGGTAAGTGCCAGCCACTCCTGGGCACGCCGCTCAAAAGTAGCTTCGCCGGTTATCTCAAAAACTCGCCGAAATAAAAAGGCGATACCTGCCGTGCCGTGAATAAAACTGATGTCTATTTTCGGCTCAGTATCAGTGTTGCGTACTACCATTGCACTCTCACAATCCCGCCTTGCCGCATGATAGGCAATACGCAGGCCGTGTTGACACAGTACTTCATCCTGAAAATAGGCAGCCACGCGAAGCACCACATAGGCGATACCCAGATCTCCGTAGCACCATCCCAGGCGACTTGGTGTTTCAATTTGGGTAGCGACTATCCTACCAGGAAACAGTGAGATTTCGCCCTGCATCTCTTGGGACAGCAGAAATGCCATCGCCTGATCCAGTAATTTTCGGCAGCGTACAGGTTCCACCCCTTGCTGATGTAGCCCTAACAAAAACATAATAATGCTTGGGGAACCATGTGCCAGTCCAAGGCTGACTGCTAGTATTTGATCATTATCAAGGGAAATATTCCAAGCCACTCCCACATGCATGGGGATGGCGGTCTGTTCCAGCCGTTGCAGCAAGTCTGCTTGAAGCAGTCTATGATCTGTTTCAGTATCTTCCCTCAGGAACAGGCTAGTACCGATAAACCCATAAAACAGATCATAGCTCCGGCTGAAATAAGTGTTATCCAGCGAAGCTATAATCAGTGGCCGTACGTCGTCAATAAGGGTTGCCGCCTCCGTATCCAGTACTCCTAGTGATATCAAATGAATTATAACCCAGCCTAACCCCGTAAATCCGGTGCCTAAGAAAGGCGGCTGGTCTAATCGATTGGTTGCCTCAATGGCCGCCTCTATGTATTGTGAGACATGTTCTAAGTGGTGCTCGTCTCTTGTGTGTACATATAAATATGCGTGGAATAAGGCAATACCTGCGCTCCCCTGCATTAAAGTTGGTAAGTGTTGCTCTGGATGACGTGTTAGCAGAGCTGCGATCGCCACTAGCTTGGTGTCAATCAACGCTAAAGTGGAAAGAGGAGTACTCATACTAACAGGGCAGGGTAAAAGTGGGCCGGCAAAACCGCTACAGAGGGGTCAGGGAGCCGGAGTCTACTCAGGTGTAGGGGCCGCAGGGCTGACAACCTGTAGAAATTTAGGCGGTCAAAAGCTCAGGAATTACACTGGTCATTCCGACATGGACTTTCCTTTCTGCAGGTGCAGCGACAAGGGCGGAAGCTGCTCTAGTCCTGGTTTCACGGCTTGAAGGATGCGAAGCGTGCTGCTGAATAAAATAGAATAGTTATGCAACACCACTGGGCTTAATGGCCTTTAGGATATTGTAGAATATTTTATCAAATAAACGGGTTTCGTCCGTAATAATTTCCGCTGTAGCGAGCATACCCGCCCGAAAAACAATTGTTTTATTATAGGTAGTTTTTAACCCGTTCGGTAAAGTTACTTTGGCTAAGAAAGTACCATCTTTTAAGGGTACGTCCGATATATAAACTACCTTTCCGACCACAGCTCCAAATTCCTGGAAAGGGTAGCTGGCGAACTTGATCATGACCGTCTGATTGACTTTAATCTTGCCTAGATTGTACTGTGGAATATTGACCTCCCCAAAGGCCTCGCTGCGAGCGGGAGCTACGGTAAGTATTTCCTGACCAATGGCAACCGATTGGGTTTCCTGTAAAAAGGAATTGAAGAATACTGTGCCCGATGTCGGAGCAGAGAGAACGTATTTACTTTCCCAGCTTTGCACGGCACTCTGCAGGCTATTAAGCGCCTGCGCAAACACATTATCCTGTTGTGAGATGGAGTTGTCGAGCTCAATGAGTTCCCCCCGCTTCGTTGTCTGTTGCGCATCATTATTAAGCAAATTGACATTCATTTGCTCCAGCGGAAACTTCTTAGACAAGTAGCGGCTCTGCTGCTGCCGGAAGTCCAACGGAGCAATCACTTTTTTCTCATAGAGTTCTTGTTGAGCTAAAAACTCCTGCGTAGCGAGCGCTAGGTCTTCTTCGTAGAGAGTTCTTTGGGTTAGCAGGGCCCCCCGCAGCGCTGATAGAGTTTGTAGATCGTGCACTAGCATGGCCCTTTTCTTGGAGTAGAAGTGCCCCAGCTTGTTGGCCTTGTATTGAGCCAAGGCCAAGGTAAAGGCTTGAAAATCAACTTGCAGCTCCCCAAGCTGCTGAAAAGCAGTAACCGGTTCGAGCAGCAGCTGGTCCGTAGCCTCATTGCCTCCGCCTTTTCGCAGGGAAGCTTCCAATTTGCGTAACCAGGCAGACAATTCCAGCACCTGCTCGGGACGCGCCGTACTTTCCAGAAAGGCCAAGGCTTCTCCACGCTGCACTTTCTGGTTGTCTGCGACCAGCAGGGAAACCAATTTCCCCTCTACTCGGGCATGCACAGATTTAGGGAAGTCCTTCGTGGTCAGACGCAAGGAAGTAGAGATGTTGTCTGGATATTTAATCAGATAGCTTCCTCCAATAACTAGAAGTAGCAAGGCGAAGATCAATGAAATGCCCCAACGGGACATCCACGATGGTATTTTCTGCATGACTTCATGCATTTCTTCGCTACGCAATGCTGGATGGTTAAGCGGTAAAGCATGCGGTGGGGGAAGCGTTGGTTCAGGCATAGCCAGCAGGCGATAACAGTTGACGTGTCAGATGATCCGGATGCTGCAAGGGAAGGCTAAGCACCCAATTCTAGCTGGTTGCGGATCAATTCAAAGTATTTGCCCTCCCTGGTAACAAGCTCGTTGTGGGATCCTTGCTCCACCACACGACCCTGCTCTAGGACGATGATTTGATCGGCATTGCGTACTGTGCTTAAGCGATGAGCCACTACCACCACCGTCCGACCACGAAAAAACTCCGCTAAATTGTTGATAATCACAATTTCATTATTCGCATCAAGCGCATTCGTCGCTTCGTCAAAAAAGAGGTATTCCGGATCCTTGTAAACGGCGCGTGCGATTAGAATTCGTTGTTTTTGCCCTTGGCTGATGCCGTTGCCTTCCGCTCCAATCTTTGTGGCATAGCCCAGGGGTAAGCCTTCGATAAACTCCCGGATATTGGCCACCTGCACGGCATGTACTAACCGTTGGATATCGAGGGTCTCGGCACCTACGGCAATGTTGTTAGCAATGGTATCGGAAAAGATGAAGCCTTCCTGACTCACGACCCCGCATTTGGAACGCCAGTAATGGTGATCCACGTCGGCCAGATTGCTTTGACCTAATCTGATTTCTCCCTCGCTTGGGGCATAAAATTTTAGTAAAAGTTTAAGCAAGGTTGATTTCCCGCTACCGCTGCTACCAACAATAGCGCACGTCTTACCCTTAGGAATATGTAAGGTAATACCATCCAGCACGAAGCGGCTACCGGCCGTCTCGTAGCGGAAACTCATATTGCGAATGGATAGGTCTTCGTGTTTGGGCACTACCAACAGTCCTTCTCTGGCGATACTTTGCTCGTCCTCCATTTCGTGGATCTCGCTAAGCCGTTCTAAGCTGATTTTTGCTTCCTGAAAGGAATGAAAAAAGGTAATGAGCTGCTCAATTGGACTATTCAACTGTCCGATGATGTACTGTACAGAAAGCATCGCACCAAGCGTTATGTCCCCGTTAATTACAGCCTGGGCCGCCAGAAACGTGATGATAATGTTTTTGCCTTCGTTAATAAAATGAGCCCCTGTTTGTTGATACTGATTTAACACCAAGGCCTTCGTGTTAAGCTTAAACAGGCGCATGCGGATCGACTCCCAGCGCCATCGTTTGGAAAGCTCTGCGTTAGCTAGTTTAATTTCCTGCATACCATTGACCAGTTCCACAATGGCACTCTGCTCCTTGGACTGGACCTCGAAACGCTTGAAGTCCAGCTTGCGCCGCCGATTAAGGAAGAGCAGCACCCAGATGCTGTATAAAGTACTGCTAAGGAAAAACACAAGGAAAATCTTCGTGTTAAAGTACAGCAGAACAAGGCCAAAGGTGAGCAGATTAAAGAGGGAGAACAGAATATCTAGCGAAGAACTCGTCAGGAAACTTTCAATACGTCGCTGGTCATTGATACGCTGCATTATGTCGCCAAAGAGCTTCACGTCAAAAAAGGACATTGGCAGGCGCATGAGCTTAATAAAGAAATCCGTCAATATGGATATATTGAGTCGGATGCTGATATGGAGCAAAATCCAACTGCGGATAAACTCAATAGTCGTTCGGCCGATAAAGAGCGCTATCTGGGCCGATAGGATCAGGTACACAAACCGTAGATTCTGAGTATTGATGCCGACATCTACAATTGACTGAGTCAGGAAGGGCAGCATTAACTGAATGAGGCTACCCGCCAGCAACCCAATGGTTAGCTGTATAATCAGCCTGCGGTAGGGAGCTAAGTGCACAAACAAGTTCCCGAACCCATACTGGGTAGGAGCTTCAGAATCGTCTTTGTCCTCGTAGAAACTCGGCGTAGGCTCAAGCAGCAAGGCAATCCCCGTGACGCCCTGATTCTGGGTTGGGGTGCCCCATTTGGCGCAGAACTCGTCGGCACTGTAAGTAAACAGTGCGCCTACTGGATCAGCCACATAGACTTTGTTGCGCTTAACCTTATAAACAATAATAAAGTGTTCCTGCTGCCAGTGGGCAATCAAAGGCAAGGGCACCTCAGTAGCCAGTTGCTCAAAACTTAGCTTCGCGCCAAGAGTATGGAAGCCGACTTTCTCAGCAGCTTGGCTGATACCCAACAGTGAAACCCCCTCCCGACTAATGCCACTGGTATTGCGCAAGGCAGCCATGCTCAAGCTACGGCCGTAGTATTTGGCAATCATGCGCAAGCAGGTTGGACCGCAGTCCATCAGATCTAGTTGCTTGTATAAAGGAAAGCGACGCATAAACTAGCGAAACGAAAGGCTTACGGATGTAACAGAAAGAGCCTGGACCATTCTGTTTTGGCGGGGTTGGCAAAGGCTGTTAACACTAGTCCGGTGCCAGCTAGGCCTTCCAGTAAGCCGTAGTGCCGTGCTAACTCCGGGCCGCTTGGCTCAAAGGGTTTATGCAAGAGGATATTATTCAGCGCTGCTACCTGAACAGGGAGGTATTCAAGGGTAAGCGCTAACCATTCCTGCGCCCGCTGCCCGAGGGCAGCATTGCCGGTCAACTCAAAAAGTCTCTGAAAAAGAAACGCAATGCCCGCCGTTCCGTGGCAAAACCCCGTGTCTAGGTACCTAGAGTCGTCGGAGCTATCTACCCCAGCGCTGCTGACGTCGCGTGCCGCCGCGCGGAGGGCAATGTGGAGGCCTTTTTGGCGCCAATTGTCGTTGTCAAAATAGTCGCCTGTGCGCAGCAGCATGTAGGCAATACCTAAATCGCCGTAGCACCAGGCAAGACGGCTGTAGCCCGGTGCTACGGCGTCGAGGCCAATAATAGTGGGAAACAGTGATGGCCCCTCCGCCAACTCTTGCGTAAGCAGAAAGATCAAGGCCTGCTCAAGCAATTTGTGACACCGCTCGGGCTCAACACCTTGCTGGTGCAAGCTCAATAAGTAAAGAATAATACCTGGAGAGCCATGAGCCAACCCTAAGTTGAATCTGATCTCTGGCTTGTCTTCCGTGTTTTGGCTCTGGGCCGAATTCCAGGCGACCCCTTGATGCATGGGCAGGGCAAAGGCCTCCAAACGCGACAACAAGGCCTGCTGAAGGTCGCGGTGGTTTTCCTGGGAGTCCTCCAGTAAAAAAAGACTCGTGCCCATAAACCCGTAAAACAGGTCGTAGTCGCGTTGTAGGTAGAAGCTGTTTAAAGAGGCAATGACCAGTGGCCGCACATCATTGATAATGTCAGCAACCTCCTCGTCTAGCAAGCCCTGCTTCATCAAGTGGGCAATAACCCAGCTTACTCCTGTAAACCCCGTTGCCAAAAAGGCCGTTTGATCGGAATTGTTGGTGGCCTGCAGCCCTGTTTCCAGGTGGCAAATACACTGCTCCAGATGTACCTCGTTCTGCTGATATAGATACAGGTAGGCGTAAAACAGGGCAATGCCAGCATTGCCCTGCATTAGGTTTGGCAAGTGCTGCTCCGGGTTGCGGGCCAGGAACGTGGCGATTGATGCAAGATTGGTATCAATCTGTGCAGTAGCAGAGGAGAAAGACATAATAGGAATGAGGACACGCTGGAACAGGCCGGTCCTGGAATTGAGTGAGCTTGCCTAGACTAATCACTGCGGCCAAGCGATTAGCTAAAGCTTCTCTAGCTTGAGTGCTGCGGGGACTGCCCGGCGCTCTTTGGCCAGAGCTGAGGTATAGAATTGGTAGAGAAAGTCATAGAGGACCATTTCCTGAACGCGTTGCTTGGACCGAAACAACCGGTTCAAAAACATATGCACATAAGATTCCAGTAAGCCGAAGTACTGTACTTCCAGCTGTTTGGAGCGATGCGCTGCTACAATGACTTCAACCGCTGGCTGCCACGTGCGGCTGCGGATCGCTAGTGCTTCCAACACGGGAAACAATTCAGATTCTGGGTTTAAAGTCGCACTCATAATCTCTTCGATTCGGGCGCGTTCCTTACGGTAGCGATTCCCAAGCGACTTTTTGGTCAGGGCAGAGTGGGCGTTGAACTCTTTCTTAAAATGGTCCTGTAGGCTGTGAAAAAACGTTTTTTTGTCTTCCAGAGTAAGACCGAAATCCTGCAGCAAGGCATCCGTACCGCGCATCGCAATGAGCCATCGAAGTTCATCGCCTGAGTCCCCAGGGTCAAGCTGGGAGATAATGCTGGTTACGGCCTCGCTGTCTCGCCAAAACAACGTCTCACTGGCTGCCATGGTAAGAGCACCGTAGCGCTCGATTTCAGGCTTATAGGTTTCGGCGCAGTAGCTCTCTATTTGCATGGTTGCGGCCAGAGGCTGCAGAACCTGATGGATGCACTTGATTAAGGGAGCGTAGAAGGTGCCCTGACCGTGAAAGCGGATGCGCAGGTGATGGCCCGGGTCGTTGTAGCGAATAAAAAACCACCTGTCAATTATGCCCTCCGCCTTCAAGGCTTCGGCTAAGGGCTGCATATACTCAGTTAATACATGGTCTGCTGTTTTTACACCACAGTAAATTTTGAAGTAGGCCCATTCGGATCCCATCCCAAAACTCCGGGGTTGAGTGTTCTGCCAAGCTGATTTGGGAGCCCGTACAGGCTGAGTAGGAACGTTACTGGTAGACTGCAACGGGACGACAATCTCATTATTGAATGACTGGTTCTGCCCCTGCACAAAAGTTTGCTGCTGGTTGAGCAAGCATTCTTGCACCGTTATTCGGTCCTTAGTTTTAATCAGTGCCTGGAACACGCGAACACTAAGTGGGTTCTTCAGATCCAGGGGTAGTTCATTATCACTTTCCCTTAGAGATACCCACTGCGGTATGCGATGTTTTATCCGCAGCTCCTGCAGCAGGCCGAGAGCCGTTTCCGGCTGCACATTCTTGATCGGTTTAAGCTCGCCTTCGGTTAAGGTCCATTGCGCTCTCGACAAAATCACCTTGCCGTATTCCACACGGGGAAGAAAGTCTGCTTTTCCGACTGGACCCCAGTCCCACTTGGCGTGCACCGGCGCTCCCTGCCACTGCAGATCGCATAAGAAGTGATAGGCGGGCAAGGTATTGAAGAAGTGATTGTGGGCCGAACTCATTCTGGGGATCACCTCCCGGCCTAACTTCTTCGACTGTAAGACCAGTCTCCCGTTCCGAAAAGAAAGCAGCAAGTCGTGTAAGGGCAAGGTGTGGTTTTCATCCACTCCTGACTGAACCAAGATAGGAATTTCGTACTCCCGTAATACGGGGCGGATAATAACGTTGCCTGCGCGCGATTGATTGATATGCGCGACCTCCGCCAGTACCGCTTCCGGGTAGTTGCTGGCTTCGCGGGCTAGACACGCCTTGACGTCGCTGGTGAGTTGCTCATCCAGATAACAAAACCGACCGAGGTAGTTTGCGGCCGAGGGACCATCCAAGCCGTGATAGAGGATCGTATACGCCCCGTCGTCCACCGCTTGTGGGGAAGACGCCAACACGCTGATCATGCTGTAGAGGGAAAAAGGCAGCACTTCAGCCCGGTCCTCTGGCTCCATAAAGCCACTTAGGTCCAACGCATCCAGGCGCAACACGACTTCCTGGCGACTAATTACCCCTAGGTAGGCATCTAACACGAACTTGCTCCAGGCATTCCAGCGGAAGGTCGCACTCTCAGAAGGAGAATTCTCCAGAAGCACTTCGGCCAGAAGCGGGGTGTGATCTGTGCTATTGCCCTGCTGGAAAGGGTAACCCAAGCCCATCTCTGCGTCAAGCACCAGGGGCAAGGCGACTTCTTGCCCCTCATACCTTGTTTGAAAGGCCTCGCTAAAGCGTGTTAGGTTTTTTTCCTGGTTAGGCCGGTTGATGCGCAGCAGAAAGCGTAACGCGCGTTGCAACTCCTCGAATACGCCTTGGTTTAGTGAGCAGGCGATTGTGGGCTTGCGCAGATCCACCTGAAATAGCTGCCCTAGTTCGTAGGATACGCCCAGAGGCTTGAGTAGCTGCTCCAGGTCTTTATAACCCTGAACAGCCTCGATTGAAGGTAATGTGCTGAGCGTAAGCAGGGCAGCTCGTAGGGTTTGCAGTTGGCGGACTAGCTGCTCACTACCCGGTGCTGAGGCAATGGTGTCAGTAATGCTGAGCAGGTAATCTTTGCCCGTCACTGTGGGCTCTAGCTTGCTTATTAATATTTGGCTGTCGAGCAATTCATGCACAAAGTCCACGGCGTCGGCTGGTGATATTTCCTCATCCGCCAGCTGCTCGACCAACGTCGCTACGGTAGCCCCATTTTTGGCGATATGCAATGCCTTTTGCAGGTACTCGTTCGCATCCAAATTAATCAGGTGATGCGAACGATGTCGGTTAAAAACCCGATATTCCACCAGCCGGAGGCTATCACCGGTCTGGTATAAGGTCGTGTTGGGGAAGTAGGTCAAGTGGGCCCGAACGCTGGGGTCGCGAGCGATGCTCAGAGCCAGCGCGCATAAGTAGTCCATATCGAGGCGCACATGCTTGCGATATGCGTCGCGTGTAACGAATTCTATGTTAGTTGTAGTAGCGACTTCCCCACGCGACACCCCAGCGAAAAGGCCAAAGGGGGTACTGCGGTAACCCATGCGCAACAGGTACTTGGCAAGCGTAACCTCCAGTTTGTCAAGTTCTTTTGTATCTGTTAATTCTCCCTTCCGCCAGCGTTCGAGCACTTCATAAAGGGCAGGGGATGCGACAAAAAGGGCTTCCTTTACAAAGGGATCGTGATAAAGCTTTAGGGCGCTGCTAACGGAAAGATTATTGATTACTTCAAATGGCAGAACGGGAGATCGAAGAAAAAAGAAACCGCAGTGGGAAAGCATGGTGAATAAAGAAAATAAGCTCAGAAGTAAGAAATGGCAGTGCCCCAAGACATAACACACCCTAGCAAAACTAGTAATTAACGACTCAATTTGTGGAGTGAATTGCTCCTTTCATACTGAAGCGGCAAGACCAGACTTGGCTAAGCAAGGAGACCTTCACGTGAAGGAAGCTCTGAACACAAAGGTCGGCTCTTCCGGCTTTGTTGGGAGTTATTAGAACTTGCCCGCCCAGCAAATGAGGATCGTACGGCTGCCTTTACTTAGCATGCAAAAGAGTAGCATAGACAACGGCAGGATAGGGTGCGTAGCTCCTAGCTCGTAAAGCACATGAAGAGACTTAGCTGATTGGCCTAACTGCGGTACGCCTGGAAAATAGGGGCGCATAACTTCCTGGTTTACCAAGTACCTGTTTTGCAGACAGAGAGCTCTTTCGTTCTTGGTCTAGCAATAGGCTACCATGAAGGAGCCTTGCCGCTCGCCACCCACGCTGGTTGAATTCGAACGGGTTATCCATACCTGATTTTATCCCGTTTGCCGACTTAGTATGCCTTCACCAAGCACTGCAACGGCTTGTTTCGTCACGAGTTGCTCCACCCTACATCTTTTGTTACATTGCCGCAGGTCCGCGAGCAGCATAGCGCAGGGCTATACAATTACAACCGCTAGCGGCCCTTACTGACGTCCGAGTTGATATTGCCAATCAAGTTTCATCCAGCTGTCGGATAGCACCATTTTAACGGCCTGTCGCACCGCAAAGCCGTGCCACAGCCTCAACTCTTTCCCCTACCTGTTAATGACTAGTACTCGCCTTTTTCTAATTCTTGCTTTATTAATAATTAGGATTGTATCATATGCCCAAGCGCCCGCTATAGCATCGTCTCCGCTGATCTACCATCCCGTGCGCAGCATTAGTCCCGCGGACACCAATTTCCGGGATCTAGCATTCCTAAAGAAAGAAATTGGCGACGCGCGGGTAGTTTTCCTAGGAGAGCCAACCCACGGCGAGGGCAATGTGTTCGAAGCTAAAACGCGGCTTGTACGCTACTTACAGCAGCAGGGGTTTGGCACTATAGCCTTTGAAAGTGGCTTCTACGAAGTGGCCCGGGCGCAGCAGGCTATTGAGGCTGGCCAGGACCCGGCAGCCTGTCTGAGTAAGAGCGTATTTCCGATTTGGACCCAGAGCCGAGAATTCCAATCGCTCATCTCACTTGTTGGCACAAGCCGGCTTAAAATAGCTGGTTTCGACCCCCAGTTGAGTGGAGAATACGGGGAAGAATTAGTTGAGGATCTACAGGCCTTTTTGGGTTCCAGCAAGCAGGTACAGGATGTCCCCTTTGACTATCTGGAAGAGGTGGTTGCCTCGATGGGGCACTTCTACACGTTTCCGCCCACTCACCAATATGCACTATTTAATATGGCTATTGGCAAAGTGAGTAAGCAAGTGCGCCAAGTGGCCGCTGCCGACCCGCGCCGACGGGCCCGCGCTGAGTTCTGGCTTCAAACCCTGACCAGCCTCAATGCGTTGGCCCGGGACTATGCCCAAAATGATACCGGAGCGAAAGGTCCGCAGGAATTTAAGGCGCAGGACAGCAACCTGCGTGACCGGCTGATGGCCGACAACTTGCTTTGGTACTTGCGCCAGCACCCCACCGAGAAAGTCATCTGCTGGGGCGCTGCCCCCCATTTCGCTGGACGGTTAACCAGTCTGCAAAACCCCGAGCTGCAGGCGTTCCGACCCATGGGCGGATTGGTGAAGGCCTCCCTGCCGATGGGGCAAGTGTACTTGTTGGGCACGGCTACGGCCGGGGGCAAATACGGTAACGTGCATCGTCCGCATCAGGAAGTACCGGTGCCCGCACCCGGTGGTCTGGAGGCGCAGCTGGCTGCCCTGGGCCCAGAATATCTGTTTGTGCCTATGCGACAGCCAACATTGGAAAGCACGACCGCCTCGCTGTTTGAATACCAGCCCGTGGCTGGCAACTGGACTCAGGTGTTCGACGGGCTGCTGTTCCTGAGAACCGTGCGCCCGCCCGTACTTGTCGGACAGCCTCTGCCACTTACCCGTGGTGACTCCGTACGATTTACCAAAACCGGCCGGGGCACGCTGGCAATGGATGCCCGTCGTGTGAGAATGCGGGCTGCCGGGACAGGGCTTGCTGGGGGCCGGCTGTGTGGTGTGGTGCTTGACCAGAAAACACAGACAGCCGTGCCCTTTGCCAGCGTATACCTCAAGCAGCAAGAAATAGGCCTTATTACCAATATTAAGGGCGAGTTTGAGCTGCCCCAACCTACTACACCTGACTCGCTGGTGGTAACCAGCCTGGGATTTGGCCGGCAAGCCGTGGCAGTGCCTGCACAGCCCTACTTGACCGTGCTGCTGCCACCCTATACGTACTCGCTGGCCGAAGTGACAATTAAGGGCGAAAGCATGGACGCGCGCACCATTATGGCGCGTGTCCTGCAGCGGCTGCCTCAGAACTATACCCAGCAGGACTATAATGCCAATGTCTATGCCCGCGCTTCATCTACCAACTTCGACTCTTTGTTGTATGATGTAGACTACTTCAGCTCCTTTTACGACCCCCAGGGGTACCGCTCGGTGGGAGAAGCGACCTCGCGGCTGGAGGAAGTAAAATGGAATAAGGAACCAGGCAAAGGCAACGTTTGGACAGAGTATCACTTTGCCCATTCCGGGTACTTTACTAATTTTCACGACTTAGTAGATAAAAACCCCCTCTTTCAAGCTCGCACCTTGAAGAGTTACACCTATTCGCTGAGTGGCGTGATTCAGGAGCAGGGACGGGACCTGCTAGTTATTGACTTTGCCGCTAGAAAAAACAGCTACCGCACGACCGGTGACTACTTTGATCAGGGGTATAGCGGCAAGCTCTATGTAAACCGAGCTGATTATGCCGTAACACGTTGTGAAGTAGAATGGCAACGTGATACTGTATTGCTGAACAGCCTGACTCACAAATATTATGCACAGGGTGGCTCAGCTGCTCAGCGTTGGCACCACGTGCACCAAGACTATCGGATCCGGCAAACCGTGACGTATCAGCAGCTGAACCCCGGTGGGCCGTATTTTCTTGACCACAGCGCGCAGACTTGGATAGAAAAGCATACCGACTTGGCCACCGGCCGGCGTATGGAAAAACTCTCTGTGTTGAGCCTGCAGTTTGCCAACATCCGCACCAGTGACGTAGTCCCCTTGGCACCCCAGCCATCACTTGCCAGCATGTTGCTCAAAGGCAGGCCCTTCAACGAGGCCTTTTGGCGTACCCATCTCCGGCCCGACAGCCTGAGGGGACAGACTAAGTGAAAAGGTAGACGCGTGATACAAGACCCCGTTCTTCTCGTCTTTGGGTTGCGTGGATGGGCCCTCAGCTATGAGCCCCAGACTACAAGGTTAGGAGCCGCAGTCGGCTAACTAGTCGTTAAACAAGCCCGGTTATGAAAAAAGCTCCTCCCAGCAGCTTGTCCTTACCCAAATCTTCTAAAGCGTTCCGGCCATAAGCCGGAACGCTTTTTTTAGTACTGTTGGCCTTGGTTAAAAGTTTGGTACAAAAGATACTGTGATGGCAAGCAAGCGCTAAACCGTCTTTATTTATCTTCGAGCCTCTGAAGGAGGACGTGTGCGTTTATCCTGCGTAGCCTCGGCCCATTTCGGTGGCCGGGGCTATTTCTTGCCCGGCTAGGTGGGCGGTGGGGTAGCCAGGATCATACACCCGGTCCGTTTTCCAGAGCGCGTAGCAGAGCACGAGCAGTTTGCGCATAACGGCAATGACGCCGGGCTTGCCGCTGGGGTGGCGCGTACGTAACCGGGCATAAAAGGCGATTTGCCGCGGGTTATGGCGCAGGCTGCTGAGCGCGGGCAAATAAAGCGCCGTGCGTAGGCGTGTGTTGCCGCGCTTCGAGATGCGGGTGGCGTGCGCCGAGAGGCCGCTTTGCCGCTGCACCACGTCCAGGCCGGCATAGGAGGCGAGTTGACGCTCGTTCTCGACCAGGGCAAAGCCGCTGGTCGAGAACGAGGATGGCTGTCGTTAGACCGATTCCTGGAATACTGGTCAACTGGGCCAACTTGCGCGCCAGCTCCGGCTCGGCTGCCAGCAGTTCCATCAGGTCCTGGTCCAGCGCTGCCAGCTGCTGCAGGATAAGTTGCTGCTGGGCCGCCAGGCGTGCCAGCGTCCGGCTATCGGGCTGGTAGCTATGCTGGTAAGCATGTACGCGGGCTTTGAGCTGCGCCCCTTGCTTGGTCAGCACCTGCCGCTCGCGGACCAGTGCCCGCAGCTGCCGCAGCGCCGGCGTGGGCGGCTGCCAGGCCGGCAGCGCCCGCTCCAGACCCAACCGGCAGAGCAAGCGCGCGTCCAGCTGGTCGGTCTTGCTTTTGAGTTCAGTGCTGCGGGCAAAATGCTTCACCTTGTTGGGCAACAGCACGCTGAGGAGTTGCTGCTGATCGACTAAAAAGTACGCCAGTTCCTCGTAGTAGACGCCGGTGGCTTCGACCACAAACCACAGCGGAGCGGCCGCTGATTGCTGCCGGGCCACCCATTGCAGCAGGTCAGTAAAGCCAGTTAGGGTGTTCTCGAAAATGGTTTCCTTGCCGAAGTGCAGGCACTGGCGGCTGTCTACCTGGCCCAGGCAGGCCACAAACGAATTCTTCGCAATGTCAATGCCGACGACGTATTTGAGCGGGGTACTCTCTTGTTTTGCTAGGGGCATAGGGCGAGCGGTAAGTGGGTAAAACCATCAGTCGGCCAGGTTTTTGCCACAACTTGTCTCGTGCAAATACGGGATACCGGCGCGCGGCGTGGGCTCCCTCCATACTGTGCAGTCTTCAGGCAAAACGGAAGCAGGGCACGCTTTCTTTTGTGCAACGTCGAGGCCGCAGCCGCGCGTTTAGTTAAACGTGGTGCCCCTGCTTCCTGCTCCAGCTACGCTTTGCGGAAAGGCAGCACAATCATACGAGTTAATCGGGGTGGGTAGCGGTGTGCTCCCCGTTGAAAGCCAATAGGGCCGCGACATCGAAGCGGAGTGAATCCTTGAGGGCGTCATCGGAGAAGTTAAACTCGCCATGCAAGTTGACATGCTGCCAGCTCACGGGCGAACTAGCCGCAATGGCGTCGGCGACCTGCTGACGCTCGGCTCCGGGCGCCTGAACAAGTACTGATTGAGGTACAGGCAATTCCAGCACACAATCACGTTTTGCACTAACTGTTTGCAGGCATTGGCCACCTGCTGCTCATGCAGGTGTGGGAGGGGGTGACGGGGAATCAACAGGTCGTCGATGTTCATCACAGCACAAGATTCAACATACGGCTGTAGCGCAGGCAGGGCCAACGACCTACAGAAAGAAAGTTGCTGGCCCTGTTCTGTTACTCGGCCTTATTCAGTGGCGTTTTACGGGCACTGGGATCAGCCGCGCACTCCTGGTACACCAACTTGGCGATGTCCAGATACGGTACTTTTAGGGCTGCGGCAAGCTTGTGCAGTTCGTCTTGGGTCATGCCGCCCGGCTGGTCATGGCGCTTATCGTAGGTGCGCGGGTTGATATTCCATAGGGCAACAATGTCCTTTTTCAGCATCCGGGTTCCGTCCAGCAATTCCGCCAGCGTCGAGGCTTTAATAGTCAGGTCAGTGTTATCCAGAGTGACCTTGAATAGAATGGGCGCGGGTGCGGAAGTGGATGCCATAAGGAGGACAGAGGGTAATACCAGTCGGAAAGTTACCTCTTTGCTTGATGGTTGGTAAATCCGACATGGGGAATACGGCTAAATATGGCCCGCTGACGCAGTTTTCCCAACAAATTACCTCACTCGGTGCTCCCGGGCGGCAACTGGGAGCAGTTTCCGCCCGGTATTGTACAGATAAGTAAACGCAAAACCATCCTTGGAAAACAAAATAAGAACGGTGGGGAAGAAATAAGCAACTCCCCAACTCCCATCTGGGCCTTCTTATAGCAGCGGGGGGATAAAATTAGGAAATGTCCCAGCTATAGGTAGTGAAGTTCTCTATATTTTCTGCGTAATGTGTTTTACCTTTGGGTATCCACATTACGCAGAAGGCAATGAATATCATTCAGGTTTACAAGCAATTCCCCACGCAAGCTGATTGCTTGGCCGAGCTGGAGCGTATTCGCTGGAACGGGAAACCCCAATGCCCCTACTGTAACAGCACCAACCAAACGCCTGCGCCGAAGGAGCACCGCTACCATTGCAATAACTGCAACACCTCTTTCTCTGTCACTGTTGGCACTATCTTTCACAAGACGCGCCTTGACCTGCAAAAGTGGTTCCTAGCCATTGCCTTGACCCTGAATGCCAAGAAAGGGTTTTCGGCGCGGCAGCTTGCCCGTGACATAGAAGTCAACAAAGACACGGCATGGTCGCTGATGATGCGTATTCGACGGGCATTTGTAGATGCCCCCGATCTAATGCAGGGTGTGGTTGAGATTGATGAAACGTTTGTAGGAGGGAAGAACAAAAACCGCCACAATGACAAGAAGATCAGTGGTGGACAAGGTGGTAATGGCGGTGATAAAACCATTGTCGTCGGCACCCTGAACCGTGAAGGGAAGGTTAAAGCGGAGGTAGCCCCTGATTGTACCCAGGGTACGCTAAGTGCTATCATTAAGAAGAACGTATCGAAGGGTGCCAAGATTATGACTGATGAGCACCGTGGCTATAACAGTTTGACTGAGGACTACATCCATTCGATTGTTACCCACTCTATTGGTGAATATGTCAACGGCGACACCCACACCAATACAATGGAAGGATTCTGGAGCCTGCTAAAGCGTGGGGTTATCGGTCAATATCACTACGTCACTCCCAAGTACCTCAACCAATATGTAACGGAGTTCTGCTTTCGCTACAACGCCCGCAAGGAGAAAGCAGCAGACCTGTTTCTACGAGTACTCTACAAAGCCCTGAATCCATACAGCCCAGCATCCGCAGTCCTTTAATCAACCTAACCCCTCTTCATTATGAGCAAAAACCTGACGCCAAAAGACGGCGGCAAATCGGACAATGTATCTAAGGCAGCTTACGGCTCCCTAGATAAACCCCTCATAATAGAGGGGATGCCAATCCAATGCTTCGTCCTTGATAACGAGGAGCGGGTTATTGTGCAACGTGGTCTTTTTAAGGCACTTGGCATAACCCGGGGAGGTGACACCACCGAGAAATACAAGGAGTATGGGGGTGGCGCAAGATTGGCCCGTTTCCTGGAGAATAATAACATTATCTCCTTGAAGAACAGTGATATAGGGGTGGCGCTGAAAACCCCTATTCCTTTCACTGTAAATGGCACCTTGTACTTGGGCTACAAAGCCGAAGTTCTACAGCAAATTGTAAGAGCGGTAGCTAAAGCGCACCTGCGTGGCAAGCTGCCTCCTCAATTCGATACAATAGGGGCGAACGCCGAAAAGCTTGATGATGCGCTTGCCAAGGTAGGCATCACTGCTTTGGTTGACGAAATCACTGGATTCCAAACAGTCAGAAGTCGTGAGGCCCTACAGCGCATCCTTGACAAGTACTTGTTGAAGGATTATGCGAAGTGGGCCAAGCAATTTGATGATGAGTTTTACATCCAAATGTTCCGGCTCAAAGGATGGTCGCTAGACCTGAAAACCATGAAGCGCCCGGGTGTCGTCGGCAGATACACCAACGATATAGTTTACCAGCGTATCGCACCTGGCCTATTTGAGCAGCTACAAGTTCGGAACCCTAAGATCAACGGCCGGCGCAAGGTCAAGAACTTTCAATACCTCTCGGATGACATTGGCCTACCTGCCTTGCAACGTCATATCGAGATACTTGTCGCGCTAATGCGTGCTGCGCCTAATTGGACCACTTTTATGCGGCTGGTAAACCGTTCGCTTCCCAAGCTCAACGATCAGCTAACGCTCAACCTAGAGAGTTATGAGGATTATGAGGACGGTGAAGCTGAGGACGTAACAGAAGAATAGCCAAAGAAAACGGCCTTGATCATCAAGGCCGTTTTCTTTGAACTTCACTACCTATAGCTGGGACATTACCTAAAATTACTTTAAGTCTTCCCCAGCCTTTTGCAGACGTAGCCGCAAGTCACTGCTTACCAAAATTACCGTTTCGCTGAACTCGCGTAGCCTCGTATATTTAGGATGTCCCAGTTATGGCAGCAGGGGTAACAGTGTGTTACTCCTATTTAGGCACTATTGCCCGACCGAATGGCCGCCCTCGCACCGAAGCGGAGCCTTCTCTGTTAGCCGCTACTTTTTAGCCTGAAGCTTCGTCAGCTTCTGCCGGGTTTCAGGGAATTCTTTCAGTTGCAATGCCTTCGAGTAGGAAGCAATGGCCAGGGCCGGCTGGCCCTGGGACTGGTAGTAGTCGCCAAGGCTGTCGTGGACGTTGAAGCTGGTGGGGTAGTTGCGCACATTGAGCTGAAATAGGGCCAGGGACCGCGCGGCTTTTCCAGGCTGCGAAAGCAGATAGTAGGCGAGGGCATTGACCGCGGATTCGGGCGGCAGCACCACATGGCCGGCCTGCGCCGACACCTGCCGGTAGTGCGCCTCCAACAGGGCCGCTTGGTCGGCCTTGGAGGCCGGATTGAACAGGTCGCTGGTAGCGGCCGGCAAGAGCGCGTAGGCCGAGAACAGAAAGTGCAGGGCGTCGTAGGTGGCCAGCAGGGGCACCGTGTTGTGCGTATCGGTGGAGTAGTATTTATAGGCCGAGCGCAGCCCGTTGCGGCGGTTGCGGGCCAACTCGTCGCGTAGCTTCCATTGGGAACGGGTCAGGGCTCCCCCTACCGATACATCTCGCAGCACCCGCACCGAATCCAGTCCTGTATTGTTGGCCGAGGCCACGAATAACGCCCGACCGGCAAACCGGGGCTGTTCCAGGGCCTCGTGGGCCTGCTTGAGTAACTTTTCCTGGTCCCAAAACAGGCTGGGGTCGATGGCAACGTAATTCTCAAACAGGTCGGGGTGATGCACCAGCGTGTTCAGCACCAGCAGCCCGCCAAACGAGTGGCCGATAAGGGTGCGGTGGGTCGTGGTGGGATAATGCGCATCAATGTAAGGAATCAGTTCCTTTTCCAAAAAGGCGGTGAAGTGTTCGCCGCCGCCAGCGGTTTTGAGCACGGCCGCGGGCAGCACATCCGTGTCGGTGGTGGAGGTGGAAGGGGTCAGGTCGCGGGTGCGGTTGGTATTAGGAATGCCCACGACAATCATCTCCGGGCACACCGAATTGGGGAATTCGCTCAGCTTTTGCAGCACGCCCGTCGTGGTCGTAAACCAGGCATCGCCGTCGAGCAGGTACACCACAGGGTAACGTTGCTTGAGGTAGGTGGGGTCGGTCGCACTGGCGGGCACGTACACCCAGAGCGTGCGCTTTTCCTTCAATACCACCGACGTGACGCTATCAACACGGCCGATGACGATGGCGTTGTTTTTAACCGTTTGGGCCTGCACCAGCGAGGAACCGACCAATAAACACAAGAGAAAGAGTAGCTTCATGGAAAAATGGTTGGGTGTAGCCGCCTAAATGTACAAGCGTATATAGGGAAAAGCATGATTCGCTCGGCAAAATCCGACAGTCAGTTAATAGCTCCTTTGAATGAACGGCAGAAATCAGCTCGGCACCAGGTGCTAGGTGCCTACGACATTGTCGGGAGAGTTTAAGAAACCCGTCTACGATTCAAAGTTTACGAAACTCGAAAACGAGATGAGTTTCGTAAACTCAAACCCAAGTGCTTTCCTGGGTCCAGGCGAACAGGATTTTGGGAGCAGCATGACCGGAAAGGCTGGGGAAGGCTTAAAGTAATTTTATCCCCCCGCTGCTATAAGAAGGCCTGCTCCAGGGTGGCCCGCTTGCCGGAATGGTAGGCATATGAATCGTGCGGGTAGGTGCCCAAGTTCAACTCTGTCGGCTCCCACGGGCATTCCCCGCTGCCGCCCATCTCTTCCTCAAACGCAAACCACCTGAGTAGCCCGCCCTGCGCCACGATGCGCCCCCGGTATTGCGCGGGCTGGGGCTTCATTTCAGCCGCCAGGTCGCTCAGCGTCGCGTACTCGTCGGCCTGGTCAGTGGCCGTGAAGGGTACCCGCCCCGGAATGCGAAACGGGCCGGGGTGCTGGGCGGTCACGTCCTGCACCTGGTCTACGGTGCCAGCGACGAGTTCAAGAATCCGCGGTGCCCCCTCGGCGGGCACTTCCAGGTACAGAAAATCGGCGAGGTCTTTCCAGTTGCCGGCATCGGCGCGCTGCGCGGCATCCTGCCGGTCAGTGCCAGTGAATTCTTCTATGTCATAGAAGCCGTAAAAATCGGACAACTCGCCCTGGACTACAATAAGGCGGCCGTTCTCGCGGTGCTGAAAATGAGATACTGGCTGGTTGGAGGCGGGCATTTCTGGGCTGGTCTTTTTCATCGGAGTAAGGGCTAGGGTAGGGACTAATAGAGATAGTTGGGGTGAGCGGCCGGGCCTAGCTCACGGGCTTCTTTTTCAAGCTGAGCGTCTTCCCATTTCTCGCTCTCGGCAATGGCCAGGGCCTTCCACTCCATCAGCTAGGCCGCGTCAGTGGATTTGCTAATCAGGTCCTCGGCCTTCTGGCGGCGCTCCGGGGTGAAAGCCGGGTGATTCAGCACGCGCCGTAGGTTGCTGCGGGCTGACTGTACCATCAGCATCAGGCCAGCATTGGAAAGCGTGGCAACGGGGGCGGAAGAAGGGGCGGTCAGCATAGAAAGAGGGCTAAAGAGTGAGCAGCTTTGCTATACTCGTTAAACGTAAATCATACCTAAATAGTGGTACTTTGTACATTTATTTATGCGGTTTTTATCGGCTTTTTTATGAAATGTGCACGAAAAAGCCGCCCGGTCAGGGGCGGCTTTCTTACTGGAAGCACCTAGCGCAACTGCTCGGATTTCATCAGCACAACGGTGCCGACTACTACATCAATCGGGCTGTACTGCTCGGGCGGGTAGGTATCAAACCAAGCGGCCGTAGCCAATATATTGAGCGCGGCCCCGCTGTATTTGCCGTTGTCGTCGATTACTAGAATGTAGCCGGCAAGCGGGCCATACTGGAAATAGTGAATGTCCAGCGTATCAGCGCCGATAAGGGGCCGTAGCTGGTCGAATTTGAAGGTTTTGCCTTTGGTCGGGCGTATCTCGGTCAGGCTCCCATCCACACCCAGCACCGTGGCGGTGCCCTCGGCGGGCACCATTGCGGTACGCTGGGCCAACAGGTACTCGCCTAGCTCCCGGACGGTAGAAAATACGCGTTCGGTGCCCTCGATGCGGAACGGGCCTAAGTAGTAAGCCGGCGTCGTCACCACCTGGCCGCGAGCGGTTACGCCGACCGTCGTTGCTAACAAGGCCGCGCCGCGCTGGGTGACCTGCAGAAACACGGTAGCGGGGAGCTTCTTCCACCATGCGGCCACGGTTAGGTCGGCACCGGCACCGCCGTAGAACATCTGCACACTGGACAGATTGAAAAGGTGGGGGCCAACCAGAACGACAGGGTGCGCGGCGGGCTGGGGAACGGGGGTGATTTCCATAGAAAAAAGGGGGTTTAGATGCGTTTCTTACTTACTTATTAAACGCAAATCATACCAAAATAGATGCACTTTATGCATTTTTAATAATGCATTTTACATCTGCTTTTTTCCACTGCCCCCGCTGGAATGGGCAAAAAAAGAGCGCAACAAACGGGGAGGCTGCTGCGCTCGGTGGCTTGATGCCGGCGGGGCTACTCGTGTAGTATGCATGCCACGCGCTTAGTCATCGCGTAGGAGTGCTGGTAGTGATTAGAACCCCGGCAACGGGCAAGCCCTGCTCAGTGCGGATGCTGCGGCGGGGACCGCCGGGCACCCTGGGCTCGAACCAATCCCGGTAGGCTGTGGTCAGCCGGTCAGCGACGACGGCCAGCCGCTCCGGGCTACGCTTAATCCAGATGTGGCAACTGCCACACCCTACCTGGTATGCGTCGCCCATCAGTTCCCGGATTGCGCCGGCCAGGTCGCGCAAGTCATTCTGGTGGCTGTGGGTCTGAACATACCGGCGGACTTGCTCCAGCAACTGCTGTTCGGCCTTATCGTAGGGTTGCTGCTCAATGGCTAAGTAGGCCTGCTGCGCAGCGTAGGTCCGGGCAGTGGGGTCGAATTTATCGGATTGGCTCATCGGGGTACTGGTTAGGCATGAAGAAGCGGCCGGGCTGGTCAGGCCCGGCCGGCGGCCTAGCGCTGCGGGGCGCTGGCTAATGTGCGCGCGAGGTGCAGGACGTGGGCGTTGTGGAAGGCTTCGGCAAACACGCCGCGCCGGTAGTCGCCGGCCAGCTGGCCGACGTCAGCAAACGCGTAGCGCAGGCCCGTATCACCCAGCGGCACCAGGTACTGGTCAGCCTCCTCGGCATTGAAGCCGCCCACGTTGCGCCCGTCGCTCAGCAGCAGCGAGACGCCGGGCCGGTGGTCGGGTCCGTCAACGAACGTATAGGTTTCATAAATCAGCCCTACCGCCTTCTCAAAGGGGTAATACACGGCCTCGCCTACGGCTAAATCCTTATATTCTGGCATGGGTAGGTAGCATAAGATGGAAAGGAGAAGGGAATCATACGAGAAGCAAGGCGTATTGGCCTCCCTGCTCCTCGCGGGTCATGCGCAGGCCCTCACGGGCTATTGCCCGGGTCGCCCGAACCAGCTTTAACAGCGCCTCGTACGCCTCGGGCGTGTCTATTTCCATCATCAGGCGCTCGGCTACCTCCTCGGTCAGCACCTCGCTGTTAATGCCTTTGCCAAGCTGCTGCATCATTACCTCCACGTCGGCGATGGCGGCTATTATTCGGTTGCGGTACTGGTTCCAGCTGGGGTGCTGAATAGTGGGGGCTTCGCTGGCTTTCATCAGGAAAGAGACTAGGATTAGAGCTAAGGCTAGGATTAGGGCTAGGGCTAGGAGCTTGGGGGCAGCAGCAGCTTTGCTGCTACCCCGGCCCTGAGCGCTAAGCGGCGGCTAGCCAGCTCAACTCTGCGGCGGCGTACTCGCGGCCGATGGTGTCAAGCTCGGGTGCTGCCCCGCTCGGGACGGCCACCATCACCGCGCCGGGCACCGGCTGCTGCCGCTGCTCGGCGGGCTGCTCCTGCACCTGCGGCTCGTCAGGCTCGGTGGTGTGACCCAGAATCAACTCGGCGGCTTTCTGGGCCTTGCTGGCGGCTTTTATGACTAGCTGGTTATCATTTTTCAGCCGCTCCAACCAGCTTTGGATATAGGCCACGGCGTTTTCCTCGGTCTGCTCGGTCGCAATGCCAGCGGCGGCACTCAGGAACGATGCGCCCATTTCGGCGGTCAACTCCTCGCGGGCATAGCTCAGGCTTTGCTTGCCTTCGCCGGCGGTCAGGTCGGCGCGGTCAAGGCGGGCCTTGTGGCCGGTGCTGTGGGTCAGTTCGTGGAAAAGGGTTTGATAGTAGCCTTCCGACGTGGTGAACGTCTCCGGCTTGGGCATATTCACAAAGTCCAACGAAGGGGAGTAGTAGGCGCGCTGGTGCAGGTGCTGAATCGCGGGCTTACCGTCCCACGCTTCCACAATGCCTTCGGCTACCTCGCTGGGAGTGAATTTGCGCTTTTCTACTTTGGGCAAATCAAACGTAATGCCTTCGATATCCTCCACCGAAAAAACGGTGTAATACTTTAGAAAGGGCATTTTCTCCTCTTTGCCGGTTTGCTTGTTCTCGCGGGTGGAAACGTTGTAATACACCACCTGATGGCCTTTGGCCCCCTTGCGGACATTACCGCCCATTTCGAGGGCCTGCTTGAACGTCATGAAAAACGGCAGGGCACCGCTGAAATGCAGTAAAAACAGGTTGATACCACTATAAACGCGGCCGGTGACGTAGTTGCGGGGCAAGCCGTAAACCGCGTTCCACGGCTTGCGCCACGGAATGATGCCGCCTTCGAGGGCCGAAATGATGCGGTCGGTTACAATCTGGTACACATCGGGGCGGGCAGCGGTGGCCTTGCTGGTGGCTTTCTTGGCGGCGGCTTTCGTGGTCTTTTTCATGATAAACGGTTGCTGTTGTGTGTGTTGCTATATACTTATTAAACGCAAATCATACATTTGTAGTTGCGATAAATACATTTATTAAAGCCCTTTTTACACACATTTAAACCGCCTTTTTTCCCCACTGCCCCAATCGTTTCCCGATTTCGTTTGGGCCGCATTGGGGCACTAGTTCTGGTATTCGGGTGGGCGGGAAAAAGCGCGCCTGCAGTCGTAACGACCAGCGGGAGTGAAGACAGCAGACTTGTTTTCCGGCGTGGCCCGTTGCGTGAGATACTGTGATGAAAAGCAATGAATGGTCAGGATTATTACCTTTGGTTTCTTTGAAGGAGGGCCTTCGGGTTCATCCTGTGTAGCCTCGGCCCATCACGTGGCTGGGGCTACTTCTTTTTCCGCTAGTTGGGCCGGGTGAAATAGCGGGTCGTAGGGCCGGTCGTTTTTCCAGAGCGAATAGCACAGCAACAAGAGCTTGCGCATGACGGCAATTACGCCGGGCTTGCCACTGGGCTGGCGGGCCCGTAAGCGGGCGTAAAAAGCTTTTTGCTGAGGATTGTAACGCAAACTACTGACCGCCGGCAAGTATAGGGCCGTGCGCAGGCGCACGTTGCCTCGTCGGGAGATGCGTGTGGCCTGGGCTGAGAGGCCGCTCTGGCGCTGCACGACATCCAGCCCGGCGTAGGAAGTGAGCTGGCGCTCGTTTTCCACCAAGCTGAAGCCCGTGGTTTCCGCCACGACCACAATGGCCGTGGTCAGGCCGATGCCCGGCACGCTGGTCAGATGAGCCAGTTTACGGGCTAACTCCGGCTCGGCGTCGAGCAGTGCCGAGAGGTCCTGGTCGACGGCCTTCAACTGCTGGGCAATGAGTTGTTGCTGCGCGGCCAGCCGCTGCAGGGTGCGTTCATCGGGCTGGTAGCTGTGCTGATAGGCGTGGCAGCGGGTTTTGAGTCGCCCGCCCTGATCGGCCAGGCGCTGCCGCTCGCGGGCCAGGGCCCGCAACTGGCGCAGGGCGGGCGTGGGCGGCTGCCAGGCAGGCAGGGCCCGCTCCAGGCCCAGGCGGCAGAGCAGCCGGGCGTCCAGCTGGTCGGTTTTGCTCTTGAACTCGGTGCTCTGGGCAAAGTGCTTGACTTTATTGGGCAACAGCACGCTCAGAGCCTGCTCGTTGTCGGCGAGAAAATAGGCCAGCGCCTCGTAGTACACGCCGGTGGCTTCAACCACAAACCAGAGCGCCGCAGCGGTGGCCTGCTGCCGAGCCGCCCACGCGAGCAGGGCCTCAAAACCGGCCAACGTGTTATCGAAGGTGGCTTCTTTCCCGAAGCGCAACTGCTGGCTGGGCTCGATGAGGCCGAAGCAGGCCACGAACGTGTCTTTGGCGATGTCAATGCCTACGACATACTTGAGGGGGGCGGTGAGGGAAGCGACGATGGGCATGGGCACAGGGTAAAAAGGTGGAAAGCAACCAGCCGGCAAGGTTTTCACCGCAACTATCCTTGTACAAATGCGGGATGCCAGTAGCACCAGGCTCCCTCCATACTGTTCAGTCTTCAGGCAAAAACGGGAAACGGGGCACAAATTCTCACTCGCAACGTCGATGCTGAGGCACCGCATTTAGGGATAGGCGGTGACCCCGTTTCCTTTTTCGGCTCCCCTTAAGATAGGGCGGTGCAATCATACAAGATACTGTCCGGCTACCGAAAGTCAAGCGCGCCCACCTGGGCATATTGCCCGCTTCCTCAGACGACTCACCCACCACAATACAATGAGGCAAGTCTGGCGTTCTGCTTATAAAACAACCAACCTTTCCGTCACGGCTGTAACCGGCGCCCAACCCGCCCCCTGGCCAGCTTAAAGCCCCGCCCCCTCGCACTGGTCTGGTCCACCGCGTCAACGTCTACCGCCTCAACAACGGCTATTGGGACTGCTACTACGAAACAAACCTACAGGCTGCCTAACGACTGCGTCTCCTGCTTAGGTTAAGCAACCGAAGCCCATAGCCCCACGTCACCCTCTGGGATATAGCTCCCGAAGCCGGTCTTCTAATTGATAGCGCGATAGGTCCAGTAGCTCGTGTATGCTGAGTTCTTCTTCAAAAAGGGCGCGCTCCAACAACCTTTCAACATAGGCATTATAGTAACCCGGCTTGAGGGCTATATGCACCACTAGCTGATCGTTCACCAGTTCATAGGTAATGGTTTGCACATAAAACTGGCTGTTACCCGCTTCCGCCGCTATAAGCGGTAGTTCCACCTGTTCGTGCAGACGTGGCGTTACCGGTAGCCGGCACCGCACCTCTACCGTTCTGCGTTGACCATGCACATACAGCCAGTGCTCTACAGGCCCGGCCGACAGCACGCTGGCATCAGTTTCCAGAAGTGCCAGGAGGTCAGCGTAGCAGAGCTGTAGCCACCGCCCCAATACACCCGCACTCACGCCTAACTGCTGTTGCAGCAGCTTAGCGGTTGGCCGCTTTTCAGAACCCACCCAAGGCAGTAAAGCCCTGGCCAGGGCAGAATAGGGTTTCCCCTCTAGTGTCTGCAGCCGTCTGAGCACTGCCGCACTTCGTGTCAAGCTGTACAGGATATCTGTCGCTTTCAGCGAAGCTGGCTCTGCTGCTTTCTGGTACCTGCGCTTCATAGCCCAATATCCTTGCTGAGTTGACTATTGAGTCAAATTACAAGTTACTCCGTTTGCGCAAGCAGCTGCTCCAAGCGGGCCGCCAGCCGCTCCCGTTCCGCCTCCAGGGCAGCCCGGTTGGTGTGGAGGTATTCCTCCCGGACGGTTTCGTCCTCCTGCGCCAGGGCGTAAGCTTCCGAGGCCCGTAGCTCCGCCAGCTCCTGCAGCAACTCCGCGTGCTTGGCCGCCATGGCGTCGCGCCGTTCCCGCAGCACCTGCACCGAGGTCAGGGCCGTGGTGGCAGCCGTAAACACGCCCCGCCGCAGGTTCACCAGTAGGGCCTGCAGGCTTGCGAGGTCTTGCCGCTGGTAGGCATTCTGCACTTCCTGAAACAGCGCCGTAGCAGCTTCCTGAAACTGGGCCGCCACCCGGTCGGGGTGGCACAGCTGCGCAGCATCCCGGTAGAGCTTTTTCAGTGAAGCCCGACCAAGCTCATCCAGCGCGAACGTCTGTTCCGCAACTTTTTCGGCCGTTTCCCGGTCTTGGGCCTGCTGCTCGTAACGGCGCTTCGCCTCCTGATACTCGCTTTCCGAGTAGCTCGACTCCTGCCGGTGAAAGCGGGCCACGTCACGACGTAGCCCCAGCACTTCCTGCAGCAGCTCCCCTAACTCCCGCTGCTGCCACAGCTCAAAGTTCAGCAGCACCCGGCTCAGCTCAGAGCGCTCCGCTTCCAGCGCCAGCAGCTCGGCTTCCAGCAGCCGTATTTCCAGCTGCAGCGCTGGCAGGAGAGGGTCTTCCCACACGCGCACCTGCGCGTAGGCCGCCACGAATGCCTCCAACTGCTGCATGGCCTCCGCGTAGCGCTGGTTCTGCAGGGCCGCCAGCAGCGCCGCTAGTCGGCTATCCGCTACTCCCTCGGCTTCCAGCCGCCCGATGTGCTTCGGCAGATCTTCGGTTTCGTGCAGGGCCAGCAGCGTCTTTATCACGCCCAGCCGCTTCAGCACCCGCCCCACGGCCGGGTCGCCCGCGGCTGCTTCCGTTTGCCCCGTCAACCGCCGGAACTCCCGCAGGAAGTGGTGGGCCAACTCCGGGTCGCCGGTCGTCAGTACGATGTTTTCCTCGTTGCTCTGCGCGGCCTTCCGCGTCCAGTTGTAAGAACCAGTCAGCACGTCCCGCCCGTCCAGCACGCAGAATTTATGGTGCATAAGCCGGTCTTCCACCACCCACACGCGCCCCCCGGCGGCCTCCAAATCCCCGAAGGGCAGGCCATATGGCTGAAAGTTGATGTTCTTCTCATCCTGGGTTACGCACAGCGCCACCGCCACGCCCGCCCGCTGCCGCTCCAGCAGCGCCGCAAATAGCACCGGGTCAGTAAACCACGCCACTGCCACGTGAACGGAGTATTTAGTCAATCCTATTTCGCGGCGTATTATCTCTTGAATTCCTGAAAAGTACGCCTCAGTTTCCACAGTTAAACAAAAGTATTTGTTCAATTATTGAATTTCGAAGCCGACTCTCGGTCTTCTACTGCCCCAGTTAAGTCTCCTATATTCTCCTTCGCTCTAGCTCTATTGTTAAGAGCTTTAACATATTGAGGATTTAATTTTAAAGCGTAATTAAAATCACTCAAAGCGCCATAAAATTCTTCTAAATCAAGCTTAGCTGTGCCCCGGTTGTTGTATAATTGCTCAGTTATTGAGTTAATTTCAATAGCTCGGTCATAATCAGCCACTGCACCTATAAAGTCTTCTATATTAGACTTGGCTATACCTCTATTATTGTAAGCTTGATAAAATTTCGGGTCCAAACTAAGAGCTTCGTCATAATCTGATAAAGCACCAATAAAATCACTGAGCGCCAGTTTGCTGTTACCACGATGATAGTATGAAGAAGCCATAGGCTGAATATCAATGGACAAATTGTAATCTGCTAATGCTTCTTCAAATTTGCCTTGATCGTGCTTAGCTAGTCCCCGATAATTATATGCAGTAGCATATTTTGGACTCAGCTTAATAGCATAGTCATAATCAGCTATAGACGCATCGTATTCCTTCTGTATGAATTTTACGTAGCCTCGGTTAAAATAGGCAGCAGCGTATTTAGGTTTAATAGCAATAACTTGGTCGTAGTCAGCAATTGCTTCACTATAGTAATTTTGAGTGAATTTAGTCCATCCGCGGTGTAAAAATGATTGATAATAATTGTTGTTTAAGCTAATAGATTGGGAGTAATCATTTATCGCCTTGTCCCATTGTCTAGCATCACACCATATACACCCAGATAGGTAATTCCATTGCGCTGAAGACTGCACCTGCGACTCGTAAATGAACTGCATAACGTCCAAGGTGCGCCGGGCATGCTCATTTTGTTTTAACGCTCGGAATACCAGGGTCAGCCCGAACAACAAGATGTAGCCCTCTTGGGTACTGTTTTTCATTGCTTCCAAATTACTACGCAACAGCAGCCACTCGTCTGGCTGGAGTTGTCCGGAAAACTCGTTCCACCCAGGATAATCACTGCCGAAAGCCTGTTGCAAGGCTTGAGCCGCCAGCTCAGGCTTATCCAATTGTGCGAGCCCCCTGGCCATGCGTATTAAGGCCCGCCAATGTGTGGGCTCCCGCTCCGTGCATTGGCGCCAACAGTACACGGCTTCCGGCCACTGCTCTAGTTCCGCGTGTTGCTGGCCTTTTTCATACCAGTATCCGGCCGAGCTTTCTTCCACTACTCGGCGCGTAAGCAGCAGGGTAGTGGTAACGCGGTTCGCAACGGCCAACGAGGTGGGCTGTTTTACCAGCCCAAAAGCCAAGGCGTCCGAATGTGCAGGCGTGGAATGCTCGTCAGCCATAGATAATGATACAATGCTAGCCGGAAGATTAAGCTGTCCAAGATACGGCAAGTTTCGGTCAAGCCAGCAGCAATACCACCCAACCAAAACAGCCCCAACCGGTGAGGTCGGGGCTGTTTCATTTAGCCTCTTTCGTTACTCTCTACAACGTCTGTCCCGAAGACCCGCCTAACTCCCGCCGCTCCTGCGCCGCTGCCTCTTGCGCCCCCGGCTCCACCGCCACCGAGGATACCGCCGCCGCTATGCTGCCGGCCAGCACCAGGTACCCGCCCAGCGCCACCACGGCCGCCGGCAATGCCACCGGTGCCGTGGCAATGACGCCGCCCACCGCCGCCAGCGCTGCCCCGATGGTGCGCACCTTCCGAAAGAACCGGGGGGTGGGTAGCGTCACCCGGTCCAGCAAGCTCATTTTCTTCGTTTCCATTGCAGTAAACAAGTTATAGGTTCATCATCAGGCTCCCGCGTGGGGCCCGTTCGTGTTATCCAGCCGCGCCAGTATCCGGTCGGCCCATTTATTCCGTTCGTGCTGGTCCTTGCTGGCCTCCGTCAGCATCTTGGTCATCTGCTCCACCAGCGCCATCGTCTTGTCGATGTGGCTCAGCTTCTCGGTCAGCTTCATCACCAGGTCCACCATTTCCTTGCGCAGCTCTGAGCGGTGCTGCAGGCCCTCCGTGCGCACCTGCTCCAGGTGTAGCTTCACTTCCTCCCGCAGCTTGCTTTCCCGCGCCACCGCGTCCACGTGAAACTGGTCCACCTTCAGCGTCAGCGTCTCGGCCCGCTGCTGCTGCGTCTGGCAGGCCGTTTTCAGTGTCTCCACATCCCGCCAGCTCTTCACGAAGTACAGCAGCACCGCCACGCCACCGCACACCACCGACGTCACCACGCCCCAATGTTCCAGCACCGGATTAGCCACGCCCCACACCTCCCTTCTTCGTAGTTGGTACCTCAAAGTGCGGCCGGTCTTTGAACCGCACCCAGTCCCCGCCCCACCGTACCCGCGCATCGGCATACTTCATCAGGCGCGCAAACTTCGAGAGCAGCAGCCCCGACCACGACACCGACCCATCCGCCAGCAGAAAGGCCACGTCCAGGGCCGGGGTAGGAGGTCCCTGGTTGTGGTTCGATTCGCCCCCGCGCTTGTACGTCACCACCGGCCCCGGCTTCGTGCGTCCCTGCGCATACAACTCATTCTGCCGCTCCGGGCTCCGGTAGCACTCCGTAATGATGGGCCGCCCCGCCAGCCGCAGTACCGGGTCTCCCAGCCACCGCGCCAGCGCCTGCGTGTAGGCCGCCGCTAGGTGCGGCACGGCCTGAGCCAGCCGCAAGACTTGCGTAGCTACCTGCTTTGGCGTCAGCGTCGGCGGCTGTTTGGGCGGGAGGGTAGAGGTAGTGCGGCTCATCGTGTATTTTGATAGAATTTTGGTCCGTAAAGTTGCAGAATTTACATCAAAATGTAATATGCAGTTTCACGAGTCGAGTATTCTTGAATTTGTACTTTGCAGGGCGCTGCCTTCGGCCCAGGCTGTCCAGGACTCCGTCTCCGCTCCGGTGCTCCGCACCCGGCCGGGCCGATGCCCGACGACACACCCAGCCCCAACGGTAGCCCCCGCGACGCGCCCGCTCGGCCCTTCCCATCCTTAGCGTATCCTCCAGCTTCTGCCTGTTGCTGCAGCTGCCCATCGTTCTACGCTCCGGCCCAGGGCCAGAAAAAGGCCCCGGCCTCCGCTACCGCACCCCTCCGCCCCGGCCCGCCTCCCTCCGGTCGGCCAGCCTCTGCCCACCGTATCCTCACCTATCCCCAAACGCCAGCCCCCCCGCACCGGCTCAGGGCGCCTATCCGCAACCGAAGGTCAGCGTAGCTAAGGTTGCCGGCTTCCGCTGGTCGCCACCTCCCAAGCGGGCGTCCTGGCCGCTTCCCACCCGCAAAAGCAGCTGCGGCGGCTTGCTGCGGCCATTGGCGGCTCCCCACTCCCAAAGCACAGCTTCAACCTGTAGGGCTTCGCGCCCGGCCGCTGAGCGTGTCAGGCTTTTTTCCCCCTCACTGCTGCGGCCTTTTAGCCTCCTCTCCGCTCTGGCTTGCCTCGGCCCAGCAGCCCAGCAGCTACGGCGACTCCGAGCGGCTTGCAGCGGCGGGGCCTCATAAAGTGCCCTGTGGGCGGTTGTTTTTCTGGGAGCGGCCCCCAGACCCCCGGGCTGGTAGTGGTGGCAGGTCGGCCGCGCCCGCCAGGGGCCGCCCCAGCGTCAGACGTGGCCCAGGTTGTACGTTCAGGCTGCGGGCGGCAGGTAGGTAGAGGCGGCGGGGTGCGGGCCGTGGTGGGCCTGTTTTGCGTTACCTGCTCAGCTGCCCGCACCAGCAGCGGCAGTAGTGGCCACCACCGGCAGCGGCGGGCCTCACAGTCCCAGGCCACCCACCAGCCGCGCACTGGGTGCCGGCTCCACCAGCCACTCACAGCGGCGGCCCAGCCGTGCAGCAGCGCGGGCCGCGCTCAGGGCACCCCGGCTCACTCCGTCCCAGCACACCAGCACCAGCCCGGCCCGGCGCACTATTTCAGCGTTGCGCACATGGGGCGCGCTGGCTCCGTGGCGGGCGTAGTCCGGCCGCAGCTCCACCAGGTCCACGCCATGGGCGCGTGCCCAGGCCGCCGCCAGGGCATCCACGCCCACCGCCCCGCCGCTCACCAGCTGCCCCAGCTGCCCGGCTTCGTGCAGCTGCTCCAGGCAGGCCAGCAGGGCCGGGCAGTTCGTCAGGGTGCGGCTGCCTACTACCGCCACGCAATACACAGTGTGTTTCAGGGTGTTGTTTTGCATCTTTCTCATACTGTAATATATGTATTCTATTCCTTTTTCGATGTATAATTTGGGTAATTATTTTCCTGTTATAGTGTATATATTTACATCAAAATGCGTATATTTGGTAAGAAGTCGGGGGAGAGGCCCCCGGCGCCCGCGCTGCCAAAGGCCACGGCCGCGCCCTCCACGCCTACCACTTACAGGCTATGCTTACTCCTTTGCAGTTCTCGCAGCTTGCCGCCGCCGCTTGGGCGGGTCCGGCTTCTATTGTGCAGGCCACCATTAGCACCTGCCAGCTGTTCAGCGGCCACCTTATCACCTACTACACGGTTTCCTATACCAGTGGCGGGGCCGTGTTCCTCTCACCGCTCTGCAGTACGTGCCCATTCCAGGCGGTAGCCGCCGCCGTGGCCGCTGCCGCTGCTGCCGGTGTCCCGGTCTGCCGCCACCACGCCCAGCGCGCCATTGCCCGCACTGCCGCCGCCCTGTGCGGGGTGCAGCTCACCCGCCCCGGCTTCGCCTGCCGCGCCCGTCGTCACCGTTGCGCCTCCCTGCGCCATGCGTAGTGCCTCACTCACCGCCCAGGCCGCTCCCGCACCGGGGGCGGCTTCGGCCGCTCCGCTGGGTGCTGTAGCCCTCCGTCTGCTGGGTGTGTGCCGCGCCCACCACGGCCGCGCCGTGGGCCTGTCGTTTCTTGCCCTGCGCGCCGGCATGGGCCGGGAGCAGTGCGGGGAGGAGCTGCAGGAGCTGGCCGCCGCTGGCTTGGTCTGCTACACCAGCGCCGGCGCCCCCTTGTGGGCGCCCCGCGCCCCGTGGCACCCGGCCCCGGCCGGTGCCTTCGGCGGGTGGGGGCTGTTGCGCGAGCAGCCCCAGGGCGGCCACTGCTACCAGCAGCAGGCCCACCCGGCCGGCACGTGCTACCCCACCGAGGAAGCCGCCCAGGAGGCCGCCGATACGCTCAACTACACCGTGCGCGCCGTGCGCCTGCGCCCCGCCGACCACTACGGCCTGTCGCCCGCCTCCGCCGAGTACCACCCGCACCCCTGGGACTTGAAATAATCCAGCCACCGGCCCGCGCCGCGCTGGCGCGGGCCATTACTTCCCCCATCATGCCCGCCACTATGCCCCGCCGCCTCAAGGTGGCCCCCCATTACAAGCGCCTGCACCCTACGCTGGCCGTCACCTCCTCACTGCGCCTGCAGGGGGATTGGCTCACCGCCGCCGGCTTCGCGCCCGGCGCTACCGCCCTGGTACAGGTCGAAGCCGGCCGCCTCATCATCACCGCCAACTGATTCAGCCACTGGCCCGCGCCCCGTTGGCGCGGGCCACTACTGCCCGCTGCTATGCCCGCTACCACTTACCAGCCTCATCTGCTCAACCCGCACAGCGCCGAGCCCCAACCCATCACCCCCCGCAACGGCCGCAGCTTCCGGCTGACTGAGCTATACCAGCTGCTCGACTGCCGCACGGTGGACGTGGTACGCCTCACCGATGAGCTGATTCTCATCATCGACGACGAAGGTAAGTTCCGCACTCCCTGCTACCTGAATCTGCTGGCCACCTACCTGTGGTACCATCACCAGCCCGCCGCCCGCGGCGTCGATTCCATTGTAGGCCGCGCCATCCTTTGCCACGACAAACAATTCCGCTAACGGCCACCGGGGCCGCGCCGACAAGCGGCCCCACCATTTTCTTCCAGCCAACTACCCCCATGGCAAAACAACCCGCCACTGCTTCCGCTGCTGTTGCAGCTCCCGCCGCCCCGGCCGCTGCCCCCATACCCACCCGCGCTTACCTGACCGCCACCGTGGACGAGGATACCGGCGAAGTCGCCGAAACTAGCCGCTTCCGCTATCTGCCCGGCCATCCCAAGCAAATCCGCGCCGACCTCAAAGCCGGGGTGTTCAACGTCGGCGGCGAGAAGGTACTCGGCAAATCCATCAGCTTCATTCCGATGGCCCTGCGCATCTTCTCCGACAGCATCCTGAACATGGGAAAAAAGATCTGGGCCGAGTTGTTCTTCGTGGACGAGTCCGGCGCCGTGTGCGCCGTGCTCTTTCACGGCTACAGCGTCGAAAACCTGCAGAAGCTCAACGCCGCGCTGTTCTATGACGACCTGAACCTGACCGATGTAGTCCTGACATGCACGCCTACCAAGAAGCAGACCGAGAAGGACGGGAAGCCCGCCACCTACTACATCGTGGAGTTCAGCTACCAGCCCGCCAACCCGGCCGAGGTGCAGGCCCGTCAGGAGTTTGCCCAGGATTTCGACCTCTACCGCGAGGAAACCCTCACCGGTACCGAGGAGCGCCGCATTACCCAGGGCTACCGCCTCCCCGCCCGCTACCATGCCGAGCAACAACCTGCCCAGCTCGAAGCCGCCCCGGCCGCCGAAGCTGCTGCTGTCACTGCCTAACCCTCCCGGCCCCCGACCCGCAGTAGGATGTCGCGCATCAAGCGAGTGGGGGGCCACCTGGGTAACCATAGCTGTTTCTAATTCCTGAGCTCCTAAGCCCTACCAACCCATGTTTCACTCTGTCACCACTCACCCCGGCCTCACCCAGCCCGACCACCGCGCCCTCCCGTTCGTCAGTAATACCGACCTGAGTAACCTCAAAAATGAGTTGCTAGGCCTCACGCGCACCGGCAACCCCCAGGCCCTCATCTTCGGTTCCGCTTTCCACGAAGCCGTACTGGAGCCCGACCGCTACCACGCGCCCCAGGAGCTGCCACCGGCGCAATTACGGTTGCTCGATACGCTGGCCGCCGCCGTGCGCCGCCAACGCTACTGCCGCGACCTGCTCTACCGCGGCACCGCCGAGCTGACCCATACCGCCGTGCACGAGGAAACCGGCCTCACCGTCAAAATCCGTCCCGACCTGCTCGTGGTTACGCCCCGCCTGGGCCGCCGCGTCCTAGTCGATTTCAAAACCACTAGCTGCCGCGACTACGCCCAGTTCGTGGGCACCATCGAGCAATACGACTACGACCGCCAAGCCGCTTTCTACTCCGACGTACTCCAGGCCGACCGCTTCCTGTTTATCGGCGTCCAGAAGAAAGCCCCGCATGATATCTGGCTGGTGGAGCTGTCGGCCGACAATCACAGCATGGAGCAGGGCCGCAAAAAGTATTGTCGGCTGCTCAGGGCCTACGCCGAGAAGTATGCGCAGGGCCTGCACAAGTGGGCCCGCCAAGACTGCCCGCCCCATCTGTTGGAGTGCAAGCAGGTAGTAGAGATTTAGCCGCCATGGCCACCCCCGCCCGCCCTGGCGTTGCTCCAGCAGCAGCACCGGCGGCGAGGTTGGGCGACAACTACTCTCCCCAACGCAACGGCCCGACTCCTACCGTAGGAGTCGGGCCGTGGTTATTGATGCGAGTCCGTACTACTCGCCAAAAATCGGATTCGGCGGCAGCGGCTGCCCGCCGTTGCCGTCCGGCACCTGATTGAACAGCAATACCTCCTCACCCGGCGCGTACTGGGCCAGTTGGTCTACCAGCCGCTCCTGCCCGCTGTCGGCGTGCAGGGCCTTCGTAAGCAGCGTAAACGGACTTACATCTATACCATAGAGAGCGTTCAGCTCATTCATCTGCGTAGCCGCATCCTCGGCGTCCCCGATGCTATCGGCCAGCAGCTGCGCGTAGCGCCGGGCGCGCCGGTCAGCGGTGGCCCGCATCCGAATGGCCCGCCTCATGCGCGTCCGGTATTGTTTCTGGTAAGGGGTGAGCGTTGCCATACAGCAAAAAAGAAAAGAATGAAAAATTGAAAATATGCAATAGACCGGACTGGTCCGGCCAACGCGGCGGGTCCTATGTGTCTCCTAGCCTCCTCCTAGGTTTCCCCTAAGTGTCGCCCGCTGCCTGTTCCCGGTTAAACACAAAAAAGCCCCAGGCCAGACGGCCCAGGGCTTTCCTGCCTCCGCCGGCTTACGACACCGAGGCCACAATACGGGTCGTGGGGCTGGCGTCGCTGCCGTCGGCGCGCTGGGCGAAGGCCAGCACCTGCACATCAGCCGTGGCCACGCCCGCCAGGCGCGCATCCTGAACGGCCAGGGGCGAGGCGCTGCGCGCTTTCGCCCCCAGGCTCATAATAACCTCCCCGGTGGTTTTCTTCACCAGCACCACGTTCACCAGGTCCGTGCCCAGGGCCGAGTTGCCATTGGTGTTGTTGGTCCAGCTCACAGTCACCGTGTCGGCCGCAGCCGTGGCCTTCACGCCTTTCAGACCGGCCACTTCCAGCACGGCCCCTTCCGATAGCTCCAGCTTCGTGTAGTCGGCCGTGGCGTTCATCTGCGCGTCCACGCTCACGAAGTCAAAGTTGTTAGCCATAAACTGGTTGTAGCCCGAGGCACCCCCCGAGGCTTTCAGACCCAGGAGTACGGCCGCAGCCATCCGCTTGTAGAGCGAAGACAGCAGCGAGAATTTGGCCCGCGTCTCCTGCTGGGCCGGGGTGTTACTGGTGTTGGTCGCAATTTTCTGCCCCAACACGTTCTGCCCGTTCCGCTTTGAGAACGTCAGGTTGCCCACCGAGCCGGAAATGTCCCCCAGCGGGCTGTAAATAGTTGCCATGCGTGAAAAAGGTAAGAGGTGAAAAAAGTGCTGCCTTTCTTGCCGTTTCGCGTCACCAGGGGCAGCTAACCCAGTTCCGCAGCTTCGTTAGCTTGTTCATGCGGCGCCAGCGTGCTGGCTCCACCGGCCCCAGGGTGCCGCAGCGCCACAGGCCGCGCCCGGCCGCCTGGGCCTGTTGCTGCTGCGCCGCCCGCCCCGCCACCGTGTGGTTGGGGTCGTAGGCCCAGGCCCAGCCCCGCACCACCAGCACGCTGTCCAGCGCCAGCACCGGCCCTCCTGCTGCCAGCTCCACGCCCAGGCGCCCCAGCTGCCGGCCGTACAGGTCGGCCCCACCGCGCTGCACCCGAATGGCCCGGCCCCGTAGCAGGCGCCGCACACTATCCGCCGCCAGCAGGCCACCCGGCTGCTTCAGCTCCGGCGCATCCGCGCCAAGCAGCCGCACCCGCACGTTCCGGCCCCCAGCCCGCAGTTCGTAGGTATCCCCATCCACCACCCGCACTACCCGCGCCCATTCGTTCTGAGCAGCAAGCTGGTAAGGAAGTACTAGAGCTATACACCAAAATGATAATTCGAGTGTATTCATGCCTCAAATATGTAAATAATTTACATCAAAAAATACTTTATTGCCTATTTTGATGTAGGTTTATATCGGCCTGCTAAGTCACCAGTAGTAGTGCGTAAGAGGCAGCAGGAGCCCTGAAGTCCCGGGCAACAAAAAGCCCCTCCGGTGTGGAGAGGCTTTCTTCAGGGTATGCTGGCCTTACTTCCTTGGCCCCAAGTCCACCCGCGACTCGACGGTGCTCCTAACTGGAGATGCCACGGCCGACAGCGGGTTGTGCCCGTGGCCGACTCGATAGCATCCACCGTGGTGCGTTAGCTGCCCCGGCCGCTAGCCACGGTCTGGTCATTGGGCGGATGAGAAGTAGGCAGTTACTTCCGCTGTTGGCTGCTGCTTCTGCTGATTATCCTGAACAACACCCAGCACACCCCAATCCCCACCAGCCCGCCCAGGAAGAGCGGCCGCAAGTCCCAAAGCAGGCGGTTGAATACCTCTACTACACTCCCCGAAGCATAGGTGCTAGCCGGCAGAAAACTCAGCAGCAAAACCGCAAGCCAAGTACTGGTGAGCTTGTTCATGTCATCCACGTAGAGAATAGGGTTACCGCCTAGGGAGGAACTGGCGTAAAGTTCTGAAGATGCCAGGAGCTTTCCCGTAGCTTAGGGTCTATGAAAAGACTATCTGCCTACCTGCTATTTCTGCTGCTACCCCTGGCGACCCTCGTTTCCGGCTGTAGCGACGATGACGAGGAAGAGGCCGCCGAGCCGATATACAGTGTTCAGGTAGTCGTTTATGGCCATAACGTGGATAAAGTACGTGCTGTCGTTACTTCAACCTATGACGTTGAAGCTGGCAAAGACAAAGAAAGGGCCGGGCCAGGCTATGAGGAAATCTTCCTGACTTCCTTTTCCAAAACCTATGAGCTTGGCAATTTTGGAAAGAATGATAGGGTAGTGGTGGAAATGCAGGGACTAGGCCAGATCATCAATGCCTATGTAAGCGCGGCCATCCTGGTCAACGGAAAAACAGAAGCTGCCTGCTACTTGGATGGCACTTCCGGCACCAGTGGAACGTGCGCCGTACAAACCCGGGATTTATAGTCTGATTTGCTAAAAAAGTTGGCAGGCTGTATTTTAGCTGACCCATTTAGCTAAATCAGCCATGGCAACCACTCGCAAGCCGCGTCTCTCAACTACCGTTACGGACGCCCAACTCATCCCCGAAACAGACTTGTCTGGCGAGATACCCGAGGCCGATCTGCCAGAAGATAGCGACGCCGAGGCGACCCTGTGCCCCACCTGCGGCGACTTACTGGCTTGGCACGAGGAAGCCTGCGATGCGTCACCCAGTGCAACGCAGCAGGCCCCGCCGGTTCATCGGAAGCTCGACACCTTCGCCTACGACCTGGGCCAACCCGTGCAGCCGGCCACCCAGGCTCAGCCGCACACCGTTGTATGGCGCGGGCAGCTTAAAGAGCGTAGCCCCGAAACCGGCTGGGTGCAGCGCGTAAACGTCTACCGCCTCAACGACGGCTTCTGGGACTGCTACCGCGAAGAAGAGCTGCAGGTGGCCTAACCCGACAGCCCAGGTATTCCAGCCGGCTCACGAGCCCAAGCGTAAAAGAAAGTACCGGGTCAGGCAATGCCTGCCCACCTTGGCGGTAACTGGGGTGCGGGCGTTCAACCAGCCGAAAGCAAGCTGCCTCTTTACCGCCTGGTGCCAAATAGGGCACCGTAGCCGAACCTCGGTGCTGCAACAGCCCCGCGCGTTAGGGTTTCGTGGTGGCTACCATTCATCTCCTCCAACTGATGCATGGTTTCGGCTAGGGGGAACACCAGCGCTTTGAAGCTCATAGACGCTAATTTGCAGGGCTATTTCGTTACCACCTTTCGCACATAGTTACCAAAGTCACACACGTACAACCCCGTGGCAGGATCACCCGTGATGCCGCAGGTCCCACCAAAAAGCGCGCTGCTGGCCGGGCCGTCAGCGTGGCCGCCCAGCGGGCCGCCCGCCAGGGTCGTGACTTCGCCAGCTGGCGTAATCCGCCGCACGGTACTGCGGTCCGACAAGTAGAGGATACCGTTGGCGTCAACAGTCAGGCCATACATGGTATCAAACTGCGCAGCCGTGCCATTACCATCCGCCTCCCCGATGGTGCTGCTGCCGGCAATGGTCGTTACCTGCCCGGCCGGCGTGATGCGCCGAATGCAGCTCCCGTCGGCTACATACACCGTGCCCTGCTTATCCACGGCTATGGCGCTGGGCCCCCAGAACTGGGCTTGTGTGCCCAGCCCATCAACGTGGTCCGCGACACCACTACCCGCTAGCACCGTAACGTTGCCCGCCGGGTCAATTTTATCAATCTTAGCGCCCAGCAGCTCCGCCACGTAGAGGTTTCCCTGGGCATCCGTGGCCAGGCTGCGCACGTAGCGGAAGGAGGTGTTGGCGGCCTCGCCCGGTAAATCACTTACTACGCCGCTGGCACTCACCTGCAGCAGGGGCCCCTGGCCTTCCATGCTCACATACAGGACTCCTTTCGGGCTCATGGCCACACCAACCGGCCCCTCAGCAAAGTTGGCTGGCCGCCCAAAGTCCGCGTAGGTACTCACTTGCCCGGCGGGCGTGATGCGCCGAATACGGCCATTGCCATGATCCGCCACGTACACATTGCCCTGCGCATCCAGCGTGGCACCCCACAAGTAATCGAAGCGCGCCGTTGGTCCCGAGCCATCGACTAAGCCTGCCTCTCCGTCGCCGGCCAAGGTGGTCACGGTTGTTTGCGGCGGCTCGGGGGAGTCATCCGAAGATTTCTGCGTACAGGCCGCCGTCAGTAGCAGGACCAGGAGGTAGCGTTTTTTCATTAGTGGTAAGCTAGCGAAAACTACTGGTAGTATGGGCCGATTTGAGCCTGGAGCTTCCGCCACCTCACGGCCAAGAAGTCCCGTAGTACTATCCCACTACTTCAGGTAGTTGGGTCCTATGAAAAGCCTGTTCCCCTGCTTGTTGGCCGGGTACTGGGTAGGGAGCAGTTACCAGGGATTTATATGAATTTACTTTCAGCTTCCCTGCTTACTTTCAGATGGTGAACTTGCTCTGCACTTGTTGGCTCGTGTGATATGGGATGCACGTCTGCTGGCATTCAAAGCACGTATTTCGGCCTCTGGGCATATCGAGCCTAACTAGCCAGTGAAACCGCGCAGACTGGCGCCGCGTCCCCTGCCGTCGTGTCGGTCTGGGTATTTCCGCCCTCCCAGATACGCCGCATGGTCTGGTGCTGAAAGTCCTCGATAATCTTCGCGTAGAGCAGGGTGGTTTTGATGTTGGCGTGGCCCAGCACCTTCTGCAGCACCTCCACCGGCATACCCCGCATCAGCGACTGGGTAGCAAACGTGTGGCGCGCCGTGTGCATCGTCACCAGTTCCCATTTTTCCACGGCCCGCTTCAGCACCCGTCCACCCATCGTTTCCACCACTTCTACCAGCGCCGACAACCCCGCCAGCCGACAAATCCGCTTCAGCGCCCGGTTCATCACCTGGTTGGTCATCACCGGCAGCAGCCGAACCCGAGTACCCTCGTACTTGGCCAGCAGCGCCAGGGCCGGCGGGGTCAGGTAGATGCTCACGCCCGTGCGCGTCTTGGTCTGTATGAGCCGTAGCACCTTATTGCCTTGCCAGTCGTGCACGTTGCCCAAGTGGAGGTCGTGCAGGTCCGAGTAACGCAAGCCAGTGTAGCAACAGAACAAGAAGGCGTCCCGAACCCGCGTCAGCCCGGCCGGCAGGATAGCCGCTGCCACGGCCGCCAGCTCATCAACCGACAGCCACACCTTTTCCACTTGCTCCCATTCTACTTTGAGCTTCGACAGTTCCAAAGACAGCACCAGCCCCCGGCTTTCACGTGCCCACAGCAGAAAGGGCTTCAACCGCTTCACAAACCCCGCCACCGAGTTGTCGGCCAGTCCCCGTACCGAGCGCAGCCACCCAAGGAGTTCCTCATAGGCTGTCATATCAAAATCGGAGAGTAGCAGCGCCTCCTCCCGGCTCCCTATCCATTCTGTCAGCGTATTATGCACTGATCGGTAGGCCCGCACCGTATTAGCCGCAAACCCCAGCCCCGGCATCGCCACTACGTACTCACCGAAGAGGTCAGTCAGCTTGGGTGTAGGGGCCTCCGCCGCCACCGCCAAAGCCAGCTTAAGTTGGGCGGCCGTGACGGTGCCGTATTTCGTGCGAAGTTGGCTATAGGCCGTTTCTACGCGGTTTCGCAGTGCCTGGAGTCGTAAAGTCGCGTTGTCCAGGTCACCAAAGGACTTGCGGAACCAGCCGCTCTTGTCGTTCCACTCCGACGCCCGGCATTTTTCCTTGGTGGCGAGTCTAAGGCGCTGATTGTCAAAGGTAACAACCAGCCGAATCGTGTACCGGCCCTGGGCGTCGGGACGGTCGGCCCTGCGTTCATAGGAGGTATTCATGGGGGCAGATACCAGATTTGGGGGCAGGATTGGGGGCAGAACTCGCGCCCAGAGTCAAAAAAGAACGCCGGGAGCCGCTAACCAAAAACACCCTCAAAACCCTTTCAAGTATATTTTGAAAGCATTTTGAGGGCGTATAAACTGAGTCGCGCTCAGTATGGTGGTAGCCCCGGCGGGAATCGAACCCACATCAAAAGTTTAGGAAACTTCTATTCTATCCGTTGAACTACGGGGCCAAGCTACGCGCCGTTTGCAAAGTAACCGGAAAGTAAAGTGGAACCCAAACCTGCCGAAGCCCCCCCGCCGTATAGGCCCATATTTCTGCCTTCCCCTCCCGATTTCCTTTTCTATGGGCTTGCTTGATGAACTACGCACTGCCCGACGACTGGCCGGCCAACGCACCCGCACTGCCGTGCCGGAAACGGCGGCCCAGCCTGCCTTGCTTTTCATCCCCGATATCAGTGGTTTTACCCGGTTTATCGAAGAATCCGGCAACAACCAGGCCCCTTGGCTGATTGCCGACCTGCTGGAAATTCTCATCGAAGCCAACGTGCTGAACATGCAGGTAAACGAAATCCAGGGCGACGCCATCTTGTTCTACCGCCTGGGGCCACCGCCCACCATTGCCGAGCTGGCCAGCCAGTGCCGCCGCGTGTTCCTCGACTTCCAGAACTACCTGCGCATTATTGAGCGCGACACGGATTCGGCGCTGGCGGCCGTGGTGCGGGAGCATGCCCTCACACTCAAAATCATTGTGCACTACGGGCCGGTACACGTGGCCCGCATCCGGGAGCATACCAAGCTCATGGGCCGCGACGTGATAGTGGTGCACCGCCTGCTCAAAAACGACGTGGTAGGCAGTGAATACGTGCTGCTGTCGGCCGAGTATCTCGCTACGCAGCGTGCCGCCGCCATCCGTGCGGCCTTTCCCTGGACGCGGCTGCTGGCTGGCGTTACCAACTACCAGTACCTGGGCGACATTCACTACCAGTACGCCCACCTCACACCTTTGCGTCTGTTGTTACAAGGAGCAGAGCCCGGGCGCAGCAATGCTGTGCAGGTACGGCGGGTGCTGCCCGTATCGGCGGCCTACGCACTGCGCGTGGTAAGCAACCTGCGGCTGCGACCCAACTGGCTGCAGGGGACGCACAGCGTGCGGTACGACGTGAGCAAAAGCAACCGCCTGGGCAGCACCTACAACGTGGGCCTGAACCGCGGGCAGGTAGACTTTCAGGCCGTGCAGCACTTTGTGGGGGCCGAGCGACTGGAGTACGTGGAGAAGATTGCCCACTTCCGCATGTTTCCCAACTCTCTGCTTTTCTTCTTTCTGGAAGAAATATCCGATAAAGCCTGCCTCCTGACCCTGGAATTCCGGTACGGCCACGTAGCTGCCACCAGCCGTTTGGTGCGCTTTGGGCAGCTTCGGCGCCTGCACCGGTTTTTGGGGGCGTCGGTGCATGCGTTGGCGGCCCTGTGCCGCCAACTCACGCGCCCGGGCCCCGGGCCCACGCCGCCTAACCGCACAAAGCCCCGCATCTAATGCCACGGCCGGCCTCCTGCGCAGGAAGCCGGCCGTGGCGTTTGGCGGACTGCTCAATTACATTTTGTAGAGCAGCACGATACCGAAGGATATGGCCGTGAGAATAAGCCCGACCATGAAGATGGTGTAGCTGATGCGCAGCAACCGGTATTTGCGCGAGAGTACTTCCCCCAGGTAATAAATATCGGTTATCATGTTGGTGTACAGCAGGTCTTTGTCGCGCATCAACTCGTGCATCCCCGCCTGAAAGTTGTCGAGGGAAAGCGTGGTGAAATTGCCGAAGAACAGCAGGTTCACGCGGCGGTTGGTGGCAATCTGGGGGGAGCGGCGCAGCCACTTAAAGCTAGTCACATCGGGCTGGGCCGAGAGAATGGCCGTCACCACCGAGCCCAGGGCCGTAGCCACCAGCAAGCCCATGGGAATAGCCAGAATAGGGTTTTTGGTGAAGGCCGGGCCCACCTGGGAGGTCTTGGCGCCCAGGTACGTGATGATAACCGACAGCATCACCGTGTTCAGGCTGATCATCATGTTGGCCTTCTGATCGGCCATGCCGGAGAGCTGAATGTGCTGCCCGTAGGTGGCCCGAAACATCGTTTCGACGCCGCGCTTGCCCTCGGCGAAGTTCTCAACCTGCTGCTCCTCCTTCTTCTTGGCCTTTTTTTCCATCTTCTTGAGTAGCTCCCGCTGCTCCTTGATGTTGGCCTTGAACTGCTTGCGGTACCGCTCCTTGCCTGCCTCGGAGTAAAACTGCGCCGACGACAGAAAGTCCAGCTGGTACTCGGCCCAGTCGGGGTTGGAGTAGGTTTTGCCTTGGGTTGTTTCCCACTCGGTGCGCAGCAGTTCGGCGTTGCCGAAGAACTCCTCCCGGCCCATGCTGCTCATGTCGGCATCCACCATCAGCTGCTGTAGCTCGGTTGTGGGCTGCTCGTCGCGGTGGGTGGCTTTGATGAGGTCTTTGACGAGGGCAATCCGGTCGGCAGGGTACTGCTGCTGCTGCAGCCACTGCTCGGCCAGCTCCATGCTGCGAAACTCGTGCCCGTCGTACACTTCTATGTAGCCCGTATCGTGAAACCAGGCGGCCAGCTGCAGGGCCTCCAGGTCCGGGGCCGCAACGCCCGCCGCTTCGCCCAGGGCCGTAGCTTCCTTGGCAACGGTGCGGGTGTGGCGCGGCGAGTGGTACACCAGCTGCTTGGGAAGCTTTTCTTCGAGCAGGGCTTCCACGTAGGCTTTGGCCTGCTTGACAATTTCTGACTTAGGCTTTTTAACCGGGAGAGTATTGGGAGCTTCCATAAGTGAGGCGGGAAGGGCGAAGATAGCGGGGAGCTGCGGCCCGGGCAACGGGCCGTTCTTCCCGCCCTACAACGCGAATCGGGCGGGCAGGTTGTAAGCTCGGCAGCCCAACCGTAGGGCCCTGCTTTGCGTACGGCAGCCCACAGCCATCAACGTTGGAACTGCCGGGGCCGTATCCTGTCAGAAAGGCGCGTAGCGCTTGCCCCACGCCGGCTGTTTGCTGCCCGACGCATCATCTTTTGTTTATGAGAATACTTTCCGCCTTTTGTGGTCTGGCGCTGCTGCTTGTGGGTAGCGCGTCGTCGGCCTGGGCTCAGAAAACCCAAACGCCCCATCCTACGCGGCCCAACTACCGGGGAGCCGGCAAAAACTGGGAGCAGCAGACGCCACCCGACACGTCGCGCATCCGCTATTCCGTGTTTCTGATCGGGGACGTGGGTGCCCCCGCCCTCGACTCAGTGGGCGAGCCTTCCCTGAACTTTCTGCGGCGTCAGATTCTGCAGGCAGGCGCCCGCAGCACCACGGTGTTCCTCGGCGACAATATCTACGAGTACGGAATGCCCGAAACCAAGGCCCTGGACCGCAAAACGTCGGAGAAGCGCATCATCGCGCAGCTCAACACCATGCGCAACTACGCCGGCGAGAAGTACATGATTCCCGGCAACCACGACTGGAAGCAGGGCCTGAAAGGCAGCGTAGAACAAGTAAACCGCGAGCAGCAGTTTGTGGAGGACTTCATGCAGAAAGACTCGGCGGCCTTTGCCTACACTGGCGACTTTTTCATCCCCCGCGACGCCTGCCCCGGCCCGTTTGAGGTGCGCCTGCAGGACGACATCGTGCTGATTGCCATCAACTCGCAGTGGTTTCTGCAAACCAACGAGCGGCCCTACGGCAGCAACAGCGGCTGCGGGGTAGAAGACGAAACCGACTTCTTCTCCCAGCTCGAAGACGTGATTCGGCGCAATGCGGGCAAGAACATCATGGTGGTGGCGCACCACCCGCTGTACTCCGATGGCATCCACGGGGGCTACTTCACCCTGGCCGACCACTTCTTCCCACTCAGCATCGTGTACAAGTACGCGTTTGTGCCCCTACCTATCATTGGCAGCATCTACCCCTTCGCGCGCAAGTACGGCGGGGTCAGCCAGGACATTCCGCACCCACTCTACCAGCAGTATAAGAAGGGGTTGATGGATATCTTCAATAAATACCCCAACGTGGTGTACGCCGCCGGGCACGAGCACAACATTCAGTACTTCAAGGAAGGCAACCTGAGCCACATTGTCAGCGGCTCGGGCTGCAAAACCCAGCACGTGAAGCCCGGCGACGGGGGCGACGCCCTCTTCTCCGACAAGGAAAAAGGCTTTGCCCGCGTGAACTACTACAACAACGGCGAGGTGTGGGTGGAGTACTACGTGCCCGAAGACAAAGGCGAGAAAGGCCGCCTGGTCTTCCGCACGCCCATGTACGCCCAGCAAACGGCCGTGGTCGACAGCCTCGCCGATGCGGGCAAAGTAAACCGTCCTAGCTTCGGCGACAGCACCAAAACCCTGGCCGTGAACCCCCGATACGCCAAGCGCGGCGGCTTCCACAAAGCCCTGTTCGGGGAGCATTACCGGCAGGAGTGGGCCACGCCCGTAGAGTTTCCGGTGCTGGACCTGGCCACCGAGCGGGGCGGCCTCACCCCCTACAAAACCGGCGGGGGCAAGCAAACGGCTTCCCTGAAAGTGCGCAACGAGGAAGGCCGCCTCTATACCCTACGCAGCCTCAACAAAGACCCCGCCGCCGTGCTGCCCGAGGCCCTGCGCGAAACCGCCGCCAAGGACATTCTGCAGGACCAGATTTCGGCCCAGCACCCGTACGCTTCCTTTGTGATTCCCCCGCTGGCTACGGCCGCGGGCATCCTGCACACCAACCCCACGCCCGTCTACATCCCCCGCGACCCGCTCCTGGGGCCGTACGTGGACCGCTTTGCCGACATCCCGGCCGCTATTGAGGAAGATGCCAAGGACGACCAAAGCAACGTGGAAAGCCTGGGCAACGCCACCAACCTGGTAGGCACCGACAAAGTGCTGGAGCGCCTGCGCGATGACAACGACAACCGCGTCAACGAAAAAGCCTTTGCCCGTTCCCGCCTCTTCGATATGTGGATTGGCGACTGGGACCGGCACGAAGACCAGTGGCGCTGGGCTGAGCGCAAGGACAAGGACGGGGACCGGAAATTCACGGCCGTGCCCGAAGACCGCGACGTGGCTTTCTTCAAGGGCGACGGGCTGCTGCCCTACCTGGCTTCGCGCAAGTGGGCCATCCGCAACTTCCAGAACTTCGGCAAGGACTACGCCGACTACAAAGGCCTTAACCTGACCGCTCTGGCCAACGACCGGACCTTCCTGGCCTCAGTGAGCAAGGAAGACTGGGTAAAGATTGCCCAGGAAATGAAAGCCAGCCTCACCGACGCCGTTATCGACTCGGCGCTGCGCGACAACTGGGCGCCCCAGATCTACCGCCTGCACGGCCCCGAAATTGCCGCCAAGCTCAAGAGCCGCCGCGACCTGCTGCCCCAGCTGGCCGCCGACTACTACGAGGTGCTGGACAAAGTGGTGGAAGTGAAAGGCTCTGATAAGCGGGAGCAGTTTGAGGTGCAGCGCCTGCCCGGCAATAAAACCCGCGTCACGGTTACCAAAATCAACAAGGAAGGGGAACGGAGCAAGCAGCTCTTCGATAAGACCTTCGATGGCGATGTGACCAAGGACATCCGCATCTACGGCTTTGCCGGCAACGATGTGTACCGCGTCACGGGTGAGTCGAAAGGCGGGCCCGTGGTGCGTATCATCGGCGGTATTGAGCGCGACTCCATCACCGATAACTCCCGGGTAGGCGGCCTGCGCCACAAAACGCAGATCTACGACGCCGATACCAGCAACGTCATCAACGTGGGCAAGGAAGCCCGCCTGCGCTTGGAGCCCGGCACCGAGGTAAGCCGCTACGACCACCCCAGCCGCGCCGACCGCAAAGACTACAAGCTGCCTTATTTTGGTCCGGCCCTGTACTTCGGCTACAACATTGACGACGGCCTGTTTGTGGGTGGCGGCGCTACCTACCGCACCTATGGTTTCCGGCGGGAGCCTTTCGCCACGGAGCAAACTTTGGCTGCTAACTATGCGCCTAGCCGCCAGGCCTACAACGTGCGCTACACCGGCACCTTCACCGATGTATTTAGCGACTTGGATCTGCGCATTACCAGCCAGCTCTACGGCCCCCAGCTGCTGTACAACTACTTCGGCAAGGGCAATGACACCCGCAACGTGCTACTTGATTCCGACGATGAGCGCATCACCAACCGCGACATCAACGAAACCTACCGCATCCGCTTCTCACGCTTCAACTTCGCGCCGATGCTGGAGAAAGACGTCTTCAGCTTCCTGAAGTTCGGCTTTGGCCCGCAGTACGACCAGTGGCGCATTAGCCGGGAAGACCTGGGCCAGGAAATTCAGAACGGCATCGACGCAGGCTACACCGGCGCGGCGTCGGGCATCCGGCCTTCCGACTTCCAGAACAACCGCTACCTCGGGGGCAAGGCCTACCTGAACCTTGATGCCAGCTCCTCGCCCAAGAACCCGCGCATCGGGCTGCGCTGGTACAACTCGGCGGAGTACAACCGCCAGCTCAACGGCGAAAAGCTCCAGTACGGCCGCCTGGCCTCGGAAGTGCGCTTTTACCTTTCGCCCAACTTCCCCTTCCAGCTCACTTGGGCCGGCCGCATCGGGGCCAACCGCAACCTGGGCGACTACCGCTTCTACCAGGCCAACACCCTGGGGGGTACTACCAACCTGCGCGGCTACCGGCGCACCCGCTACGCTGGCCGCTCGTCGGTGTATGCCAACGGGGAAGTGCGCGTGCAGCTGTTCACTTTCAACGCGTACCTGGTGCCTGGCAAGTTCGGCATTCTGGGCCTGGCCGATGCGGCCCGCGTGTATAGCACCCAGGATGAGCGCACCGGCCTGAAAGCCTTCCACACGGCCGTAGGCGGTGGGGTGTGGGTAGACGTGCTCAAGCAGGCTGTCATCAATGCTACCTACTCCGTGGGCGAGGAAAACCTGGTTTTTGTGGGGTTTGATTTCCTGTTCTAACGCCCGCCGCTTCGGCTTCCTCGTACACCCCGCTACTCGTCGGCTCGCCTTTCTCGGCTTTACTTTCTCACGCACTATGGCTTTGCTTTCCACCACGTTGTTTAAGCCTCAGCAGGTATTACTTCCGCTCCTCACGGTTACGCTGCTGGTTGCTGGCTCACAGGCTGAAGCGCAGGTATACCCACCTCCGGCCCCAGCTAGTACCGATACAGCGGCGGCCGACCAGGTAGGCCGCGACCAAGAATTTGCCACGCCCTCAGTGGTAGGCATGGGCCCCAGCAAAGGCCTGGTGTTTCACTACGAGCGGATGCCGCGCTTCAACGTGTCGTCTGACAGCAAAGTAGGCACGGTTACAGACTACAAAGGCGAGGCCACCAAAAATGCCCGGCTCATTATCAAGGGCTACGTTCCACTGCTCAACCACCCGCATCTGAAGGTGGTGGTGGGCATCAACTATGAGCGGGAAGAGTTCCAGTTTGCGCCCCCGGCCAACTATCAGTTTTACCAGAATATCGAAGACAAAGGCCTGAAGGTACTAGGCGCCCAGCTGGCCGTTATCCGGCCCGTGAATACCGTGAACTGGTATTTGTTTCGGGTGAAGGGTGAGCTGAACGGCGACTACACATCCTCGGAGCTGGGCATCAAGGATTACCTGAAAGTATCCTCGGAATTTGTGTACGGCTGGAAGCGCAGCCCGCAGTTTTCCTGGGGCCTGGGCCTGCAGCTCGGCTATACCTTCGGACGGCAAAGCATCTACCCGGCCCTGCTCTACAACCGCACCTTCAACGATAAATGGGGCGTGGAAGCCCTGTTCCCGGCCCGCGTGACGGTGCGCCGCAACCTCTCCGACCGGTCCCTGCTTTTTGCGGGCTACTCCGTGGATGGTCTGAGCTACAACATCAAGCTGCGCGAGCCTATCACCAACGCAGAAGGCCAGCAGCTGCGCACCCTGGAGCTGCGCGAAACGGAAGTGCGCGGCCGCCTGCGCTGGGAGCGGGAAATCTACGACTTCCTCTGGTTTGGGGTAGAAGGCGGCTACCGCTACAACTACGCCTTCGACGCTTTTGACCGCAGCAACAATGACCGGCGCAAAATCATTGACTCCAAGCTGGCCAGCGCCCCCTACGCCAGCCTGGAGCTGTTCATCGTGCCCCCGCGCAAGTTCTTGAAAAAGACCCTCAACAAGTAAGCCCAACTGTATTGCCCTACTACGCAACCGCCCCGCCGACACATTGTCGGCGAGGCGGTTGCGTGAAAGCGAGGACCGGCTATCGGCGAGTGCTTCGCTTCTTCAGGTAGGCGTAGGTAGCCGTTTGCGCCTGTATGCGGGGCGCGGCGGCGTCATCCTGGCCAATGAAGTGGTTATGGAAGTCGCGGGACTTCACGTTGTCCTGGCGCTGCAGGTCCAGCAGGTCGCGCACTTCCTGGCGCACGGCGGGGTCGTAGAGGGGGAAGGCCACTTCCACGCGCCGGTCGAGGTTGCGCACCATCCAGTCGGCGGAGGCCACATACACCTTTTCCTCGCCGCCGTTGCCGAACACGTACACGCGGGCGTGCTCCAGGTAGCGGTCCACGAGGCCCCGCTGCTGCAGGTTCTCGCTTTGCCCTGGCACCTGCGGCACCGCGCACGAAATGCCCCGAATCAGCAGCTCCACCCGCACGCCAGCCTGGCTGGCATCGTAGAGGCGCTGAATCATGCTCTCGTCCTGCAGGGCGTTTAGCTTGAGAATGATGTAGGCATCCTTGCCGGCCTGGGCCTGGCGGATTTCTTCGTCGATGAGAGCTACCAGCTTTTCGCGCAGTTCGAAGGGGGCTACCAGCAAATGCTCGAACCCGGTTTGCGGCACCCGGTCCACGAAAAAGCGGAACACGCGCCCAACTTCGTGGGTGAGTCGCTCATCGGCGGTCAGCAGGGCGTGGTCGGCGTAGATTTCGCTGGTCACCTCGTTGAAGTTGCCGGTGCTGAGCATGGCGTACTGGCGGGAGCGGCCCTCTTCTACCCGGGTAATGAGCACCAGCTTGCTGTGCACTTTCAATTCCGGCACCCCGTAAATGACGTTGGCGCCAGCGCGCTGCAGCTTCTCGGCCCACTTGATGTTCGATTCTTCATCGAAGCGGGCCTTCAGCTCCACGACCACCGTCACCTGCTTACCGTTTTTCACGGCCTTGAGCAGGGCCTTGGCTACTTCACTCTTTTCGGCCACCCGGTACAGCGTAATGCTGATGGCAGACACGGCCGGATCCTGAGCGGCTTCGCGCAGCAGGCGCAGCACTAGGTCGTAGCTCTGGTAGGGAAAGTGCAACAGGTGGTCCTGCTGAGCAATAGCAGCTAGAAAGGAGCCAGTGCGCGGCAGGGTAGGATGCTTTAGCGGGGGCTGGGGCACATATTTCAGCTGCGTCAGGCCCAGGTCGGGAAAGCCGAAGAAGTCGCGGAAGTTGTGGTAGCGGCTGCCTTCTACCAGCTCACTGGCGTCGATGTTGGTTTTTTGCTGCACGGCCCGCAGCACCTCGCGGGGCATGGCCGGGTCGAAGAGCAGGCGGGCGGGGTAGCCGGTTTCGCGCTTCTGCAGGCTGCTCTTGATTTTGGCCAGCAGGTTGCCCGACACCTCCTCCTGAATATCCAGCTCAGCATCCCGGGAAATCTTGATGGCGTGCACCTGGACGCGGCCGAAGCGGGGAAACAGCCCCTGGGCGCAGCACCGGATAATGTCGTCCAGAAACATCACGTAGCGTTCCTCGCCCTGGTCGGGCAGGCGCACGAACCGGCCCCCGTGGCGCTTGGTGGGCAATTCCATCACCAGTACCCGCTCGTCGTCCTCGCCCTTCTTTTTCTGCAGGGGCTGCGTGAGGAAAAAGGTCAGGTACACGGTCTGATCTTTCAGGAACAGGTGGTGCAGGGTGTCGTCGAGGATGATGGGGGAAAGCAGGTCCTGCACATGGTCGCGGAAGTACTGCTGGGCCCACTGGCGCTGCTCGTCCGAAAGGTCGTGCTCGTTGATCAGGTGGATGTGCTGGGCGCGCAGCTCCGGCAGAATCTGGTTGCGGAACGTGTCGCCAAACTCCTGCTGCTGGCGGCCGACTTCGGCCAGCACGTGCTTGAGTTGCCGGGCCGGGTCTTCGCCCAGCTTGGCCAGGGTTTTCTTTTTCAGCTTCAGCAGGCGGCGGATGGTGGCCACGCGCACCTTGAAGTACTCATCCAGGTTAGACGAAAAAATGGCCAGGAACTTCAGCCGCTCCAGCAGGGGTACCTCGGGATTCTGAGCCTCCTGCAGTACGCGGTGATTAAACGAAAGCCAGCTCAGCTCCCGGTCCTGAAACCGGGGCAAAGTGGAAGTAGGCTGGTCACTCATAAAAAGCGAAATGTGGCGGGCTAGGTTAGCCCTTGTGGTTTTTGGGCGCGTCGAAGAAGTAGTACTCGGCGTTGGTGCGGTCGAGGTCCTGCCACCGGTCGATGCTGAACTTCAGGCACACGACGGCCGCCGTGGGCATTTCCGGAATGGGGCTCGGGGAAAGCAGGTTGGCAAAGTCCGTGATGGTGTTGTTGTGCCCCACCAGCAATGCCGACTCCGCCTCATCGGGAAAGGCGCGTACAATGGCCAGCAGTCCCAGCGGGTCGGCGCGGTAGATGAGCTCCTCCACCTGAATTTTCTCGTGAGGGTACTGCACTTCCTTGGCTACCAGGGCCGCCGTGCTCAGGGCCCGTACCGCCGTACTGCTAATGAGCAGATCCAGCTGAATCTGGCGCCCGGCCAGGGCCCGGCCCATAGTGGGGGCATCGTCGCGGCCCCGGTCGTTCAGGGGCCGGTCGTGGTCGGAAAGGTCGTCGAAGCTCCAGCTGGACTTCGCGTGGCGCATCAGGTACAAGGTTTTCATAAGCAGCAGGGAGGCGTGTCGCGCTTCTTTACTGTTGGCCTTGGCAAATGGTTTTCTCCCCGGCGAAAGAATGCCCCGAAAATAAAAAGACCCGCGTGGAGGCGGGTCTTTTCTGGGTGAGTGAGCTGTGGAATAGGGAGGCAATAAACCCCGTGCTGCAACAACGGGGCCGCTAAGAACGCAAATTCCCGCCGATAAAAATACGGGGGGCTAACAAAAAGCGAATTTTCGCATTTCGGGTAAGCTCGGCTATTGCTCGTCTTCCCAGGCCGCCCCGGTCTGGCCCGGAAACCGCTGGGCATGCAGGGCGCTGATGTGGCGCACCAGCAGGGCCCGCAGCTCATCGATATTGGTGCGCTCCTTGGCCGAAATGAAGATAACCGGGTCGTGAAGCTTAGCCATGTAGGTTGCCTGCAGCTGCTCCAGCGTGGGCCGGGGCACGTGGTCTTCGTCGGGGTTCATGCCCTCAAAGCCCTCGTGCGGCTCGGTGCTGGCTTCGGTGTTGTACTGGTCAATTTTGTTGAAGACGAGCAGCATGGGCTTATCGGCCGCGCCAATGTCCTTGAGTGTGTCGTTGACGACGGCAATGTGGTCTTCGAAGGCCGGGTGGGCAATGTCCACCACGTGCACCAGCAGGTCGGCTTCCCGAATTTCGTCCAGTGTGCTTTTGAAGCTTTCAATCAGCCGGGTGGGCAGCTTGCGGATAAACCCAACGGTATCGGAAAGCAGGAAGGGCGTGTTCTCCAGCACCACTTTGCGCACGGTGGAGTCGACGGTGGCGAAGAGCTTGTTTTCGGCAAACACGTCGGCGCGGCTCAGCAGGTTCATGAGGGTGCTCTTGCCCACGTTGGTGTAGCCCACCAGGGCCACCCGCACAATGCCCGTGCGCGACTTGCGCTGGGTCTGGCTTTGCTTGTCCAGCTCCTTGAGGCGTTCTTTCAGGAAGTCAATTCGCTCCCGCACTACCCGACGGTCAGTTTCAATTTCCGTTTCCCCCGGGCCCCGCTGGCTGACGCCGCCCCCGCGCTGCTTGTCCAAGTGCGTCCAGAGGCCGGTGAGGCGGGGCAGCAGGTACTGGTACTGGGCCAGCTCCACCTGCGTGCGGGCCGTGGCCGACTTGGCCCGGCTGGCGAAAATGTCAATGATGAGCAGGGAGCGGTCCACGATTTTCACCTGCAGCTCGGCTTCCAGGTTGCGGAGCTGGGAGGGCGAGAGGTCATCATCGAAAATAACCATGCTGGCCCCGCTGTGCTGCACGTAGGCCTTGATTTCCTCGAGCTTGCCTTCGCCTACAAACGTGCGGATATCGGGCTTTTCGAGGCGCTGCACGAAGCGCTTGGTCACGACGGCACCGGCGGTTTCGGTGAGAAAGGCCAGCTCATCGAGGTATTCCTGAGTGAGGGCATCGGCTTGGCGCTTGTCGGGCACGGCCACCAGCACGGCCGTTTCCTGCTGCTGGGCGGTTTCGTAGGTGGCGTCTTTATTGCCCTGGGCCAGAATACGGCCGGCGCGGCCTTTGGCAGTATCTACAGCGCCGGGGTGGCGGGTGCTATTTTGGCGACGTTTGGAGGCGGGTTTATTGGCCATATGCGTGCGGGAGGGTTTAGGGAAAGAGGTGAGCGGGTACTACGAACGAGGACAGGGCGGCTGCCGGAGCAGAGTTACTGCAGGGTAAGTGAGTAGGCTGCTACCTGCTCAATCTGCTCTGGGCTAAGCTGATTTTTAAAGGCAGGCATGTTGCCGAGCCCGTTCGTCACCATGTACACGCGTCCGGCCTGATTCAGGTTGCTTTTGGTGAGGTCGTGGGCCCCATTCAAGCCGCGTTTGCCGTCGGAGCCGTGGCAGAGCGCGCAGTTCTGCTCAAATAAAGCCTTGCCGGGCGGCATAACAGCCGCCGTGGTATCGGTGGACGTCTGGTAGCCCGGCTCCTGCCCCTGGCAGGCGCCCAGCAGCCCCATGCTCAAAAGCAGCAGCCAGGAAGTGCGGGAGAAGAGAATCATCATGACGGGAAACAACGTAAGGCGGCGCAAAGTAACCGAAACAATGCGGCAAGGCCGGGCAGCCCGCCGCCAACGCCTACCTTTGCCGTCCGAACTTTCCTTTGCTGCATGCGCGTCGCTATTGTTATCAACACCTCCTGGAATATCTGGAATTTCCGTCGTAGCCTGGTAAAAGCCCTGCAGGCCGCAGGCCACGAAGTGCTGGCCATAGCTCCGCCCGACGATTATTCGGCGCGCCTGGAAACCGAGCTGGGCTGCCGCTACGTGCCCATTCTGATGGAAAACAAGGGCACCAATCCCGTAAAGGATGCCCTGCTTACGCGGCAGTTCTACCAGGTATACCGCCGCGAGAAGCCCGATGTGGTGCTGCAGTACACCATCAAGCCCAACATCTACGGCACCCTGGCTGCCCGGCTGGCCGGTATTCCCAGCGTCAACAACGTCTCGGGGCTGGGCACGGTATTTATCGTGAAAAACCTGGTGAGCAAGGTAGCCCTGGGCTTGTACCGCTTTGCCTTCCGCTACCCGCACCGCGTATTTTTCCAGAACGATGACGACCGGCAGCTGTTCCTGCAGCACGGCCTCGTGCAGGCCCGCATCACCGACCTGCTGCCCGGTTCCGGCATCGATACCCGGAAGTTTCAGCCGGCCCCCGTATTCCAGCGTCAGCAGCCCTTCACCTTCCTGATGATTGCGCGGGTGCTCTACGAAAAGGGCGTGGAAGAGTATTTCGAAGCCGCCCGCCGGGTGCGGGAGGCCATGCCCGGCACCCGCATTCAGCTGCTTGGGGGCATCGATGAGAGCGGGGGAGTGGGCGTGAAGCGGGCCGTATTTGAGCAGTGGCTGCAGGCTGGCAACGTGGAGTACCTGGGCACTTCCGACAACGTAGCTGCCCACATTGCCCAGGCCGACTGCGTGGTGCTGCCTTCCTACCGCGAGGGCACGCCCAAAACCCTGCTCGAAGCCGCCGCTATGGGCAAGCCCATCGTCACGACGGATGTGCCGGGCTGCCGCGAAACCGTGGAGGACGGCGTCAACGGGTTCCTCTGCGAAGTGCGCAACGGCGCCGACCTGGCTGAGAAGATGCTGCAGGTGCAGGGGCTGCCGGATGCGCAGCTGGCCGAAATGGGCCGCGCCAGCCGCCAGCTGGCCGAAGAGAAATTCGACGAGCGGATTGTACTGGAAAAGTACCTGCGCGTGGTGGCGGAAATAGGCTCGCGCCGCAAGGCCTGAAGCCGTTTCCTGTTTGGCCTTTTCTCATCTTTGCGACCTACACTTTCTTGCGCATGGAAATCAAGTATCACGCTCTGGCCGGCATAATCGAACTAACTCCGCGGCTGTTTACCGACGCCCGCGGTTCCTTTTTCGAATCGTTTAATGCCCGGCGCTTTGCTGAGGTCGGCATAGAAGGCGACTGGGTGCAGGATAACCAGTCCCTCTCGTCGCGGGGAGTGTTGCGGGGCCTGCATTTCCAGCGCCCACCCTACGCCCAGGCCAAGCTCCTGCGTGTGGCCTCAGGCCGCGTGCTGGACGTGACGGTGGACTTGCGCCGCAACTCGCCCACCTACGGGCAGCACCTGAGCGTGGAGCTGGACGCGGAGCGCTGCAATATGCTGTACGTGCCCGTCGGCTTTGCCCACGGTTTCCTCACCTTGGCCGACAACACCCGCTTCATCTACAAGTGCAGCGACTATTATCAGCCTTCCGCCGAAGGTGGCCTGCGCTGGAACGACCCCACGCTGGGCATTAGCTGGGGCCTGGAGGAGCCGGTGGTTTCCGAGAAAGACGAAGTACTGCCCTTCCTGCGCGACTTCGAAAGCCCGTTTTAGTTCCGAGGGAGAACCACGAAAAGGAACCACGGATTCGCGCGGATTTTTCGGATTTCACAGATTTTGTGGACGATTAAGACAATCTGTTTGTCATCCTGAGCACAGCGAAGGACCTTCTCACGGCTGCGTTAGTACCGAGCCCCTTTTTCTGGCGTGAGAAGGGCCTTCGCTGTGCTCAGGATGACAGGTTATAAAGCAAAAAGCCTCGCAGACTGCGAGGCTTTTTTATTACCAGCTGAATCATACACAAAATCCGAAAAATCCGCGCGAATCCGTGGTTCTAGCTACAGCAGCTCTACCAGCGTTTCCAGACCCATGCCGCGGGAGCCTTTCACCAGAATCTGCTGTCCCGCGGGCGTGTTGTGCTGCAGCCAGGCGGCCGCTTCCGCTTTGGTCGGAAAATGATGAAACCCGGGCCGGCGGGCGGCCGCCATTTCGGGGCCACACAGCACTACCGAGCCGAACCCGTAGCCGGCGAGCTGCTCGCCAATGGCGTGGTGCTCGGCGTGGCTTTCGGTACCCAGCTCGAACATGTCGCCCAGGATAACCATTTTGCTGGCGGCGCTGCCGGGGCGGCCGGCAAAGCTGGCCAGGGCCGCCGCCATCGACGAGGGGTTGGCGTTGTAGGCGTCCAGCACCAGCTCGTTGTGGGCGGTGCGCACCAGCTGGGAGCGGTTATTATCGGGGGCGTAGCCAGCCAGGGCTGCCGCAATATCGGCCGTAGGCACGCCAAAATGTGCTCCCACGGCGGCGGCGGCAGCCAGGTTCAGGAAGTTGTAGCCCCCATTAATCTGCGCTTCCACGTGCGTGCCATCGAAGAGCCGGAACACCACGTGCGGGGCCGCGCTGAGCAGCTCGGCGGGATATTGGTCGGTGGGGGCGGGGTAGGTAATACGCTGGGGAACCACCTGCGCGCGGGCGGCCACCTGGGCATCGGCGGTATTCACGAAAGCCGTGCCGGTGTGGTTTGCTAGATAATTCCACATTTCGCCCTTGCCCTTGGCTACGCCCTCCACCCCGCCAAAGCCTTCGAGGTGGGCCTTGCCCATGTTGGTAATCAGCCCGTGCGTGGGTTCGGCCAAAGTGCACAGCAGGGCTATTTCGCCTTGGTGGTTGGCGCCCATTTCCACAATAGCCAGCTCGTGCTCCTGCAGTCGGATGCTGAGCAGGGTGAGGGGCACGCCAATGTGGTTGTTGAGGTTGCCGCGCGTGTACTGCACCCGGTAGCGCCGGCTGAGTACACTATGCAGCAATTCCTTGGTGGTCGTCTTGCCGTTGGAGCCCGTAATAGCCAGCACCGGCCCCGTAAACTGCCGGCGGTGCTCCAGCGCCAGCTCCTGCAGCGCCACCAGCGGGTCGGGGGCGAAGGTGTAGCGGTCGGGGTCGGAGGCGGCCAGCGCCGCGTCGTCCACCACCGCAAACCTAGCCCCCTTGGCTAGCGCCTGGGGAGCGAAGTCGCGGCCCCGGAAATTAGGCCCGTTGAGGGCGACGAACAGCGTGCCGTTTTGGGGCTGCCGCGAGTCGGTGCTCACGGCCGAGCTAGCCAGAAAACGAGAATAAAGGGCGGTAGGCGCAGACATAGAACGTAAGGGTGTTAACTTCCGGCAACGCAGTGCTGTTTGCTGCTAAACTGCCTTCTGACATGATGCGACGCGTAAAACGAGGGGTGGTGACCGGGCTCTTAAGCCTGGGCGCACTGGGCGTGCAGGCCCAAGAGCTTGGGAGCTGGGGCCTGGAGTACCAGCCCCTGGCAAAAGTAGTACACGGCACCCAGACGCTATCCATGCCCTGGGCCGGTGGCTTTAATGCCCCGCAGTTCTCGGCCATCGACTTAAACCAGGATGGGCAGAACGACCTGTTTGCGTTTGACCGCATGAGCAACCGGGTGTCTACCTACCTGCGCGTGGCCGATGCGGCCGGCAAGCTCAGCTGGCAGTACGCGCCCCAGTACGAAGCCCTTTTTCCCGCCGACTTGCGCAACTGGGCCCTGCTCCGCGACTACGACTGCGACGGGCGCCCCGATTTATTTACCCACGCCAACGGGGGCGATATTCGCGTCTACCGTCAGGAAACTGATGCGCGCGGGCAGCTGACGTTTAAGCTCGCGAGCAGCCAGCTGCAGTTCTACAACACGCCCAACAACAGCGGCAATATCTTCGCCAGTGCCTACGACATCCCCGCCATCGATGACATTGACGGGGACGGCAAGCTGGATTTGCTGATGCTGGACTTTGTGCTGGGCACGACCCTGACGTGGTACCGCAACGTGAGTCCCACCTGCGGTGGGCTCGACTTCCGGTTAGAAACCAACTACTGGGGCCGCCTCAGCACTTGCTTTGCTTCCTGCACCGGCTTTGCCTTCAACGCCCAGTGCCGGGCCGCGGCCCCCCAGCATACGGGCGGCGCTTTTTTCGCGACGCTCGACCTGGATGGGGACGGTGACCGGGACCTGCTTACCAGCCGCGACCAGTGCCCGGAGCTGGTGAGTTTGCGCAACGACGGCACGGCCACCCAGGCGCTGATGCAGGCGGCAGGCCTGAGCACACAGTTTCCCCCGGGCACTACTCCGGTCCGGCTGCCCAATTTTCCCGGCGCTTACTACCTTGACGTGACGTTTGATGGCCTGCCCGATTTGCTGCTTTCCCCTACGCTGCCCGATAATGCCGACCAGATAAGGCTGCGGGAAACGACGTGGCTTTACGAAAATACGGGCACGGCTACTATACCGGCATTTACGTACCGGCAGGCTGATTTTCTGCAGGGGCAGATGGTGGACGTAAGTGAGGCCGCCGCTCCTACTTTCCTGGATGTGGATGGTGACGGGCTGCTGGATTTGCTGGTCGCCAACGGGGGCGACGCACCCACCGCGGGCACGTACCGGTCGGCGCTGCACTACTACCACAACGATGGCACCGCCACCGAACCGGCTTTTACCTTGGTTTCGGAGGACTACTTGGAACTGGCGGCCAAAGGCCTGCTCCACCTGAAACCAACCGTAGCCGACCTCAACCGCGACGGCGCCGCCGACCTGGCCTTCGGGGCTTCGCAGGGAGGCACAGGCCGGGTGTGGTACCTGCTCAACCAGGCCGCTGCGGGGCAGCCGGTGCGCTTTGAAGTAGCCCAGCTGCAGGAGCTGCCGGGCGTGGGCACCCTATTGGCGCCCGCCCCCACCTTTGCCGACCTGAACGGCGACCAGTACCCCGACCTGCTCCTGGGTACAAACGAGGCCACGGGCGCAGGCTCCCTGCGCTACTACCCCCAGGTGCCCGGCGCCGCCACGCTGCAATTCACGCTGATGGACGACGATTTTGGGGAGGTGCGAAACCCCGATGGTAACCGCCCTACCAACCTGCAGCCCCTGCTCACGGACCTGGACAAGGATGGCAAGCTGGACCTGCTAACCACCGACAACTTCGGGCAGGTGCGCTTCTTTGCGGATATCACCAGTCAGGCCTCGCCCTTTGATGGCCTCACCGATTTATTCTATCAGCCCCTCACGCAGCAGTACGGAGCAGCTCGACTGGGCACCTCGGCCAACCTGCACCTGGGCCTGGCCGCCGCCGACCTCACTGGCGACCAGCAGCCCGAGCTGCTCATCGGCTTGCAGGAAGGCGGGCTGCAAAGCTTCCGGGTGCGCCGCGAAACGGAAACGGCCGTGCGCTCTCCTCGCGCCACGTTCAGCTTTCAGGTGTACCCGGTGCCCGCCACCGACCGGGCCACCGTGGAAACCCCGCTGCCCACGCGCCTGACGGTGCTGGACCTAACGGGGCGCGTGGTGCTGACCAGCTCCCAGCCGGGCCGGGCCCATCAGCTAAATCTGCAAGGCTTAGCCAAGGGAGTGTACGTAGTGCGCGCCGAAGGCATCAACGGGCAGCTGGCTACCCGCCGCCTGGTGGTGCGCTAGCCTCAGGGATGAATGGTAAACCGGTCGGCATCCTGCAGGGCCGGGAAGCGGCGGCGGTAGGCCTCCAGCTCACTGCGGCGCAGGGTGCGGGTAATGCTGGTTTCGTGGTTGCCTACTTCTACCAGATACTCGCCTTTCATATCCAGTAGGGCCGAGTCGCCGGCATACAGCTGACCGTGGATGTCGAGGCCCACGCAGTTAACCCCCAGGGTATATGCCAGGTTTTCGATGGCCCGGGCGCGCAGCAGCGTCATCCAGGCCGTGCGCCGGGCGGCGGGCCAGTTGGCCATGTACAGCAGCAGGTCGTAGGGAGCATCGGCGTTGTTGCGGCTCCAAACCGGGAAGCGCAGGTCGTAGCAGATAAGCGGGCGGATGCGCCAGCCCCGCCACTCTTCCACCAGCTGGCTGGTGCCGGGCGTGTAGGTGTCCTGCTCGCGGGCGAAGGTGAACAGGTGGTGCTTGTCGTAGTGGCTGTAGCTGCCATCGGGACGCACCCAGAACAAGCGGTTGTAAAACCGGTCGGCTTCCCGCACCATCAGGCTGCCGGTTACCACGGCATCGTGCTGGGCCGCTACCTCCCGCATCCAGGCCAGGCTGGGCCCTTCTACCGGCTCGGCCAGCGTAGCCGCTTCCATGCTGAAACCTGTGCTGAACATTTCGGGCAGCACAATCAAGTCCGAAGACAAGGAAAGCTGGCTTAGCAGGCGGGAAAGCTCAGCCCGGTTAGCTTCCGGCTGGTGCCATTGAAGCGCGGCCTGAACAAAGGAAACGGTTAGATCCGACACGGTAGAGGAGAGGTTGAGCGAGAACGGAAGCTGTACGGCGGCCTGCTTTAGAAAAGATGCAGGGTGGCCCTGGTCAGCCAGACAACGGTGTGTAAGCGTGGCGTAGGTGCTTCAAGGTACAGGGCACAAGGAAGATAACAAAGCCCGGCCGGCTAGTTTATCAGGAAAGAGCTGCCTCGCGTAGCCGCTGAGCTGCCTGGCGTAGCGTTTCGTCTTCTTTGGCAAAGCAAAAGCGAATGAGGCCGGCATCCTGCCCGTCGTGGTAAAAGGCCGATACTGGCACTACAGCCACGCCAACTTCCGTGGTAAGGCGGCGGGCAAACTCCACGTCGGGCAAGGCTGAAATCCGGTGGTAGCGGGCCAGCTGGAAATAGGCGCCCGGCACCGGCAGCAGGTCGAAGCCCGTTTCCCGCAGCAGCTCCGCAAACAGGTCCCGCTTGGCCTGGTAGAAAGCGGGCAGGGCCTGGAAATGGGCGGCCTCCGCCAGCACATCGGCCAGGGCATGCTGGGTGGGCGTGCTCACGGCGAAGGTGAGAAACTGATGAACGCGGCGCACCTCGGCGGTAAGCGCAGGGGGGGCAATGCAGTAGCCCACTTTCCAGCCCGTAGCGTGGTAGGTCTTGCCAAACGACGACAGTACAAAGCTGCGCTCGGCCAGCTGTGGATGCTGCAGGGCACTGCGGTGCGGCTGCCCGTCGAAAACCATGTGCTCATACACCTCATCCGACAGCACCAGGGTGTTGGTGGGCGCCAGCAGCCCGGCCAGCGTGTCCCAATCCTGCTCCGTAAGCACCGCACCGCTGGGGTTGTGCGGGGTGTTGAGCATAATGAGCCGGGTGCGGGGCGAAAGGGCCGCGGCCACCAGGTCCCAGTCGGGGCGGAAGTCGGTGGCGCGCAGGGGTACGTACACCGGCTTTCCGCCCTGCAGCCGGATGGCGGGGCCGTACAAATCATACGCCGGCTCCAGCACCAGTACCTCGTCGCCGGGGTGCACTACGGCCGCCAGCACGGCATACAAGGCCTCGGTAGCGCCGCTGGTGATGGTAATTTCCGTGTTGGGGTTGGGCGCGGGCACGCCGTATACCAGCGCCGTTTTGTGGCTGATGGCCTCGCGCAGGCGGGGCAGACCGGGCATGGGCGCATACTGTTGGTGGCCCGGGGTGGTGGCGTGGCGGGCTAGGGCTTCGCGCAGTACCAGGGGCGGGTCGTAGTCGGGAAAGCCCTGGGCCAGGTTGATGGCCTCATGCTCCTGGGCCAGCTGCGACATCACCGAAAAGATACTGGTGCCCACGTCGGGCAGCTTGGAGGCAAGAGCAGGAGTAGGCATAGGGGCCGGCGGCAAAGTCAGAGTTGGGGACTAATCTACGCTGAAGCCGGCTTTCACGCTGCTTCTGGACAACCCCTGCCGGGAGTGAGCCGGTTCCGCACGACGAGGGAGCCGGCTGCGCAGGGCGAGTAAGCGGCTTGCTCACCGTGCAGAACCGGGGCAGCGGTGGGTGTGCCCGCTGCTGCGGAACCAAAGCCCGTGCGTTGCGGCAGGCCTGCCCCATACCTACTACCCCAGCACCCGCCGACAAATGCGCCCGACGCACTACCTTGCGGCTATGCGCATGTGGTCTTGGCTTGCTTTGGCAGGCAGTTTGGCGCTGACGGCTCCGGCCGCCGCGCAACAGTTTCCGGTTCTCAGCCAGAACCCACCGTCGTTGCGGTGGTTTGAAATTCGCACGGCCCATTTCCGGGTGTTGTATCCGGCGGGCTTCGAGCAGCGGGCCCAACGCACGGCCCGTCGCCTGGAGCAGGTATACGAGCCGGTAGGCGCCTCCCTGGGTGTGCGCCCCCGCCCCGTAACCGTGGTGCTGCAAACGCAGAATACTATCGGCAACGGGTTTGTGAGCATCCTGCCGCGCCGCTCCGAGTTTTTCACCACGCCCCCGCAGGCGCCTTCGCTCACGGGTACCCTCGACTGGCTCGACCAGCTGGCTGTGCATGAGTACCGCCACGTGGTGCAGTTCGAAAAGCCCCGGCAGGGTTTGTCGCGGGTAGCTTTTTGGTTGTTTGGCTACGGCGGGCTGGGCGCTACCACCATCGGGGTGCCCGACTGGTTTACCGAAGGCGACGCCGTGGGCACGGAAACCGTGCTGACGCGCAGTGGCCGGGGGCGTATTCCGGCGTTTGATGTGGAGCTGCGGGCCAACCTGCTGGCGGGCCGCCGCTACACCTATGCCAAATCCGTGGCGGGCTCCTACCGCGACAACGTGCCCAACCACTACGTGCTGGGCTATTTCCTGACGTCCTACGCCAAGCGCCGCTACGGCCCCGAAGTGTGGGGCCCGGTCCTGAACCGGTACTACCAGTTTCCGGTCTACCCTTTTTCCTTTTCCAACAGCCTGCGCTGCACCACCGGCCTGCGCGTGGAAAGCCTCTACCAGCGCACCCTGGCCGAAGTAGATTCTACCTGGCGCCAGCAGCTGGCCCGTATGCCCGCTGGGCCGGCACCTTTCTATTACCCTGCCCGCCCCGAGCGCCGGGTATTTACCCAGTACCAATACCCGCAGTACCTGAACGACAGCACGGTGGTGGCGCTGAAGAGTGGCCTGGGCCACATCGACCAGCTGGTGCTGCTCCGGCCGCGAAGCAAAGAGCAGGTGCTGCACGTGCCGGGGTTGGTTAACCTGCCCGAGATGCTGTCGGCGGGTGGGGGCAAGGTGTGCTGGCCCGAGTACCGCTACGATGTCCGGTGGCTGCAGCGGGTGTACTCGGAGCTGAAGGTGCTGGATGTGGCTTCCGGCCAGGTAACGCGCCTCACGCCCCGGGGCCGCTACACCGCTGCTGCTCTTTCCTCCGACGGGCGACAGCTGCTGGCCGTGCGCACCGATGCTACCTACCGCACCGAGCTGGTGGTACTCGATGCCAGCACCGGCCAGCAGGTGCAGGTGCTGCCCAACCCCGGCCACGACCAATTCCAGCAGCCGCGCTGGAGTTCCGATCAGCGCCGCGCCGTGGTCGTGACGCTGAAGGCCGCGGGCAAGGCCCTGGAGGAAATAGACCTGGCCACGGGGCAGCGCCAGGAGCTGCTGCCCACGGCGGAGCTCAACATCAGCCACCCCCAGCCCTGGGGCGACTACGTCTTCTACAACTCCCCGCAGTCGGGCACCGACCAGATCTATGCCGTGCATACCGGCACCCGCCAGCGCCTGCAAGTCACCCACGATTCGGTGGGCGCCTATCACGCGGCCATTTCGCCCGACGGGCAGCGCCTGGCCTTCCACGTGTTTCGGAGCGGGGGCAGCCGCGTAGCCGAGCTGCCCCTGACGCCCGCCCAATGGCAGCCCGCCGAAGCCGGCCACGACCCTGCCGCCTACCTGGAGCCTGTAGTACAAACCGACCCCGGCGCCCAAAAAGTAGGCCCCGTGTTGCCCGGCGACACGCTGCTTCCCGATACCGCTTTGCCCACGCAACGGTACCGGCCAGCCGCTCATTTATTCAATGTCTTCGGCTGGGGGCTTATTCAGTCGCCGGCAGGCAGCGGGCTGAGCGTAGGCGTCCGGTCACAGGATGTGCTGAGCACCTTGCAGTCGGTAGCCGGCGTAGGGTATGACCAGACGGAGCGGACGGGCAATGCCTTTGCTACCATCAGCTACCAGGGCTTGTACCCCGTACTGGATGCTACCTTGGAGCGTGGGCAGCGCCGTACCACGTTGTACATTGATAGAGATGATGAGGCGGATAGCCTGCGCCAGGACCGGTGGCAATATACCAACCTTACCCTGGGGGCCCGCCTGCCGCTGCAACTCACCCAAAACCGTTTCCGCCAGGCCCTGACCATCGGGGCGTACTACACCGCCCAGCAGAGCGAGGGCTACGACTTGCCGTACCGCTTCTTAAATGAACTGGGCCGCAATACCCTGCACCTGCTTTCCTCGTCGGTTTCTTACTTCCGCCTGCTCAAGCAAAGCCAGCGGGACGTAGCGCCTCGTTGGGGCCAGACGCTCTTTTTGTCGGCGCGAACTACGCCGTTTGGCAAGGGGCTTTCTACCTGGCAGCTGGCGGCGCAGGGAAGCAGCTACTTTCCGGGGCTGGGGCGCCATCATTCGGTGCGGGTGCGCGCCGGCTATCAGCAGCAAAACCCCCGGAGCTTCCCGCTGACTGCCGCTATTTTCTACCCCCGGGGGCAGACGTACTACAACTTCCGGCAGCTGGCCACGGGCAGCGCCGAGTACCGCCTGCCCCTGCTGCACCCCGACTGGACCCTGGGCCGCTGGCTCTATGTGCCGCGGGTGCTGGGCGGCGTGTTTTACGATAGGGCCGTGGGCACTTTAACGGGTGTAACCCCGGACGGACGCCCCACCGAAGTGCGGCAGCGCTACGCCACCGTGGGTGCCGATGTGTCAGTGGTGTTTAACGCTCTTCGGCTGCGGACGCCCTTTGAGGTAGGAGCCCGCACGATCTACAATGTGCGCTCCGGGGAATGGCTGGTGCAGCCTTTGGTGCTGGATATTGGCTTCTGAGTTTCGTTTTACAGCGAATGCGAAGAGCCAGTAGCCGAGGCCGCCAGGGACGCATGGCCGGGCCGGAGCTCAAAGGCAAGGCGGGGCTGCTGGTGCGCGGCGTCGTAAAGGTAAAGGTAGCGGCCGCTGGTTTCGTAGTAGGTTACCTGGCCCATCAGGTTCATGTAGCGCAACTCAAACCGGGCGGTGGCATTGTCGCAGTGCAGCATGGTGGCAATGACGTGCACCCAGGAGCGCACCCGGAAAGACAGCGGGCAGGTAAACGTACCACTACCAGCCAGGGGCTGTGGCAATGCCGTGAGCGACCAGGCCGCGGCAGAGGCAAAGCCGGTAGTAGATGAGTCCGTGAGGTGCGCAGCCGAAACGCGCTGCCCATCCAGCGCACACAGGGACCAGGCCGGAGAGGGTGCCGCGGTGGGTAGCGCATACGCCAGGGCCGCGGCTAGTAATCCAGCCGAGCATCCGCTGTATAACAAGGTATGGCGCGTAGTCATAAGGAGGGAAAACGGGCTATAGGTAAGCTAGCGTAGGGAAGGACTCTGCACGGGTAAGACCCTGGAACTGGCCTCAAAGGTTGCATAGGGGGTAAGGACAATCCTTTGGGCTCTTTCAGGGAAGTAAGGGAAAAGCAAAGTAGGGAATTGTCGGCGGATGCCGCTGGCCGGCAACAAAAAGCCCCGCTACGCTGGAAGTAAAACCAGGTAGCGGGGCACGATGCGTACAGGAACAGCTGCTTAGTGTGCTTTCAGCAGCTGGGGAAACTCCTTGGCAAAATGCTGGTAGCGCGGCGTCGACACGTTCTGGATATAGGGGTTTTCGGGGTGGTGCACGAAGTAGTCCTGGTGGTAGCGTTCCGCCGGATAAAACACCTTGAACGGTACCACCTGCGTCACAATCGGGTTGGGGTAGCGGCGGGCGGCATTCACGCGCTTGATTTCGGCTTCAATCTGCGCTTTTTCCTGGGGCGTACGGTAGAAGGCAATGGAGCGGTACTCCTCCCCCGCATCGGGGCCCTGGCGGTTGAGGGTGGTAGGGTCGTGCTGCACAAAGAATACCTTTAGCAGCGTTTCAAAGCTGATGACCTTGGGGTCGTAGTACACCTGGATGGCCTCGGCGTGCCCGGTGCCGCCCCGGCCCACCTGCTCGTACGTGGGCGAAACCGTTGTGCCGCCGGCGTGCCCGGAAATAACCGTGCGTACCCCTTTCAGGCTTTCGAAAACGTGCTCGGCGCACCAGTAGCAGCCACTGGCAAACGTGGCCACGGCCTCGCCCGGCTGAGGCTTGGGCAGTTCGGCAAACTGGTGGTCATCGGGCGTTTGCTGGCCGGCAGGGGCCGCGTCGCAGCTGACTGTGCCCAGCACGGCCAGCAGGAAAAAGAGGAGCTTCTGCATATACATGCTTAACATACGAAACCCAACAGGAGTTCGGACGTATTGGGGCCACCTGCTGGCTTTGTGATGAGGAATGGCGCTTAGGCGCGGCCGCAAGCCTACTTTCCTGACACGTCCTTCCCTTCGCCAAATGGCTCTTCGTCTGCTCCAACAAACCGACTACATCACCATTGCCTACGATTACGGCAACGACTGGCTGTACGCCAACTGGCACGGGGACCAGAACCTGGAAACGGTGCAGACGGGGTGCGGCTTCATGCTCGACCATCTGCGGGCGGAGCGCTGCCGCAAAGTGCTCAACGATAACCGGGAAGTAACCAGCATGTGGGCCGACGCGGCGGAATGGGGCGGCCACGAATGGTTTCCGGCCATGACGGCCGGGGGCCTGGAATACTTTGCCTGGGTGTACTCGCCCAACATCTACAGCCGCCTTTCTACCGACCTAACCTTGCAGCACACCACCCGCCCCATCATCGTTACCTTCGACGACATCGACACGGCCGAAGCCTGGCTGCGGCAGATGTAGCTAGAGTTCCAGCCGTACCGGACCGGCTACGGGGTAGCCCGTGCACGTGAGCACCAGACCGCGGGCCAGCTCCTGGTCTGTCAGTACCTCATTGATGCTCATCCACACGGTGCCCTGGGTGCAGCGCGCCACGCAGTTGCCGCACTGGCCGGCCTCGCAGCTGTAGGGCAGGCGCAGGCCCTGCTGCCGGGCTGCCCGCAAGATGGTGGTAGGGTACTTTACCTGCAGCACGTACTCCTGTCCCCGCCAGCTCAGCGCTACGGGGTGCTGGTCCGTACCGGGCGGGACGTGGGCTACCGGCGCCGCAACGGGTGTAAAAAGCTCCCGCCGGATGTGGTTAAGTGGCAAACCCAGCGCGTGCAGGGCATAGGTGGCCATGCGCATAAAATCCAGCGGTCCGCACACGTAGGCCAGAGTAGTCTGCCAGGAACTGGGAGCAAAGCGCCGGACCAGCTCCTCCAGCAGTGGTTTGTGCAGGCGGGCCCGCCCCAGGTTGGCATCCACGCTGTAGAGCAGCTCCAGCTGCAGCCGCTGGGAAAATTGCCGCTGCAACGCCAGCAGCTCCTCCCGAAATAAGGTAGTGGTCGGGGCCCGGTTGCTGTACACTAGCAATACCCGTGCCCCAGGCTGGGTGTGAAGGGCCGTTTTAAGCAACCCGTACAGGGGAGTAATACCACTGCCAGCCGCCACCAGTACTAGCTCCTGAAGCGCGGCTGGGGGCGGCGGCAAGGTGAAGAAGCCGGCGGCTCCGCTGGTCAGCAACTGGTCACCGGGCCGGGCTTCATCTACCAGCCAGCGGGAAATAAGCCCATTTTCGATCCGCTTTACCGTGATGGTGAGCGGCTCACCCAGCGCCGGAGCCGAGCTGATAGAGTAGGAACGGCGTACCTCGCGCCCGTGCCGCCGGAAGATGAGAGTAAGAAACTGCCCGGCTTGATATGGCGCAAGCTCACCGGCCTCTGGTGCCAAGACCAGGCTTTTTACACCTAGTACTTCTTCGCGGATGTTATTAACAGTCAGGGTGGTGTATAAGGCGTCTTCGGTAGGCATAAGCAGGCTTGCCAGGCAGTTGTCGTAGGCTGATATAAAGCAGATCTGAAATATTTCCCGAATCAGTTGCAATCCACTGTCCAGCCAGGCTTCGTAGGTCGGGCATCTTACAGTTCCATCTACCTCACTCCATGAAAAAGCACTTGTTTTCCCTGGGTTTCGTAGCCCTGCTGGGCACGGTTTCGTTCTCCGCTTCGGCCCAAGCCAGCATGACGCCTAATACCATACAGGTAGGAGGCCAGGCCATGTACCCCAACAAAAACATTGTTGAAAACGCCGTCAATTCCAAAGACCACACCACGCTGGTAGCCGCTGTGAAAGCCGCCGGGTTGGTAGAAACCCTGCAGGGAAAAGGCCCCTTCACCGTATTTGCTCCCGTAAACGACGCCTTCGAAAACCTGCCTGCCGGCACCGTAGAAACGCTCCTGAAGCCCGAAAACAAGGCCACCCTCACGAAAGTGCTGACTTACCACGTGGTAGCCGGCAACATGACGGCCGACAAAATTATGGCCGCCATCAAAGCGGGCAAAGGCAAAGCAACCCTCAAAACGGTAAGCGGCGGTACGCTCACGGCCATGATGAACGGCGCCCACAACGTGGTGCTGACGGATGAGTCGGGCAACACGGCCAGCATCAGCACCTACGACGTAAACCAAAGCAACGGCGTAATCCACGTGATTGACCACGTGCTGCTGCCGAAGTAGCCCCACCTGCGCACAACGCAATTACCGAACAACCGCCGCCTTACTTATCGGAGTAGGGCGGCGGTTGTCGCGTTATAGCTTGCGGAAGGGGTGGCGACCCCGGGCCAGCCGCTCGGTCATTTCTACGGCCCGCCGGGCCCGCGTTTCGGGCTGCTTGGCGGTGGCTATATGTTGGGCAACGGCCCGCTGCATGCTGCCGTTGAGCTGCTGAAAACCCGTTAGCGCCTCCGGCCACGCCTCCAGGGCTTCGGCCAGCTCTTCCGGTACGTCTACCCGGTCGGGCTCGGGGTCAGGGGCCAGGGTGATTGTCACCAGTTGGCCTACCTGCACGGCTGCTTCCCGGCACATATCCTTGTTGAACATCAGGTAGCGGCCCCCACCCGTGAGTGGCAGCAACCCGCGCCGGATGGCGTAGCCGTTGAGCGTACCCACCACGCGGCGAGGCAGGGGCGAGCCCAGGGCTGCCAGCACCAGCGGCGGCACCACTACCACTTGCGTAGGCATAAAGCTGGGGCCGCCGTGCTCTAGCCGGGCTTCGAAAACAGACGTTTCAGCCGCCATGCGCACCAGGCTTATTTAGCCGCAGAAGCTTTGCTGGGACCCGGCAACGACAGCTCCCGTGCAATCTGAAAGGTGAAGGGCTCCGTGGCCGACTCATCAATGCGTCGCTGCATAATGCGCAGGTGGCTCAGGTCGTCGCCGGGCAGCACGGCTACGTCGGCGCCGGTGCCGGAGCCGGGCTCGTAGCTGCGGAAGCCTACAATCCAGCCCTTGGGGTAGCCGGCCCGCTCGGCCTTGGCGGCATCTACCACATCGGGTTTGCCGGCAAACGAGCCGAGGTTTATTTCCTTGCTCTCCTTGCCGGCTATCTTCAGAAATGCTTCCGTACGGAGCGGCTGGGCACCCGCCACGGGCTTGAAGCGCAACGACAGCGTAATGGGTTCGGGGCCGGGAGCTGTCTTCAGCTGCGGTGCTTCATCAGCGGCTGGAGCGGCAGTGCCGGCGGTAGCCGTATCCTGGGCAGTCAGCTCCGGGGCTGTGGTCGTGGCCTGCTCGCTGGCCGGTGGGGTTTGATTGCAGCCGGCCAGCAGCGCAGCGGCCAGCACGGGTAGAAAGAGGCGTTTCATCGGGAAAACGAAGAAGGAGTGGCGTAGAACTCAGGCTGTAAGAATACGCATAATTCCAGCGTGGTCTTACCAATGGATGGCGGTTTGGCAGAAACCTTTTTACCGGATTGGAGCTTATACAGCATTCTAAAACCGACCTTCCCCATGAAAAAGATACAAGTAGAAATCTGGTCCGATATCATGTGCCCCTTTTGCTACATCGGCAAGCGGCGCCTGGAAACGGCCCTGGCGCGCTTTCCGCACGCCAACCAGGTAGAAGTACAGTGGCGCAGCTTTGAGCTGGACCCTAACGCTAACCCCGAGCCGGGTGTAAACCAGTACGTGCGCCTGGCCGCCAAATACGGTAAGTCCGAGGCATGGGCACGCGAGATGAGTGCCAACATGACCCAGATGGCCGCCCAGGAGGGCCTGGCTTTCGACTTCGACCAACTCATTCCCGCCAACTCCCTGCGGGCGCACCGGCTCGTGCACCTGGCTGCCACGCACGGCAAGCAGGATGCGGCCAAAGAGAGGCTGTTTAAAGCTTACCTGGAGGAAGGCCTCAACGTGAACGACCCGGCCACGCTCACGCAGCTGGGCGCCGAGCTGGGCTTGCCTGCTGCCGAGGTAACGCAGCTGCTGGCCTCCGATGCCTTCACCGAGGCTGTGCGCCACGACGAGTACCAGGCGCACCAGATTGGGGTGCGCGGGGTGCCCTACTTCGTATTCGACGACAAATATGCCGTGTCGGGGGCGCAGCCGGCGGAGCTGTTTGAGGAAGTGCTGCAGAAGGTTTGGGAAGAAGCTAAGCCCCAGGCGGTGCCCTTCGCCGGTGCCGAGGGCGCCGCCTGCGACCTGGAAAATGGCGCCTGCTAAGCTTCTGGTTGAAGTAAAAAGCCCCACTCGCTGCCTAGCGGGTGGGGCTTTTTTTGGGTTGCTACATTTGTTGTGGATGATAGACCAGTTCAATGGCACCGGTGCTGAAACAGGTGGTGTCTACTAGCTTCAGGGTGGCCATGCTGCCCTCGGGGAACAGCTTTTTGCCGCTGCCCAGCACCACCGGAAACGTCATCAGCCGGAACTCGTCTATCACGCCCTGCTGCAGCAGGCTTTGCACTAATTGCCCGCTGCCGTAGACCAAGATGTCTTCGCCGGGCTGGTGCTTGAGAGCTGCAATTTCCTCGGCAATGTTGTCTTGAATCAGGGTGCTGTTGTTCCAGGCAAGCTCCTGCAGCGTGTTGGATACCACAAATTTGGGCAGGCTGTTCATGCGGGCGGCAAAGCCCTGCTCGTCGGTAAGGCTGGGCCAGGCGGCGGCAAAGGCTTCGTAGGTTACGCGGCCCAGCACCAGGGTATCGGCGTTCAGGAGTTCCTCCAGCTTACAGCGCTGCTGCTCCTCTCCAAAAAACGGAGCCGTCCACATCGGGTCTTCCATCACCCCATCCAGCGACACAAATTCGGATACAACCACTTTTCTCATAGCTCGTCGAAACACCGTTAGAATAGGGCTTGGCCTTTAGGAATAAGCGGGCAACGGCGCATTGGCAGCCAAAGACGCGGGTTTACTTCGTTTGCGGCGGTTCAAAAAATACGAGGTAGCCACCAGGCTAAGGCCCACCAGCAAGGGCAGCCACATGCTGGGCGGGTCGCCCACCGCAATAAAGGAATACAGGGCCCCACTCAGGTCGAATGCGAAGCCGGCGTAGGCCCATTCCCGCAGGCGCGGAAACCCGGGCACCAGAATGGCCACTACCCCCAACAGCTTGGCCACGCCCAGAAAAGGCAGCAGGTAGGCCGGATACCCCAGGTGTTGGAAAAAGGCTACGGCTTCGGGGTCACTCAGCACGTTGGGCACGGACGACAAGGTCATCAGCAGGGCCAGCAGCCCCGTGCAAATCCAGTACAGTAGGTTGAGCTTGTTCATGGCGAAGGCAAGTGCGCGACAGGAGAAGAATTGGCTTTACTACTGGGGCTTGTCGTAGTTGAGCATCCAGTCGATGCCGAACTGATCGGCAAACATGCCGAATGTGGCGCCCCAGAACGTGTCCTGCAGCGGCATGGTGATAGTGCCACCAGCGGAAAGGAGGCTGAACAGGCGCTGGATTTCCTCCGGGCTCTGGCAGTTGACGGACAAGGAAATCATGTCGCCCTTGGCCACGGGGCCCAGCCCGGAGTCCGAGGCCATCAGCACCATGTCGGCCGTGGTCAGCGCGGAGTGCATCACATTCTGGAGGGCTTCGGGTGCTACGTGCTCGGCGGCCGGCGTGCCTTCAAAAGTTTGTACCATCAGCTCACCACCCAGGCATTGCTGGTAGAAGGCCATAGCCTGGCGGCAGTTGCCATTGAACGTGAGGTAAGGCGTGAGGCGGGGCGTGCTCATCGGACTAGGAGGTTATGGTGAAATAAAAGAAGAATTAGGCGTCTGCTTTGCTAATTAATGTAGTAATATTGGCTACATTTAATCTTTGAAAGCCAACAAAATTAGCAACAACCGCGTCCCGGCAGCGGGGCAATTCCGACTAATTTGGGGTTGATTCCGACATCTGCTCCGCCTAGCTTTTTGCCATGAAAAACATATCTATCCTAGTACCGCAGGGCGCTATCATGGGAAGCATCGAGGGGCCACGCCTGGTATTTTCGGAGGTGAATGCGTTGCTGGCGCGGATGGGGCAGCCGCCACTTTTCGCCGTGCAGCTCGTGGGGCTTCAGCCCGAGACGCCGGTGTGCGGGGGGCTCTACACTATTTCTACCCCGCGCCTACTCAGCGAGGTAACGGCCACGGACTTGGTCATTATTCCGGCCGTAGATGGAGACCTGGCCGCGGCGCTGGCAGCCAACCAGGCGTTTATTCCCTGGATTGCAAACCAGTATGCGCAAGGTGCCGAGGTTGCCAGCCTGTGCGTGGGCGCCTTCTTATTGGCGGCCACTGGCTTGCTCGACGGGCGGCACTGCACTACCCACTGGGCCGCCGCGGCCGATTTTCGGCGCATGTTTCCGGCCGTGGAGCTGGTCGAGCACCAGCTCATTACCGATGAGCAAGGCATTTATTCCAGCGGCGGGGCCTTTTCTTACCTCAATCTGGTGCTGTACCTGATTGAGAAATACGCCAGCCGGGAAATTGCCGTGCTGTGCGCGAAGGTGTTTCAAATAGATATGGAGCGCGTGAGCCAGTCGGCTTTCATCATTTTCAATGGGCAGAAAGAACACGGCGACGAGTCCATCAAGAAGGTGCAGGCCTATATCGAGCATAATTACCAGGAGAAGCTAACGGTGGAGCAGCTGGCCGATATAGTAGCGTTGGGCCGCCGCAACCTGGAGCGCCGGTTTAAGAAGGCCACGGCCAACTCCGTGGTTGAATACATTCAGCGGGTAAAAATCGAAGCCGCCAAAAGCAGCCTGGAATCGTCGCGGGAGAACGTAAACGAGGTAATGTACCGCGTGGGCTATTCCGACCCCAAGGCCTTTCGGGTGGCGTTCCGGCGCATCACGGGCCTGTCGCCCAAGCAGTACCGCGCCAAGTACAGCCGGACTGCCGCTACGGTGTAGCCTAGCGAGAGCTGGCTTCAGATGCCTGCTTGATGCGCAGGGCTTCGGCCAGGGTTAGGGGCTTGTAGGGAATACCCAGGCGCAGGGAATTTTCTTCCACTGTGGAGTCGAAGCCCGCTTTCTTGCGCCGCTCGTTCACGCGCCCGGCATCTTCGATGGGCCAGATAAAAGACACTGTTTCGCGCTGGCCGGTTCGGGGGTTGAGCACGCCGTAGCTGCAGCCTTGGGTGCCATACAGCTGGGCCTGGTTCTGGTACATCAGGTGCCGGTCGAGCATGCGGGCGTAGAGGTAGAAGGGCACTTCACCTTTGGCCGCTTCCTGCTCCACCAGCTTTAGGTACCGCGGAATGCGGGTGGAGTGCTGGATTACGAGCAGGGCTACTTCGTTGGTAGGCTCTCCCACCAGGGTTTTGCCAGGGTAGCCGTACTGCCCGATAATCTGCCCAACCCGCTTGATGTTGAGCGAGTCCTGCGTCACCATGCGCTGGCTGAGGTACGGCCCCACTTGCTCCGGCGGAATGCCCGTCGCCCTGGCTACTGAGTCAAACTTGACTTCCATGCCCGGCCCACCCACGAAAAGCTTGCGGTACCGCTGATCCACTACATCCAGGCTATCCAGCTCCCGCTTCAGCGTGAGGTTGATTTCTGTGGACTTTTTCGTGGATTGGCAGGCACCCATGCCGGCCACCAGCAGCAAAAGTAAGGAAAGGCTACCGCCGTTTAGCTTCATAGCCGGCAAGGTAGCACCGTCGCCGGCTGCTGGCACCTGCCCGCTGAAGTAAAAATGGCAGCAGTGGTTTGAGACCGTAGGGTGCCTTAGCGCGGTGCGGGCATTTCCTCAGGGCGGGAAAGCACCGTGGCTATCAGTCCAAATACGCCCATGGCCAGAAAGGCATTGCGGGCGCGGCTATTGCGGGCAAAGCCAAACACCCAGGGCGCGGACAACGCCGTGAGGCTGCTCACCGCATCAAGGGCCAGATGGGCTTTAAAGGGTATGGCCTTCACCAAGCCCCACTCGGCCCGGGTGAGCAGGCTGGAGGCCAGGGCCGTTCCGCTGAGGACGTACGACAAGGTGCTGGCCGTGGAGTCCTCCGAAAAACCGGCGGCTGTTGGGGCTGCCGCTGCCGCCGCTACAAAGCTGTAGTCGGCAACTACGTGCTGGCGACGGGAAATGGGCTGGTGCATAGTAAGAATGGATAGAAGGCTGAGTTGCTACCCTAAGCAACGGCCCAAGGCGCCAAAAGGATAAGGATGAGTTTGCGCGAATGGATGCCCGAAAGCCAGACAGGGTGGGGAACATAGGTGTCAAAAAATATTACCAGTATTGCGCCAGGCTGGCTTCTCCTCACCGTTTGCCACCAGGGTCTTATCTATTCACCTCCATTTCCATGCTCCAATCTATGCTGCGTACTTACCGCTCCGTTTTTCTGGCCAGTCTACTGTTTTGTGCAGCCTGTGGTGGATCCACAGATAGCGCTACTGAAAGTTCCTCAACCGCCGACGCTTCGGAGCAGGCCACTACTGAGGAGCAAGCCCCGGCGGCCTCGGCCACGCCGGCGGCACCTACGCCTGACGGTGAACCTCACCTCACGGCTGGTCCTAAAAAAGAGGTATACAGCGTAGGCGACGTTGCAGAGCTGGATTCCCTGCTCATCCGCGTAAACAGCGTAAGCACGGCCCCGGAAACCGACTTCAAGGAAAAGCCCAAAGCCGGGCAGGAGTTTGTGGTGGTGAACATCACCTGGGAAAACGGCACCACCCAGCTGCGGGACTTCTCCACGTTGCTGCAAACCGTCGTGCTGGATGCCAAGGGCAAGGAAATTCCGGTGAAACCCGCCGGCAGCGCCGAGGGCACCATGCAGCTTGACCGGAGCCGCGCCGCTGGCATGTCGGGAACGGGCCCCATCTTCTACGAAGTGCCAGCCGGTGCCAAAGGGCTGAAGTGGGTATTCCGTACCCTACACGGCATGGAAAAAAACATGGCCGAGAAAGGGCGCGTCACCTTCGACCTGGGCCGTTAGAGCTTGAGTGCCTACTAAACTGAAAGGCCGCCTCACGCAAGTAAGGCGGCCTTTCAGCTGTTACACGTTTTGTAGGGTCGGTAAGCCTAAGGGGGCTACTGGGCGGCGGCAGTATCGGTGGCTGCGGCAGCGGTATCTACCCCGGCGTAGGCATCTTCCGGGGCAATGGGGGCCGCACCCGGCGTGTCGGAGGTTGTGGTGGTAGTGTCGGTATCTTCGGTTTTCTGCTCGCCGCAGGAGGCCAAGCTCAGGGCAACAACGCTAGCCAGGACAAAGGACTTTCTCATGAGTTCAGCAAGGACGGTGAGCTCGGAGGTACGCTGCCGCCCGGGCTGGGGTTGAGCATCTTACGCGGTAGATATCTACTGCTGGGCTACGGGCCGGGCCGGGGCCTTCGCGTTCAGATACCGTTCCCGCAGGACCGGGCCGGGGCCGGCAACTTTCAGCACGGGTATCGGCTGGGTGGTGTCCATCGTGAAGCCTTCCATCAGCTCGGCACCGGCCCAGGAAATATCGGCGCCGTGGAGCACGTATTTCTGGAACTCGTAGCTGATGTCTTCGTGCAAGTACGTCTGGGCCAAAGCCAGGAAACGCTCATCGTTGAAGGACTGACCGGGCAGCAGGCAGGCCTGACGCAGCTCGCGCATCAGGTCGTCGAGGGAGCGGGTATAGCCGGAGCGTTTCAAGATCAGGTTATCAATCCAGAAGGCGAAGAGGGCCCCGCGCCGGTAAGGCAGCTTGCCAAAGGCGCGGCTTTTCCAGAAGTTGTCCTTGATGAGGTAGTTGGGCTGGTTGCGCTCCGGGTTTTTGTAGAGCTGCTGAATGATGTCTTCGTTGAAGGCCTTCACCCACGTGTCCAGGGTCAGGTCGCCGCTGCGGAGGCGGTTTTTGTAGGCGTAGTAATCCGTGAAGCCCTCCGTAAACCAGCTGTTGAGCTCCTGGTGGGCGCCCCGGATCTGCCCGCCTATCCAGTCGTGCAGCATCTCGTGGTTGAACATGTAGCGCAGCAGGTCCCAGCTGTTGAAGGGGTTGTTGGTAGACTGCAGCTTGAAGCCCTGGTAGAGGCCTTCCCCCCGCATGCTTTGCCCGCGCCAGGTGCTGTCCGTGTACGTTACGGTGGGGCTCATAAACACGGTGTAGCGGGCGGGGCCGGCATCGTGCCAGAAGTCGCGCTGGGCGGTGAGGGCCTGCTGCAGGGTGGTCAGCAGGCGGGCATCGTCGTACTGCTGCCACTGGCCGCGCACAACCACGTACACCGGGCGGTTCTGGTAGCTGAGCTGGTGCAGGCGGTAGTCGCCGCCTACGTAGAGGGAGCGGTAGAACTCCGTCCAGAGCTTGCCGCGGAAGGTTTGCTCGGTAGCACCCGAGGCGAAGGTGTTGTGCAGCACAAAGCCTTTGGGAAAGCCCACCCACCGGATGGTGGCGGTAAGCTCGGGCTCGGTGGGGGCGCCGGCCAGAAACTCGGGCACGGTAAACAGACTTTCACCCAGGACGTGGAAGTAGGTATCGGTCACCCGCGGGCGGTTTACCTGGTCGCGGGTATACTCGGGGGCATCCTGCTTCACGCGGTAGGAAAAGCGCACGTCGCGGGTGCGGGGGTGGTAGACCACAATGCGGTTGCTGTCGGGCACTACCCGGAAGCGGTAGCCGGGCTTTTCGCCGGCAAAGCCGCTGAGGCAGCGCAGCAGGTTGTCCTCCCCCCACACGTTGTTGGCGAAGTGAAAATACGTGGAGTCGGTGGCTTTGGGCGTGCGCAACTGCACTGCCACGCGCAGGCCCTCCGCGCCCAGGTGGGGGGCGTAGTGAACCTGGTAGCCGATGCGGGGCTGGGCAGCGGTGAGCAGGGGCAGCAAGGAGCAGAAAAACAGCAGCAGACGTTTCATGGGCAACAAGGGGAGCTAGCAGGCTGCCAAAGATAGGCTGGCTGACTTTCAGGCGGTTTCACATAATGATGTGAAGCCAATACCCTAAATTCTGTTGGGCTGATTCCGCCGGTTATGTGCCCGCTGCTGCGTAGATTGCTTGTCGTCTTCTCCTTCGTGCGTGTATGACTTATGACTACCGATGAATATAACCGCCTGGCGGAGCTTGATTCTTACGATATCCTGTACTCGGCGCGGGAGAAGCTATTCGACAACCTCGTAGAACTGGCGGCCTACATCTTTAGCGTGCCGGTAGCGCGCATTGCCTTTGTGCACGAGCTGGTGGTTTGGCACAAAGCCAGCGTGGGCATGCCGCCCCAGGAAACCCTGACCCTGGAGCAGACGCTGTGCCCGCGGGCGGTGGCGTCGGCGGAGCCGGTGCTGGTGTACCCCGACCTGGCCACTGAGCCCCTGAATAGTACGGCTATGACCCAGGCGCGGCAAATCCGGTTTTACGCCGGCGTGCCCGTGTGCACGCCCCAGGGTTTCCGCATTGGTACGCTGTGCCTGGCCGGGTATGAGCCGCGGGAGCTGACGGCCCCCGAGCAGCAGCTACTTACCCACCTGGCCGACCTGGTGACGCTGGCCCTGGAGGCCCGCCGCCATCTGCTGAGCGTCCACCAGCTCCAGGCCTGGGAGCAGCTGCGCGAAGAGGCCGAGGAAGCCCTGCACAACCAGATGGCGGTAGTGCGCTACCTGAAGGCCCGCAGTGCCGGGCAGGTGCCGGTGCCCGCCGACCTGCTGGACCCCATTGGCAAACGCCTGGCGGAGGTGGCCCAGGTGCTCAAGGCCGGGCTGCCCGCGGCCGGGTAGCTTCCCGGCGCGCCGGCGGGCGGCGGCAGTTTGCGGAGTTGGCAGTAGGAAGCGCCTGGGGCTATCTTTGGCGTACGTCCTTTTTATCTGCCTGCTATGAAACAACGTATCCTTATCCTGGCCGCGGTGCTGTTTGTGCCCGCGCTGGGTATGGCCCAGAATGTGGGCATTGGCACCACCACTCCGGCCGAGCGGCTGGAAGTATCAGGCAACATTCAGATTCCCGCTGCCAACGATTTCAAGTACGACGGGGAAAGGGTGGGCTATGTATCAGTGCCGGCCATTGCTTTTACGTATGCCCCCTTCGGCAGTACTACGGCGTATCTTACCGGCACCACGACGGGTACTTACCGGTATGTGGCCGGTGGGAGCTACGGCAACTCGGCTCACCTGTTTGCCCCAGTCTACCTGCCCAACGGAGCCCGGATTACCCGGTACACGGTGTATGTGTATGATAATGATGCTTCCTACGAGCTGTATGGTAACCTCTACCGGATTAACCTGGCTACCAACGTCATTACCAATATCGGCTCCACCAGCCTGACGAACGGCACCCCGCTGAACACGACCATTCTGGCCGATGTGAGTTCCGTGGTGGATAACGCCGTGTACGCTTACTACGTCCGCTTCAACACGGTGGAAAATGCCTCCAGCCTGCGGCTGCTGGGCGCACGCATCACCTACGCCGTTACGAAGGTGGAGTAGGGGCGTCAGACAACACAACGCCCGACCTCCCGGGTGGGAAGCCGGGCGCGGCTGTTGCAATAGATAGTGCGAAGGGATAGGGGGCGACAGGCAATAATGGGCCGCGGGGGCTAGGCGGGGGTGGGGAGGGGCTTTTCCTTGCGGGCGGCGGTGTTGATGGTTTGGCGGGTTGAGAGGTAGGCGGTGTAGAACTCGGGCTGGGGGCGCTGGTAGCGGACCATGAACTTATCGACGCGGTTGCGGAGCAGGGCGGTGGCGGCGCGCAGGTCGGCGGTGAGGGAGGCGTTGCGGGCTTTGGCATCGGCGACGTTGACGCGGGGCTTGGCCTGCTCCTGCTGGAAGGCGGTGAGGACGGCGGCCAGGTCGTTAAGCTCCTGCTGGGTGACGCCCTGTTCCTTGAGGGGCGTGAGCAGCTCGGTGGCGCGGGTGTGAATGTTTTTGGCGATGCGCGGCAGGTCGTTGTCGGTGGCGCGCAGGAGGGCGCGCTCGGTGTAGTCGGCGTCGGTGTGGAGGCGGATGTCCTGGATTTCGTCGGCGTAGGCGTGCAGGGCGGCGGCGGTTTCGGCGGCGCGGCTGGCCAGCGTGGCCTTGGTTTTCTTTTTGACGGCGCCGGGCTTGGGCGCGGCGCCGGCGGCCTGCTGGGTGGCGGCGGTGGGGTCGAGGTCGGCGACCAGCGCGGCCAGGCTAACGCGGGCGGCGGTGAGGGCCTTGTTGGTGAGGTAGAGGGGGGCGTGGTCGGTGAGGACGCCGAGGGTGGCTTGTAGCATAGCCAGCTGGGCCCGTTGCTTGTCGGTCATAATAGGATGAGGGTTAAAGTGTAAGGGAATATAGGGATATTGCTAATTGGTTGTGGAGGCGGCGGCGGAAATATGTTGGGCTACCGCGCGCCGGGCGCTGACCGGGCTGCGAAGGCTGGTGGCGGCCGTGCGAAGGGCGCTGTCGGGCGTGCGATGGCCGCTGACCGGCGTGCGACGCCCCGTGGCGGCTCTGCGACGGGTGCTGACCATCGTGCGATGGCCGCTGACTGCTTTGCGATAGGCACTGACCGTTCTGCGACGGCCGCTGACCGCCTTGCGACAGGCAGTGGCGGCCGTGCGACGGGCATTGACCGGCGTGTGAGGCACTTTGTCGGCCATGCGAGAGGCCATATCAGTGGCGCGACTGGGGTACCGGGCGCGGGAGTGCCTTTGACGCGGGGGCGGCTGGGTTACTTAGATCAGTTTCGCTCTTGTACCGGACGCTGCCACGTGAACAGAAATGGCAGCATCCCAATCAGTACCAAGAAAGCGCCGAGGATGGCTAGCCGGTAATGAATATTAGCTGCTTCGATTGAGCCTCGTAGGATTATCAATAAGTTATGCAGATACGATAGGCTGTATAGCTGACTCCAATTGAGCAGTATACCGCCTACGAAAAGCAACACGGGCAGCAACCAGCTTTCCCGCCGCCGCCATACAATGATGCTCAGCAGCAAACAGCCGAGGAGTATACCTACAGGATTGGCTGATAGCTGCCACATCAATATGTCATTCACCGTTTCGGCCTGTAAATAATTAGCCGGTATATGCTTCCAAGCGTCATCTCCGTAGCGCAACCCAAGTCTGATAAGCCACACCTGACGAATCAGGAATAACTCTTGCATGCCTAGCGCCATAAAGGGGATACCCAGCAGGTGCAGGCCCAGCAAGCGCCAGTTGATGGGTTTGAGGCGGCTAGGCATAATGCGGATACGTAGTGGGAAGTACGGCTGTAAAGAAAGGAGTTTGCTGCTAAGCGCCGGAACCGGCGACCTTGGCCGCGTTGCTGCGGCAGCTTCAGGCTACCAGAGAAGCAGGAGTAGTTGCTATTTCAGTTCCGGGCTGATACCGGACGTCGCCAGGTAAACAGGAAGGGCAGACACCCTAATACCAGCAACCCAGCGCCCACGATACCTAAACGCGTAGCCAGTGGCCATGCTTTAAATGGCCACTGCAGATATGCCAAGCCACTTTGGGCAGCTTCACTTTCGTCGTAATGCGTCCAGGAAGTGACGATGGAAAGGATGAACAGCGCAACGGGCAGCAGCTTGCTTTCTCGTCTGTGCCATACCACGAGTGCTGACAAGGCGCAACCAGCCAGGATAGCCAAGAACCATGCGTAGATAGGGTCTGCTATCAGTCCGCCTATATCTGCTGCATTAAAGACCTGGGGCGAATCCTTTATTGCCCGGGTTCCTCCCTTTTGATACAGGGTTATCATCTCGGCATAAGGAGCCAATGCCAATTGTCGCGCACCAAGAATGAGCAGAGGGATTGACAGAAGATGCAGGAGCAGTAAGCGCCAGTTGATGGGTTTAAGGCGAATAGGCATAAAGCGAATACGTAGCGGGAAATACAGCCGTAAAGAAAGGAATTTGCTGCTACGCGCTAGAACCTGCCGCCTTGGCCGCGTTGCGGTGGCAGCTTCAGGCGAAATACGTGTAGAATACACGTATTCCTTCAAACCCGCGTACTTTGTAGCAACTACCGCTTTGCTCTATGCCCGATTCCGCCGCATCTTCTGGTTTCCCCCGTCTCACCTACCTGCGCATCAAAAACTACCGCGCCCTGCGCGACGTGGAGCTGCGCGACCTGACGCCGCTGACGGTGTTCATCGGCCCTAACGGCAGCGGCAAATCCACGGTACTCGACGCGCTGGCGTTTCTGGCCGAAGCCGTGAGCGGGAATCTGCAGCAAGCCTGGGAAAAGCGGAACCGCTTCGCCGGGATGCGCACCCGCGGACAGGAGGGGCCGATTGAGTTTGAGGTGGAATATTTTATCAACGAGCATACATCTCGACTTCGCTATAAGCTGAATATAGATGAGGCAGGAGGAATGGTATACGTATCCTACGAGAGCATAACAGAGCCTGAATCGGTACTAGAGAGACTTATAGAACTGGTAAGTGCAGAACCAGTTCCACAAGGCTATGATAGAGTATTTAGATTAAACATTTATGAGCGAGACGGCAATCCTGGAAAGAGTTACACTAGTATGTCAAGTGACCCTTTCCTTTATTCTACTTTTCTCTTTTCTGAAGAGCGAGGAAGGAAAGAGGCTGCACCTAAAACATTTGCTTTGAGCGAAGCAATTAAATCCTACCGCTACATTCACCTCACCGACGACCACCTGAAAGGCTTTTCCGATGCCGGGCCGCGGGAGAAGCTGTCGGCCAACGGAGACAACCTGCCCAACGTGCTGTATTACCTGCACACCAAGCACCCGGAGGCACTGGCCCGCATCAGCGAGAAGCTGCGGCGCTGGGTGCCGGGGCTGGCGGAGGTGGTGCCGGAAATAACCTCGGATGAGCGGCTGCTGCTGCGCTTCCGGGATGCGCCGTTTGAGAAGCCCCTGCCGGCCCAGTACATGTCGGATGGCACCATGCGGCTGACGGCCCTGCTCACGCTGCTCTATGAGCCCAATGCTACCGGCTTGCTGGGGATTGAAGAGCCGGAAAACGAGCTGCACCCGCGCCTGTTGACGCGCTTGGCGGAGGAACTGAGCAAGGCTACCGAAACGCGACAATTACTGGTAGCTACTCACTCGCCCTTTTTTCTGGATGCGCTGGAGCCGGAGCAGGTGTGGATACTGGACCGGGGCGCGGATGGCTACACTCAGGCCACCCGCACGGCCGATATTCCGCAGGTGAAGGAGCTGATAGAGGATGGCTCACCGCTGGGCTACCTCTGGACCAGCAACTTCTTTCGACTGGGCGACCCGCTTGCTCCCCGCACCTCAGTCGCGCAGTAGTATGCACATTGAGTTTCTGCTGGAGGAAGAATCGGCCAAGGCCGCACTGGACGTTCTGCTGCCTAAGCTGCTGCCACCCGATACCACTTGGAGTTGCTACCCGCACCGGGGCAAAACGGACTTGTTTCAGCGCTTGCCCGGCCGCCTGAAAACTTACGCCCGCCAGTTTGCCGGGCAGCCAGATTTGCGGGTCGTGATTTTGATGGATGCCGATTCGGACTGTAAGCGGCGGAAAGGAGAGCTCGAAAAGATAGTGGCCGACGCGGGCCTGCTGACTAAGACCACCGCTGCCGGCCAGCCCTTCCGCATCATCACCCGGCTAGCGGTGCAGGAGCTGGAAGCGTGGTTTCTCGGCGACCGGGCGGCTATTCATGCGGCTTATCCGCGCGTACGCCCACCGCATTTCAGCGGCCTGCCCCACGACCCTGATACTATTGCCGATACCTGGGAAACATTGTGGCGCGTGTTGCAGGAAGGCAAGTACTACCTAACCGGCAAGGCCAAAGTGGAGTGGGCCGAAACTATTACGCCCCATCTGGAGCCGGATCGAAATACCTCGGCCAGCTTTCAGTACTTCCGGCTAGCGCTGAGTCATTCTGTACTTTCGAGGTAGCCTTTATCCTCACCGTTACTTATGCTTATGTACCGAGTCCTGCGGCTTCTGCTGCCGCTGCTGTTGCTTGGAGTTTCCCTGGTCGGCTGCAAACTGCTATCTGCTAAGTCCCGTGAAGCTAAAATCGATGTTAGGTTCACTCCGCTAGCTGGCGAAGCTGCATTGGACAGCAATCCAGTTTACGCGGGTGGCTTGACTGGTCTTTCTGAGCACGTGAGGAAGAATCTGCGCTATCCGCCGCTCTATCTTCGGTCGCACATCGAAGGCAGCTCGTTGGTTGGCTTTACTATAGACAGTACGGGGCAGGTATCGAATCATCGAATCGTAAAGCCATTCTTACAGGCCTGCGATGAAGAAGCCCTACGGGTGATAAAGCTGCTGCCGGGCACTTGGCAACCGGCTCAAAGGGCAGGAAAAGCTGTTGGAGCGGAATGCCAGATACCGGTGTCTTTTTCAATTAGGCATTAAGTAAAAGGCCCAAGCAGTGTCAGAGCTTGGGCCTTTTCGTTTGGTGTCTACGCACCTGCCCTTTCCTTATTACCCAGCTCGCTGAAAATGCTGCTTACAATAGCTGGTGCTGGCTAAGCATGGTGAGGTACTATCTTTAAGCGGCTTTTCTGCTGGTTTCAGTTTGCTCAGGTTTCCTTTATCTCAAATACTATGCGCCCGTCTTTGTCTTTTTTAGTGCCATTTCTGTCGTTGGGAATCTCGTTTGCCAGTTTTGGGCAAGACACCGAGAAGGTGACGGTCAGTCAACAGAAACCTTTGGGCCGTGAAGAATACTTTGTGCTGAAAGGCGCGCCCGCAACTAAACAGGGTCCCTATCAGCAATACAGCGGCCGCAAAGGAGCTAAGCTGCTAACGAGTGGTTTCTATACAGCTGGGCAAAAGGATAGCTTATGGATAACGTATGCTGAAAACAGTCAAGAGCTTAGCCAGAAGGGGCATTACCATAACGACGAGAAGGTGGGCGTATGGGACTATTATGGCAGTGACGGTAAGCTTGCCCAACAGTACGACCATAGCAAAGGAAAACTACTGTTCAGCAAACCCACTATGCTTATGAATGGCCTCGTGTTTTCGGCGGCAGAGGAAGGGGTGAAGCTCGACACGGACCCCGTATATGTTGAACAACTTAACCCTATGGTGAGCTACATAGGGCGGAATATGCGCTATCCGGCCGAGGCCTTGCGCAAAGACGTGCAGGGAAAGGTTTGGGTAGCCTTTACCATTGATACCAAAGGAAATACTACCGACTATCGGGTCATTCAGGGCTTAGGCTCTGGCTGTGATGAAGAGGCTCTGCGCGTGGTAAAACTTATTCCCACCAACTGGATTCCGGCCTACGCTGGCGGCAAACCAGTAGCTGCCGATTGCTTGGTGCCGGTGAGCTACGCCATCCGATGAAATGAAAATGCCTGCCCATTATAAGGCAGGCATTTTCAGCTGTTTCTATGAAAGCAATTATACCCCCACCGCTTCCTCACTTCCCAGCTCACTGAGAATGCGCTTGGCGGCTTGCACGTTTTTTACGTCTTCGATGCTGAGGATGAGCTGTTCCTTGCGCTCCTTTAGGGTGGCCGAGCGGGTGTGGCTTTGCACGTAGGAGAGGATGTTGCCGAAGGTGTCGCCCTGGAAGTAAGGCTCGTTGTTGGTGGCCGGGATGTAGCCTTTGAGCAGGTTCTTCTTGAGGGTGAGCTTCTCGAAGCCTACCTGGCAGGCCTGCCAGCGCAGGCTTACGATGTCGGCGAGCTGCTCTACCTCGGCGGGTAGGGGGCCGAAGCGGTCTATCATGCCGGTGAGCACCTTGCGCAGCTCCTCGGGGTTTTTAGCCCGATCGAGCTTGCTGTACAGCTGCAGGCGCTCCGATACGCTGGTCACGTAGTGGTCGGGGATGAGGATTTGCAGGTCGGTTTCGATGTTGCACTCCTTGGGGCGGCCGGTGCCGGTGGCTTCCTGGAGGCGCTGGGTGGGGTCGCCGAGGAACAGGTCGCGGAACTCGGTTTCCTTGAGCTCCTGCACGGCTTCGTCGAGAATCTGGTGGTAGGTTTCGAAGCCCAGGTCGTTGATGAAGCCCGACTGCTCGCCGCCCAGCAGGTTGCCCGCGCCCCGGATGTCGAGGTCGCGCATGGCCACGTTGAAGCCCGCGCCCAGGTCGGAGAATTCTTCGAGGGTGCTCAGGCGCTTACGGGCGTCGGAGGGCAGGCCGGCCACCGGGGGCGTGAGCAGGTAGCAGTAGGCCTTTTTGTTGGAGCGGCCCACGCGGCCCCGCATCTGGTGCAGGTCGGAGAGGCCGTGCATGTGGGCGCGGTTGATGATGATGGTGTTGGCGTTGGCAATATCAAGGCCCGACTCGATGAGGGTGGTGCTCACCAGCACGTCGTAGTCGCCGTCCACAAACTTCATCATGCGCTTTTCCAGCAGGTCGCCCTCCATCTGGCCGTGCACGTAGGTCACGCGGGCATCGGGCACGAGGCGCAGGATCATGCTGGCCTGCTCCTCAATGTCTTTGATGCGGTTGTGCACGAAGAATACCTGCCCGCCGCGCTTGATTTCGCGGGCAATGGCGTCGCGGATCAGCAGCTCGTCGAACACGTGCAGTTCGGTTTGCACGGGCTGGCGGTTGGGCGGGGGCGTGGCAATCACGCTCAGGTCGCGGGCGCCCATGAGGGAGAAGTGCAGGGTGCGCGGAATGGGCGTGGCCGAGAGGGTGAGCGTGTCCACGTTCACCTTTATTTCCTTGAGCTTGTCTTTGGTTTTCACCCCGAACTTCTGCTCCTCGTCAATCACCAGCAAACCCAGGTCCTTGAACTGCACATCCTTGTTGGTGAGGCGGTGGGTGCCAATGAGGATGTCGGTTTTGCCGTCGGCCACCCGGCCCAGGGTTTCCTTGATTTGCTTGGTGGTCTTGAAGCGGTTGACGTACTCCACCGTGACGGGCAGGTTGCCGAGCCGCTCGCGGAAGGTTTTGTAGTGCTGCATGGCCAGGATAGTGGTGGGCACCAGCATGGCTACCTGCTTGCCGTCGGCCACGGCCTTGAAGGCGGCCCGGATGGCTACCTCGGTTTTGCCGAAGCCCACGTCGCCGCACACGAGGCGGTCCATGGGGTGGGGCACCTCCATGTCGCGCTTCACGTCCTCGGTGGCCTTGGCCTGGTCGGGGGTGTCCTCGTAGATGAAGGAGGATTCCAGCTCGGCCTGCATAAAGGAATCCTGGGCGAAGGCGTGGCCGGGCGCGGTTTTGCGCTTGGCGTAGAGCCGGATGAGCTCGGCCGCAATGTCCTTCACCTTTTTCTTAACCGACTTCTTCTTGTTTTCCCACTCCGGGGAGCCCAGCTTGCTCATGGAGGGTGGGGTGCCCTCGGCCCCCGAGTACTTGGCAATCTTGTGCAGGGCGTGGATGCTCACGGTCAGCACGTCGTCGTCGCGGTACACCAGCCGGATGGCTTCCTGGAGCCGGTCGTTGATTTCGACCTGGGTGAGGCCGGCAAAGCGGGCAATGCCGTAGTCCTGGTGCACCACGTAGTCGCCGGGCACAAGGGTACGCAGCTCCTTGAGCGTAAGGGCCTTTTTCTTGCTGAATTTGCGGGTTTCCTGGGCCCGGTAGTAGCGCTCAAACAGCTGGTGGTCGGTGTACACCACCAGTTTCAGCGTCTCGTCGATGAAGCCTTCGCGCAGGCCCAGGAGCAGGTGCTGAAACTGCACGTTGTTGTCCAGCTCGTCGAAGATGGTGCGGAGGCGGTCGGCCTGGCGCACCTGCTCGGCGGCCATGATGTTGGTGTAGCCCTTCTTCTGGTTGTCGTGCAGGTTCTTCACGATGCGGTTGAAGTCCTTGCCGAAGCTGGGCTGGGGCTTGGCGCTGAACTGGAACTCCTCGGCCCCGGTCTTGTAGTGAAACCGCTTGCCGAACTCCACCACCGCAAACCCGTCGAGCAGCTTCTTCAGCGACTTGCCCGTCTCAAACAGGTCGTCGGGCTTGCTCACCACCTGGGTGCCGCCCGAAGCCGCCAGCAGCTCCTTGAAGCCGTGCTCGGCCTTGTCGAAGTACTCGTCTACCACGTCCAGGGTCTGGCGCACGTCCTTGGCCCAGATGGTGGTATTCTGGGGAATGAAGTCGAGGAAGGCTTCCCGGGTTTCCTGGAGCAGCTTGGTTTGCACGTTCGGGATGATGCTCACCTGCTGGCGCTTTTCCACCGACAGCTGGCTTTCGGGGTCAAACGTCCGAATCGTCTCCACCTCGTCGCCGAACAGCTCGATGCGGTAGGGCAGCTCGTTGGCGTAGGAAAAGATATCCACAATGCCCCCGCGCACGGCAAACTGGCCGGCCTCGTATACAAAGTCGCTCCGCTCGAAGTCGTACTCCGCCAGCATCTCGCTCACGAAGTTCACGTCCAGCTTGTCGCCCACCTTCACCAGAAAGGTATTGGCTACCAGGCTTTTCTTGTTGATAACCTTCTCGAACAAGGCCTCGGGGTAGGTGACGATAAGCGCCCCGGCCGTGTCCTTTATGCTGATCTTCTTGCCCTTCTGGCTTTTTTCTGCGCCTTCGGGCAGGGCATCGTCGGCGTCCTCCGAGGCCTGCTCGGCGCTGGTTTTGGGTCCGCGGTGGCTATTGAGCTTGTTGAGCACCTCGGCCCGCATCAGCACGTTGGCGTTTTCCGTCTCGTCGAAGGAGTAGGGGCGCTTGTAGGAGGTGGGGAACAGCAGGGGCTCCTCGTTGGGCACCAAATGCTGGAGGTCGGCCAGGAAGTAAGCCGCCTCGTCCCGGTCGTGGAGGATGAACAAGTGGTGCTGGTCGGGAAACTCCTGGTGCAGAGCCGCGGCTAGCACGGCATCCTGGGAGCCGATGAGGCCGCGCAGGTGCAGGCGGGTGGTGCCGGCCTCGGCCTTGGCGGCCCCGCGCAGGGTGTTACGCGTGGCGGGGTTCAGGCGGGCGCCCACGGTCAGCACGGTTGGGTCGAGGGCGTAGAGCTTCAGAAAATCGGAGACCTTCAAAACGGGTATCGGCTAAAGGGGAGGCAAAGGGGGAAGCCCGGCCGGAGTCAACTCCGGTCGGGCAGGGGTGGTAGCAATACCGCGGCCAAGGTCCGAAAGTTTCCGCGAAGCCCCGGCATGGCGCGTATGGTGGAGCTTATTACTTAATTCCTATATTAGGTCCTGCTTACCCCGCTCTGCTTGCCTACCCCTTAATTCCCACACCCCATGGACCCTACCCGCAACCCGGCCGAGGACCCCGAATTCGATTTTAACGCCTGGGAGCTGCGCCAGCGGGCCCATCACGCCTGGCTAGCCATCTACCAGCAGCGCTGCCTGTCCGCCGTGCATACGCCCCGGCCCTACACGCGCGGCAGCGCCCGGCCCTGGGCCGCCTGCGCCCTGCCCGAGAAAAGTCATTGCTAGGCCCGGGCGCACTACCTTCGTACTTTCGCAAGTAGTAAGTAGTAGGTATTTTTTGTGCGCGGTTCTTCTCACCTGGCTATCGGCCTGATTACCGGCGTCGCCATTGCCGGCTTGGTACCCGGCATTCCCTTCTCCCCGGCGGGTATTGCCCTGGCCGGCTTTTCGTCCCTGGCTCCCGACCTCGACCACCCCGGCTCCCGGCTCAGCAAACGGCTGGGCTTCGCGCAGAACTACGTGCGCTGGGCTTTTATGGTGGGGGCAGCCGTGCTGGCGGCCTACACGCACTTCCTGCTGCCGCCCGGCCCCGACCGGCGTATGGGCTTCACGGCGGCGCTGGCGTTTGGCCTGATTGGGGCCGCCATGCAGGGCGACGCCACGCGCAAGCTGGCCCTGCTCTTTACCGGGCTGTGCACGGTGGTAGCGGGCCTCTACACCGAGTACGTGTGGCTGAGCATGCTGGGGTGCTTTGTGGCCGTGGCCCCCTATACCTCCCACCGCACCTGGACGCACACGCTCTGGGCGGCGGCTTTGTGGACCTATATCGGGCACCTGGCCAACCAGAGCCTGGGCTGGCATGGCGTGGCCCTGTTCGCGGGCGGGGGGTACCTGTCGCACCTGCTGGCCGATACGCTCACCAAGGCCGGGGTGAAATACTTTATGCCGCTCTGGGACGTTAGTGTGAAAATTCCGCTGATTCGCACGGGCTCGAAAAGCGGTAATTTTCTGGAGGTGGCCATTTGTGCGGGCTACGGGCTGTTGGTGCTGGGGTTGGTAGTTGGGCGGATGGGGTTTTAAACAAAATGCTGGCAAGTAGATTATTACTCCACAGGAGCTTGGAGCCCGCAGCCGGCCTGGCCGTGGGCCAGGAGAGTGGCCCGGCCCACCACGGGAGCTGCTGCCCGCCCCGAGAGAATATAGGGTTTTTGCTGAACTTGGATTATTTACTTTTAGCTCCCAACCTGAATGGTGAAATCAAACAGTATAAAGACGCTATATGATGCCTTCTGCGTTGTAGAAAATAGGATTATATAGGAAAGTAGCTTTGTCTATATACGCAAAGAATCAGGCAGTTACCATATTAAATTTATATTATGTATTTTATGCTTCCTTCGTACCTTTGAACCCCTCCTGCCTCTACGGGAGCTTCCGAACTACCACCCCGCTTCTCGTCCTCTTCATCCTTTACACACCTGTTTTCGCTCATTTTCCGCTCATTCTAACCCGCGTTCCTTGTTTATGAATCAGATGAATAGCCCGCTGATCCGGATAGGCGTCTTCTACGACGGCAATTATTTCCTGAAGATCAGTGATTACTACTACTTCCAACATGAACGGAAAGCTCGCATCAGCCTGGAAGGGCTGCACGAGTTCATCCGCCATCAGGTTGCCGAAGATGAAGATACCGACGTGCGCCTGTGTCAGATCACCGACGCGCACTTCTTCCGGGGGCGCCTGAGCGCCACCGAAGCCCGCGACAAAGACCGACTGTTCCATGACCGGCTCCTGGACGACATTCTCATGAACCTGGGTATCACCACCCACTACATGGCCCTGAAAACCCGCGACGGCCGCCTGCAGGAAAAAGGCATCGACGTGTGGCTGTCGCTGGAAGCCCTGGAACTGGCCCTACACAAAAGCTTCGACGTGATTGTGCTCATTGCCGGCGACTCCGACTACCTGCCGCTGGTGAAGAAGCTCAACACCGTGGGTACCCGCGTGATGCTGCTGAGCTGGGATTTCAAGTACACCGACTTCAAAGGCGAAAACCGCGTAACGCGTCCTTCCCAGCAGCTGCTCGACCACTCTACCTATCCCGTGCTCATGCACGAGGTAATTGATGAGCGTCTGGCCAAAAACGACCCGCTGATTGAGGACATGTTTGTGAACACGCCCGAGCCGGCACCCTACAGCCCCGCGGCCAAGCCCGTACGCCCGACAGGCCCCACGGCAGCCGGGCCGGTAGGCACGGTAGGCATCAGCACCATCAAGAACCTGAAAAACGGGTTTGGCTTCGTGGTAATGCCGCCAAACAACCTGTTCTTCAGCTACGCTGATATGGCCGAAGGCGACTTCAACGACCTGCGCGAAGGCGACTGGGTGGAGTTTACCGTAGGCCGCAACCACCGCGACGAAGACTGTGCCCGCAACGTGCGCAAAGTAGAGGCGCCGCAGTTTGACGAGGAAGAAGAAAACTCTTCCGAAGAAGAAGAGCACGAGTCCGCCAGCTCGCGCTACTAGTACCCTGCCCTTATCCTTGTAGTTCGGTCTTGGAAAAGCCGGCTGACGAACAGTCAGCCGGCTTTTTTGTGGCCGTTTATTCCTGGCTGTCGTCGGCGGAGGGAAACAGCAGGTTGCGGAACTCGCGCTTGGTTGCGGGGTAGCGGTTGAAGGTGCCCAGGCCGCACGCTACCACCAGCTCCCGAGTGGCGCAGAAGATGTCGCCCTCGGCTACTACCAGGCTTTTACCGCTGTGCACCACCCGGGCCCGGGCCACCAGCTGGTCGTGCAGGCGCACGGGGTGCAGGTAGTTGATCTTGAACTCGACCGTAGAAACCAGCTCGCCCTCCGTGAAAGCCAGGGCCAGGGCCGCCGCCCCCAGGGCCGAGTCCATCAGGCCGGCCAACACGCCGCCGTGGCAGGTACCGGGGGAGGAGAGGTGCTCGGGCAGCACCGTCATGCTGTATTCTACCTGGCCGGAGCCGACGAGGCGCAGCGCCATGCCATTGGTGCGGCCGTACTGGTTGATTTGGTTGTAGATGGCCACCAGTGTGGCCACATCGGGGAGGGGTTCCATGGAAAAGGGAAGGGGGTACTGGGCTTTCAGCGAAAAGTTAGGCTTCTTTACGGAAAGCCCCCGGTCATGTCTGCTCTGCCGCTCACCTTTGCTGAGTTCTATCCCCGCTACCTGCGCGACCATCAGCGCCGGGGCACGCGGGTGCTGCACTTCATCGGCACCTCCCTGTTCTTGGTAGCGGCTGTGCTGGCGCTGGTGTTCCTGCGGCCGGTTCTGCTGGCCTGGGGCATTGGGGTGGCGTACGGGCTGGCTTGGGTGGGGCACTTTTTCGTGGAGCACAACCGGCCTGCCACCTTTCAGCACCCGTGGCTTTCCCTACGAGGCGACTTCAAGCTGTACGTGGACTTGCTGCGCGGCCGGGAAAAGTTCTAAAGAGGCTTCTGCATCAGGAAGTGCGGAATGCTGCCAAATAAGGTATGCGACGGCGCTACCACGGCATAGCCGGCCCGCTCATAGAAAGGCACCGCGGCGGCGCGGGCATGCAGCACGCACTCGGTGAGGCCCCGGTGACGCGCTTCGGCTTCTAAGTAGGTAAGCACAGCCTGGCCTACGCCCTGGCCCTGCCAGGCGGGATGAACTGCCATAAAGCGCACTTGGCCCTGGGCCGCGGTAGCCGCGTGCAGGCGCCCTACGCCCACCAGCGTGCCATCCTCGGCCAGTGCCGCTGCGTGGCAGGTGGCCGGGTCCTCGTCGTCGGGGGCGTGCTCGGAGCCGGGAGGCTGCAGCCAGGGCGCCCGGAGCACTTGGTAGCGAAGTTGGTAGTACGCGGCCCACTCGGCCGGGCTTTGAGGCGCCGTAACACGCATAGCAGGAAGGGACGTTAAAGGAAAACAGGAGCGGTTCCGGCGCGGCTGCGCCGGGCGTACGGCCAAACTCCTACCTTTGGGCCCTGCGCCCTGCAAGATATTCTTTCTTTTCCCTGCTTTTCCTCATGGCTTCCTTCGATATCGTCAGCAAAGTAGATCCGCAAACCCTGGAAAATGCGGTGAACACGGCTAAAAAAGAACTGCAAACCCGCTACGACCTCCGCGACACGAAGGGCGGCATCGAGCTGGACAAAAAGGCCAATACCATTCTGCTGAGCTCGGAGAATTCTATGCGTATTCAGGCCCTGGAACACATCCTGCTCACGCGGGTGGTGAAACAGGGTATTGATGGGACCGTGCTGGACTTCTCGGACGAAGAGGTGCCCAGTGGGGCGCTGGTGAAGAAAACCGTGAAAGTGCGCGCCGGCGTTGACAAAGAAGTTGGGCGAAAAATTATCAAGGCCATCAAAGATGCTAAGGTGAAAGTAGAAGCCCAGATGCAGGACGACCAGGTGCGCGTGACGGCCAAAAAAATTGACGATCTGCAGGCGGCCATTGCGGCCGTGCGGCGGGCGGAGGTTGGCCAGCCCCTGCAATTTGTGAACATGAAGAGCTAGTCAATGTGCTCATGCGGCAATGGGCTGGTGTGCTAAGGCTTGTTCTGGCATCAGCACATCGGCGCATTAACTCTCCTCATCACACCAGCACCTTTCCCATATTCGCACAGTAAACACCATGTTCGACCTTTCCATTTTCTCCGAAACGCAAACCTGGGTGAGCCTGCTGACGCTCACGTTCATGGAAATTGTGCTCGGCATCGACAACATCATCTTCATTTCCATTATCGTCAACCGCCTGGACCCCGCGCAGCAGAAGCGGGGCCGTACCATTGGGCTGGTGCTGGCGCTGGTTATCCGGATCCTGCTGCTGATGAGTATTTCCTGGATTGTGGGCCTGAAAGCCCCGTTGTTCCACATCGATGTGCCCTGGGCCGACCACGACTTTGGCGTAACCGGACGCGACATTATCCTGCTGATCGGGGGCCTGTTCCTCATTGCCAAAAGCACCACCGAAATTCACACCAAGCTGCAGGGGGAGGAAGAAACTGAGGCCGGCGGCAAGCTTTACAGCTCCATGGGGCGCATTATTATTCAGATTGTGCTCATCGACATCGTGTTCAGCTTCGACTCCATTCTCACGGCCGTAGGGCTGGTCGATAATGTGCTGATCATGATTCTGGCCGTGGTGCTGTCGATGGGCGTGATGCTGGCCTTCTCCGGAGTAGTAGCCGACTTCGTCAACCGCAACCCTACCATCAAGATGCTGGCCTTGTCTTTCCTGATTATGATTGGGGTGATGCTGGTGATGGAGGCTTTCCACAAGGAAATCGAAAAGGGCTACATCTACTTTGCCATGTTCTTTTCCCTGGTGGTGGAAGTGCTCAACATGCGTTTGCGCAAAAAGGCCGACCCGGTACGCCTGCGCGACTCCCAGTTCGACTAAGCGGTTAACAGCGTTGGTAAAAGCAGAGGCCCACAGCGTGTAGCGGTGGGCCTCTTTGGTTATAGGCGTTTCAGGAGCATTAGCAGCAAGATCAGCGCCACTACGGAGCCTATGATGGCCAGGTTGACTCGTACCTGCGTATTGGAAGCCCGCCAGCCGCTGCCTGCTATAACTAACAAAATGCCACTGAATACAGCCAGGACGCTTACTTCATTGTGAACTGGCAGTGGCGTGCCATCAGGTAGCTGCGCTGCAAACACAAAATGGCCTATCGGGGAAATGCGTAGCTGCAAATGGGGGATGGATAGCGGAATATCGACGCTGGTGATGAAGTGCCCATGCGAAGTGCCTATTTCGTATTTCCCGGGCTCATTGACGTTGGATTTATCTGCGTAGGTCAGAAAGTTGGCCTGCACTTCTCTTCTTAACACGAAATAGTCAACCAGGATCAGGCAAGGCAGCAGCAGTAAAAGCTGACACCAGCGGCGGGCCCGCCCGGAATACGAGTGGTAATCGAATACCTGCAACACCCTAATTCTGGCTCGGCGCCTGAATGCGGTGGGTGGCGGAGTCCGTTGGGCGCGTGACCTGTAATTTGTTGGAGGAGCCGGAGCAGGCAGCTTCTGCGCCTGCTGCAACGCTGCGTCATAGCGCTGCCGGCGAATGGGGTCGGAGAGGGTTTCGTAGGCTTCATTTACCGCCAGATACCGTTGGTGGGCAGCTGGGTCGGCGGTACGGTCGGGGTGGGTGAGGCGCACCAGGTGCAGGTAGGCCCGGCGTATCTCGGCGGCGGCGGCCTGCTCGCTTAGCTCCAGAACGGCGTAGTAGGTTATCATCGGCTGCAGGCTAAACAACGGCCCGCCCGGCAGAAAGCCAGGCGGGCCGTTGGGGTTAAGCGGTACTGGAAAAAAAGCTAGTGGCGCACCACTACTTTTTTGGTGAGCGTACCCTGAGGCGTGGTCACGCGCACCAGATAGAGGCCATCGGCCAGGTCGCGCACGTCGAGGAAGGCGCCGCTTTGTGCCTGCCCGGCCGACAGGGAAACCGTGCGCACGGAAGTACCCAGTACGGTAAGCACTTCCACCTGCACCGGAGCCGCACCCAGGCCGAAGGTGCGCAGCATAAGCTGGTTGTTGGCGGGGTTCGGGTATACCTCCACGGCCGTGGCGCTGAGGGTGGCCTGCGCGCTCAGGGCAGCCGGGAGGGCAAACCCCGCTTTGTTGTCGCTCAGGGACTTGCCGCTACCTTGGATAGCATTGCTCCCCATGCCGCGGCGGGCAAACACCCGCCAGATAAGGTCCTGGTTGGCCGAGTTGAACAGGGCCTTATCGGCGGCCAGGATGGCGTTGCGTCCGTCCAGGAAGCCGGGGCTGCAGGGCTGCAGCTTCATTCCCTCCATCACCAGCAGCATGGCTTTGTTGTTGCCCCCGGTGCCGCGGTACAAGTCGGCGTTGTAGCCGTAGCGCTCAATCATGGCCCAGTTCAGGTCCCAGAGCACCGTGGCCCACACCTCGCCCACGTCGTGCGTCTCGGTGTATGCCTTGCCAATGATGTCGTAGGTGTAGTTGTTGACGGCCATATCAGTGGAATACGGCTTCTGTCGGATGCCTTCGCCATCGGTAGGCTGGCCCATCACGTACGAGCCCACACTCCGGGGAGTGGTGGCTTTGTCGCCGGGCTTGGTTGTCAGCCACAAGGCCACAAAGTCGCTCCAGCCCTCGCCCATACCCTCCACATTGTCTAGGCAGTCGGCAGTGGAGGGCCCACCGGTGAGGCGGGTGCTGATGCCGTGGGTGTATTCGTGAGCAATGATAACGTTATCGAAGGCTCCATCCCGGTCGGCGTACGGGCTGGGCGGGCTCAGTAGCTCCACGCTTACCGTTTCCCCGGCTTTCAGGCGGGCCTTGATCTGTTCTCCCGCGGCCAGCGTAATCATCAGGCTGGGAATAGCTAGCTGATCATCCCCGCCCATGGTAAGCAGCTCATCCTCCACGTTGTTGATGACCACCACGGCAATGGCCCCGGCATTCTGCGCCGCCTGGATTTTCTCCACGAAGGTGCAGTCGCCGCGGTCCAGCAGGGCAATGTTACCTTTAATGGCACTGGCATTGGTGAGCGTACCGCTGCAGGCCCGGGTGGGAGTAGCGCTGCCGTCGTTCACCAGCACCAGCTGGCCCTTAAGCGGGGTAACTTCGGGCAGGGCGGGCCCGATACTGCCCTCGGCGGCGGGGTAGGTGTCGGCAATGGAGGCCGGGGCGGTTACCTTCAGGGTAGTGGTATTGGGGGCCGGCCAGGTAAACATATGCATGCGGCCCGCCGAGCCATCCACGCTGGGCACGAAGTAGGCATTGTACACACCGTCCGGGTCCTGGGCTACGGCCCGCACGGCGTCGCTGCCGCGTCCTTTGCCGGTGTAGTTCTTGGTTTGGTAGTTGCCGCTGGCTTCCGTGAAGCCGTAGTTGTAGAACACGTCGTGCATGATGTTATTCATGTAGAACAGGTTCACCACGGCCGCTTTCTGGTTGTCCAGCAAAGACTTGTTGCTGTCGTACGCGGGGTTGAACGCCAGGCTGGTGCCACCATCAACGTAGACGGGGCTTTTGGCTTCGTCGAAGACAAAAGCCAGGGTATTGTTGCCGCGCGTGGTCGTAAACTCGGGGCCGGCGGCGCCGTTGGTGTCGTGCCAGCCGTAGGGCGAGGCCTGGGCGTCGGCGGGGTTGCGAACCTCGGTGCGGGCCCCGAAGGACGGCCCTTCCGTTGGAATAGCGAATACCGTGTAGGTTGGTTCGTTGGCGGATGGGCGGCCGCTAATCCCGGCCGCGGGTGGGGCCAGCTGCTGGGCGGCGGTGGGTACCGGCGGAGCCAGCTGCTCGTGGATGTTCCGGTCGTGCTGCTCTACTATCCGGCCGGTGCCGGCGTCTACCAGCAGACGCCACTGCTGGGGCGTGCGGGGCGGGTGCAGCACCACCTGCCAAACCAGCTGCACGCGGCCATCCTCGGCGGCCAGGTACGCCAGCTCCACGGGTATTTCCTCCGTGGAAAGGGCGTCGTCGGTTAGAGTGAGCTTGTTGGTGCGGCTCTGCGCCGTGCTGGTCGGGCGCAGGCTGGCGGGCGTGAGCTTGAGCTTGCGGGCAGCGGCCAGCGTGGCTTCCGTACCCGACAAGGCGGCGGCCGCTTCCGGGGCCTTGCGGGCCAGATCGGCCACGAACCGACCCGTTTGCGTGAGCAGGGCGCCCTGGCGGTCGAAGTGCAGGCCCATTTCGGTGCCAAACACCGGCAAGCCCTGGTGCTGCTGGCGCAGGTACACGTGCGAGATGCCCGTCAGGTCGTCGGTGTAGGCATCCGTAATAAGCGGGTTCTGCACATCGGCCGGCCGCAGGCCCAGCTGCTGCTGGTGCTGCGCGAGGTAGTGCTGGGCCCGGGTGCCGGGGTCCTGGGCCTGGGCGGGCGAGGGTGCGCTCAGGCCCAAAAGCAGGGCAGCAAAGAAGCTGGTTAAAAGTGTTTTCACTGGAACGAAAGAAAGTTTGGGGCAGGTTAGGAGATAAATATACAGGGAATATTTCAGCCGAAAGCCCCGCAACTGCCTGGAATGTGCCCGCTTAGCTGGCCCGGCTTCAGTTTGCTAGCCGGGCATTGCCGCAAAAAGGGTATTTTTGGCATACTCTCTTCGATTCTCTTTTCCACCCCTTTTTACCTTTTGCACGTTGCGCATGAAAAAACGAGTACTGCTTGCCTTGCTGGGCTTAGCCACCGCCCAGCTGGGAAATGCCCAGGACCTGAAGCAGTCTTCCGTGCCGGGCGGCACCACCGTATGCTTTGCCTCCACCGAAAACGCCTATACCCGCATTGCCCCGCCGGAAAGCTTTCTGCGGGCCCAGCGTTTGAAAGGCCGCTCTATCAATGCCCCCATTACGGTGACGTACACGGGCTTCACGCCCGCGGCCAAGGCGGCTTTTCAGTACGCGGTAGATATCTGGGCTTCTTTGCTTAAAACAGATGTGCCCATTTATATTGAGGCTACGTGGGAGCCTTTAAAACCAGGTGTCTTAGGCTCGGCTGGCCCAGGTACATATATACGTAATATAAGTGGGGCGCCTCAAAGTAACGTGTGGTACCCCATAGCTCTGGCCGAAAAGCTAGCTGGGCAGGAGCTGAACGGAGCCGGTCAGGCCGACGTGGTGGCCAGCTTCAGCAGTACCTTCGACTGGTACTTGGGCACTGACGGCAACACCCCCACCAATAAGTACGACCTGGTGTCGGTGGTGCTGCATGAGCTGGGCCACGGCCTGGGCTTCGTGGATGGCATGCGGATAGTGGATGCCGGGGGAGAGCACGGCTATGGTGGCCTGCCCGTGGCTTACGACACCTTCGTGGAAAACAGCCTGGGCAAGCGCCTGGTCGACAAAACCAACTTTGCCAATCCTTCCCCGGAGCTGGAAAAGCAGATGACCAGCAACGCCTTGTACTTTAACAGCGACTTGGCCGAGGCGGTGAACAACAATACCCGGCCGCGGCTGTACGCGCCCACCCGGTACAGCGGGGGCTCTAGCATTGCTCACCTAAACGAGAATACCTACCTCTCAGGCGACCCCAACTCCCTGATGACGCCCCAGATCGGGCCGGCCGAGTCTATCCACACCCCGGGGCCTATTACGCTAAAAATGTTCGACGAAATGGGCTGGTTTAACACGGCCATTCGTCATACGCCCCTACGCGACACGGAAACGGCCCAGAACTACACCGTCACGGCCGTAATTGAAAGCGACGGAACCGTGAAGGCCGATTCGCCCAAGCTGGTGTACTCCGTAGATGGAGGCACTGACGTGACGCTGAGCCTGGCCCCAACCGGCCAGCCCAAGCAGTATTCGGTGGTTATTCCCAACCCGGGCCTCAACCACACCATCCGGTACTACCTGAGCGCCGCCGACAATGAAACCGGCCGCACTTACACGGCCCCGGGTAAAGCGGCGCCGGGTATTGCCGCCATGCCCCGCTACACCTTCAAAGTGGGGGCCGACGTAACGGCCCCGGAGGTAGCCCACGAAGCCCCCAGCTTCCTGTTCGAGTCGCAGCTGCCCTACCAGCTGGTGGTAGCGGCCGACGACAACGTGGGCGTGGCCTCAGTGAAAGTAGAGTATAGCGTAAACGGCGTGGCCCAGACGCCTATCGAGCTAACCAAGCAGGGCGAGGATACTTATGTAGGCACCATCGGGAATAACGGCACCCTCAAAGCGGGCGACGTACTCACGTACCGGGTGGTAGTGACGGACGTGGCTACGGCACAAAACAAAGCCTTCAACCCCACTGCTGGCGTATACACCATCAACGTAGTGAAAGTGAAGGATGCCCAGGTTACGTACGTCAACCAGCTCAACAGCGCCACGCCGCTTGATCTGGTGGGCAACGGTTTCTCCATTACCACGCCCGCCGGCTTCAGCAACGCCGCCATTCACTCCCTGCACCCCTACCCCGATGGGGACGGCGACGACCAGGAAACTAACTTTATCTACCAGCTGCTGGTGCCCATTAAGGTGCAGGCCAACCGCGCCGAGGCCACGGTGAAGTTCGATGAGATTGTACTGGTGGAGCCCGGCGAGGACGGGAAACCTTTTGGCTCGGTCGATTTCTACGACTACGTGGTGGTGGAAGGCAGCAAGGACGGCACTACCTGGGTACCCCTGGCCGATGGCTACGATGCCCGCGCCAATATTGCCTGGCTGGACCACTACAACAGCAGCACAAGCGGCAACAACTCCACTGCCGTGGGCACGCCCAGCTTGTTTAGGGCCCGTGAGCTCAACCTCCGCGACAAGTTTGCCGGTGGGGACATTGTGCAGCTGCGCTTCCGCCTGTTTGCCGATGCCGGTGCCCACGGCTGGGGCTGGGCCATCGACAATCTGCGCATTCAGGACGCAGTAACGGGCGTGGCCCAGGAGCTGAAGGATGCCGGCGGGTTCGACGTATTCCCGAACCCCACCACAGGCCGCTTTACGCTCCAGGCCCGCCTTACCAAAGCTACGCCCGGCCTACAAGTGGTAGTGCGTAATGTGCTGGGCCAGGAAGTGCTGCGCAAAGCCCTACCCACTACGCCCGGCCTCGTGAAGGAAACCCTCGACCTAAGCCAGCTGGCAAATGGGCTCTATCTGGTAAGCCTGGGTGATGGTTCTGAAGCGCTGACCAAGCGCCTGATGGTTCGCCACTAAGCTTCCCCTTAGAAAAGTAAAAGAGCCGCTTCTGCTATAGAAGCGGCTCTTTTATTATGGGCTGAGCAGTGGCCTACTCAGTGGGCAGTTGCCAGCCCAACTTGCTGATAAAATCCCATAACACCACGCCGGCGGCTACGCTCACGTTTAGGCTGTGCTTGGTACCAAACTGGGGAATTTCCACGGCGGCGTCGCACAAGGCCAGTACTTCATCCTCCACCCCAAACACTTCATTGCCCATAATGAGGGCGTAGCGCTGGTCGGGTAAGGGCTGAAAGGCGGGCAGCAGCTGGCTGCCGGTGGTTTGTTCTACGGCTACCAGCACGTAGCCTGCGGCTTTCAGCTGCTGCAGGGCCTCCCGGGTGGTAGCCGCGTACTCCCACACCACCGACTCCGTGGAGCCCAGGGCTGTTTTGGTGATTTCGCGCTGCGGGGGCCGGCCGGTAATGCCGCACAGCCATATTTTTTCGATGGCAAACGCATCGGCGGTGCGGAAGGCCGCGCCCACATTATGCAGGCTCCGCACGTTGTCGAGGACTAGGGTAAGGGGGAATTTTCGCGTATTTTTGAAGTCTGCCACCGTCAGCCGGTTGAGCTCTTCCATGGAGAGTTTGCGCATGCCCACAAAGGTAGGAACGCCCGGCTAGGTGGTAGCTGTTTGGCTTAAGCCGCACTGGCCTGATCATGCTCTGCGCCCTTGCTTGCGGTGCGCGACCTGCTCAGGATAACAGGCCAGCCCCATATTCCCGTATTTCCGCTTCCGTGAAAATCAAGTCTGCCGATACCAATAAAAAGCCCATCCGCACGCATGGTTCCCTTGGGCCCGCCCCCGTGGTTGATACCCCGCTGATGAAGCAGTACTACCAGCTCAAGCAGCAGCATCCCGGTGCGGTCCTGCTGTTCCGGGTGGGTGACTTTTACGAAACCTTCGGCGAGGATGCCGTTACGGCCTCGCGCATTCTCGATATTACGCTGACCAAGCGGGGCGCGGGTACCTCTTCTGAAACGCCGTTGGCCGGCTTTCCCCACCACGCCCTCGACAACTACCTGCCCAAGCTCGTGCGGGCCGGGCAGCGCGTCGCCATCTGCGACCAGCTCGAAGACCCGAAAATGGCTAAGGGTCTGGTGAAGCGCGGCATCACGGAGCTGGTGACGCCGGGCGTAAGCCTGCACGATAACGTGCTGGAGCGCAAAAGCAACAACTACCTCTGCGCCGTGCACTTCGGCAAGCAGGAGGCCGGCATCAGCTTTCTGGACATTAGCACCGGAGAGTTTCTGGTGGCGCAGGGCACCATTGAGTACCTGGGCAAGCTGCTGCAGAACTTCCAGCCCGCCGAGGTACTTTTCTGCAAGAAAAGCCGCGCGGAGTTTGAAGGGCACTTCGGGCCCGACTACTGCCATTTTGCGCTGGATGAGTGGGTGTTTGGCTTCGACTACGGGCATGATACCCTCACGCGTCATTTCCGCACTACCTCACTTAAGGGCTTCGGCATTGATGGCCTGCGCGAGGGTATAACGGCAGCCGGCTGCATCCTGCACTACCTCGCCGAAACCAAGCACACCGATGTAGGGCACATTGGCAGTATCGGGCGCTTGGAGGAAGACAAGTACGTGTGGCTCGACCGGTTTACGGTGCGCAACCTGGAGCTGGTACACGCCCAGCACCCCGGCGGCGTACCCCTCATCGATATTCTCGACCAGACCGTGACCCCCATGGGCGCGCGGCTGCTGCGCAAGTGGGTGGTGCTGCCGCTCAAGGAGCCAGCCCAGATTCAGCGCCGCCTCGATACCGTGGAGGCGCTGCTTCAGACCCCCGAACTGCTCGAAAACCTGCTCCAGCACCTGCGGCAGATAAATGACCTGGAGCGTCTCATTTCCAAGGTGGCCGTTCGGCGCATCAACCCGCGGGAGCTGCTGCAGCTGGCCCGCGCCTTGGAAGCCATTGGTCCCATCCGGGCGGAGCTGGCGGCTTCGGGCATCAAGGCCCTGCAGAAGCTGGCCGACCAGCTCAACCCCTGCCAGGCGCTGCGGGAAGAAATCCGGGCGAAAGTGCGGGAAGATGCCCCTATCCTCACCAACCAGGGCGGCGTGCTCAACGATGGGGTAGACCAGGAGCTTGACGAGCTGCGCGCCATGGCCTTTTCGGGCAAGGACTACCTCTTCCAGCTCCAGCAGCGGGCCATTCAGGAAACGGGAATATCGTCGCTGAAAGTGGCCTACAATAAGGTGTTCGGCTACTACCTCGAAGTGACGAATGCCCACAAGGATAAGGTGCCGGCCTCCTGGATTCGGAAGCAGACGCTGGTGAATGCCGAGCGGTACATCACCGAGGAGCTGAAAACCTACGAGGAGAAAATCCTCCACGCCGAGGAGCGGCTGTTCGTCATCGAGCAGAACATTTACAACGACCTGGTGCTGTTTGCGGCCGAGTACGTAGCCCAGATTCAGCAGAACGCCCGCGCTATTGGGGTTGCCGACTGCCTAGCCTCGTTTGCCGCTACCGCCCGCCAGCACCGCTACGTGAAGCCTACTGTGGATGACAGCACGCTGCTTGACATTCGGGCGGGGCGCCACCCCGTGATTGAGCGCCAGCTGCCCCCCGGTGAGCAGTACATTCCCAACGACATCCGGCTAGACCAGGACGAGCAGCAGATTGTGGTGATAACCGGGCCGAACATGGCTGGCAAGTCGGCCCTGCTGCGGCAAACGGCCCTCATTGTGCTGCTGGCCCAGATCGGCTCCTTCGTGCCCGCCGATGCCGCCCACATCGGCGTTATCGACAAGATCTTCACCCGCGTGGGGGCCTCCGACAACCTGAGCAAGGGCGAAAGCACCTTCATGGTGGAAATGACGGAAACGGCCAGCATCCTCAACAACCTGTCCGACCGCAGCCTGGTGCTCATGGACGAAATTGGGCGCGGCACCAGCACCTACGACGGCATCAGCATTGCCTGGGCTATTGTAGAGCACTTGCATAACTGGCCCAAGGCCCGGGCCAAAACCCTGTTTGCCACCCACTACCACGAGCTCAACCAGCTGGCCGACGACTGCCCGCGGGTGCGCAACTACAATGTGGCCGTGAAAGAAGCTGATGGTCGCATTCTGTTTCTGCGCAAGCTGCGAGAGGGAGGCTCCGAGCATAGCTTCGGAATTCACGTGGCCCGCATGGCGGGCATGCCCACCTCCGTGGTGTTGCGGGCCAATGAGATTATGCACCACCTGGAGCAGGAGCGCGCCTCCGCCGGCGTAGACACTGACGGGGCAACGGAGTTCGATGAAGTACTGGCCGGCCTAGACGTAGCCCCGGCACCAGTAGCTACGCCCGAGGCAGCACGGCCGGGGCCTCGGGCCCAGCCCGCGGCGGCGGTGCACTCTGCGCCCCGGCCCAGCCTGCAGCTCAGTATGTTCGAGCCCGCCGACCCGGCCCTCGAGCGTATCCGAGAGCTGCTAGAAAGCCTGGATGTAAACACCCTTACCCCCATTGAGGCGCTGCTAAAGCTCAACGAGCTAAAGCTGGCTACCCGCAGCAAGTAACCGTTGTTTCGGGCCACCGGCCCAGCAGTATATTGCCCCCGCATTAACTTTCTTTGCCCCCTCACTACATCGTTGATTATGATTATTCGTCGCGGCACCGAAGCCGATTTGCCCCGCGTGCATGAGCTTATCGTCGAGCTGGCCATCTACGAGCGCGCCCCCGAGGAAGTCACCAACACGCTGGACGACATGCGCCGCGACGGATTCGGACCTCAGCCAATTTTTGGGTTCTTCGTGGCCGAGTCGCCAGAGCAGGGCATTCTGGGCATTGCGCTGTACTATACCGCCTACTCCACTTGGAAAGGACGGATGCTGTACCTCGAAGACCTGGTGGTAACGGAAGCCGCCCGCGGCACCGGCCTGGGCAAACTGCTGTTTGACGCCGTGGTGGCCGAAGCCCGCCGCACCGGGGCCCACCGCCTGCGCTGGCAGGTGCTGGAATGGAACGAGCCCGCCATCGGCTTCTACAAAAAAATCGGCGCCAACCTCGACCCCGAGTGGCACAATGGCACCCTCACGGCCGCAGAGTTGGCGGCCTACGCCTGTCACCCGGACGTGGAAGCAGCCGTGCGCGGGTAGATTGGGTTTAGGCGTTTTGCAGCGGGACCGGGGCATACGTGGCCGTGGTAGCCGCCCGTACGCGGGCGTACCAGATTTCGGCGGCCACCAGCCACGCCCCACCCACGCCCGCCGCAAGGCCAAGCCACGCGGTATGGTAGGTGAAGGCCAGTACCAGGCCCAGCGTGGCCAGCAGGCGCACCGGCTCCAGCTGCGTAGCCCAGCGGCGGTTCTCAAACAGGCCGCCGCAGGCTACTACCGCCCAGCCTATCCAAAGTGCCGTAATCAGGCGCAGGGGAGCATTCATATCTTTCTGGGTGAACAGAAACAAGGCCCCAATACCAATGGTGACGACGTACTGCCCAAATACGTACCAGTTCAGCTGCACCGGGGCCGGGGTATGGTATTTCTGATACGTGAGCGGGTCTACGGCCGGAATTTCGTAGGGGCCTCCCTGGCTGGCGGGGCGCCAGCCGGGCCGCCCAAACAGTGTGCGTAGCTTGTCGCCGAGGCCGGGTGTGCGGCTAAGCTGCTGCCACAGCCCCTGATAGTGGCCCAGGTTTGCCCACACCGGGTTCCAGGAACTGACGGGCACCGTCACGCCGTATACCGGCCGTTCCTGTTCGGGCTCAAAGGTGCCAAAGAGCCGGTCCCAGATAATCAGCGCGCCGGCGTAGTTCTTATCGATGTATTGCGGGTTGCGGCCATGGTGGACGCGGTGGTGGGAGGGCGTATTGAGCACCCATTCCAGTGGCCCCAGCCGGCCAATATATTCGGTATGAATCCAGAACTGGTACAGCGTCACGAAGGCCGACACGTACACGAAAAACTCCGGCTCGAACCCAATGACGGCCAGGGGCAGGTAGAAGGCAAACGTGAACAGCTCCTGCCAGGAGCCCTGCCGCAAGGCCACCGAGAGGTTGTAGTCCTCGCTCTGGTGGTGCACCACGTGGCCTCCCCAGAACAAGTTGATTTCGTGGCTCATGCGGTGGGCCCAGTAGTAGCACAAATCAGCCAGCACAAACAGCAGGGCGCCCGTAAGCAAGGTGCGGGGCACGTGCCAGATAGCCAGGTGCTGGTAGAGTAGCGCGTAGGCGCCCACGCCCAGCACCTTCATGAACACGCCCGTTACCTGCTGGGTGAGGCCGCAGCTGATGTTGGTGAGGGCATCGTGGAAGCGGTAGTGCTTGGTCTGGTGAAATCGTTCGACCAGCAGCTCCACCCCAATCAGCAGAAAGTAGATGGGAATGGAAAGGATAATCGGGTTCAAGTTCATCGGGGGCGGGGTGGGAAGTGGACAAGCAGGGCGAAGCGCAGGTAAGATAAACAGAAAAAGCCGCCTCCAGGGAAGCGGCTTTTCGTGCCTTCAAGGGTACTGTGAGACTAGTCTACCACTTCCAGCATGGTGCGGAAGGAGGCAAACCGCCCGGCGAAGTGCTTGTCAATTTCCTGGCGCAGCGCCGGGGCCGCTACCTGCTGATATTCCTCCAGCTGCTCCAGACTCACGCAGTAGTACTGGGCGGCGTAGGTAACACCCCCGTCTTCCTCGTTGAGCAGGCGGCAGAGCTGGCTTTTCAGGAAAAAGCCGGTGGCCATTACATCCGGCAAATGCGTGTCGCGCATGTAAGCTACCCACTGCTCTTCAATTTCCGGGTCGAGGCTGGTGGTGACGTTATACAGAATCATGGGGAATGTCGGCGAAGCGGATGAATACGACCAAGGGTGCTAGGCCGGAGTACGGTTCTACGGCGCAGGTCTTGGTGCGACAACACAAAGTTCAGGCAAAAATTCCAGTCGCCGGCCTAAACGGGCGTATGGCTCACACCCGCATGGTGTCGAGCAGCACGTGGTCGATGCGCTCCTGGATGGCCGCGGGGGAGAGTTTCTCGCGGATGGCCGCCTGGAGCAGCCCCGGCAGCTCGGCATCGGAGGCGTAACGCAGGGCGGCTATCTGCTTGAAGGTGAGCTGCTGCTCGAAGGGCTGAAAACTGTCCCGGGTGATTTCGAAGTAGCGTTGGCGCATCTCCAGCCGAATGATGCGGTCCTGCAGGGTGAGGGCGTAGTGCTGCCGCATCATAATGAGTATGCCCAGTACAATAATGGCTCCGGCCGCCACGCAAAACCACAGGCGGGCGTTGTTGTCGTCGGTGCCGGCTACGGCTGCGTAGCGCCGTCCGGCATAAAAGGCCATGACCAGCGCCGCTGGCAACAGGATAAAATGGTGCGGCGCGTAGAAGCGCACGGTAGGGCGGTTGTTGGGCGAAGAAGAGGGCATGAGCTGTGGTCGTGAAAAGCACTGAAATTTTCGAGCCGCTATATGCTGGGTGCGCGGGGAACTTGCCTGGCTGAGTACCGACCATCGCCCCGCAGACTTACCGGCTTAGGCGCGGGCTGCTTTCCGGGCTTCCTTGGTGCGCTTCTTTTCTTCTTTCAACAGCCCACGCGCTTCTTTTTCGCGCTGGCGGTCGGCTTTTGCCGCTTCCTGCTGCCGGCGTAGTGTCAGCTTTTGCTCTTTAAGCTGCTGCTTTTGCTCCTTCATAGCGCGCTTCTGCTCGTTAAGCTGCGCCTTGGAGTCGTGTACGGCGGTACGGGAAGCCGTCGAGGCTTGTTTCTGAGTGTTCAGGGTGCCTTGGGCAGCGGCGGCCCGGGCTTGCTGCTGCTCCAGCGTAAGCTGGGTGGTATCGGTTACCGCAGGCGTGGTTTGGGCGTGAGCAGTGGCTACGCTGCAACAGGCAGCGGCTAAAAGCGCAACAAAAAATTTCATAGCTACGGTCGAGTTCATAGGAGAATTCGCCCTTAGGTACGGCGCCCACTCAGCAGAGTTGGGGTCAGCCCACTTAGCCGCTGCAAACAAAAGCCCGTCCGCCGGGCTACGCCTCGTCCAGTTCCACGTAATCAAGGTCCTTGCCGAAGCTTTCGGGCAGGGTACTCACGGCCCAGAAGGCAATGAGTAAGGAAGCCAAACCCACTACGGCCCCGGCCAGCACACGGTTGGGCGCGCCGGGCTGCCCCAGCGCGGCGGCTGTGTACTGAAAGATGGGCACCAGCAGCACCACCGAGCCACGGGCAAAGTTGGGAGCCGTGGTAGCCACCGTGGCGCGCAGGTTGGTGCCGAACTGCTCGGCGGCCACCGTCACGAACAGGGCCCAGAAGCCCACCGCAATGCCCAGCACAAAGCACACGGCGTAAAACACCGTGGGCGAGGCCCCACGAATGGCAAACAGGTACACGCCCACCATCAGGCCGCAGAACACCAGAAATATCTGCAGCGCCCGGTTGCGGCTGCGCAGCAGCTGGCTGAGCGTACCGCTGGCAAAGTCGCCGAAGACCAGTCCAAAATAGCACCAGAACACGCCCAACCCGGCCGTGACGGGTCCGGTCAGGCCCAGGTCTTTGCCGAACTCGGGAGAAAGGGTAATCAGGATGCCCACCACAAACCACAGCGGCACCCCGATGAGCAGGCACTTGAGGTAGCGGGCCAAGCGTGGGCCATTGGTGAACAGGGCAAAGAAGTTACCGCGCTCCACCTCACTCTTTTTGGCCTGCTCATACATCCCCGACTCGTACACGCCCACGCGCAAAGCCAGCAGGGCGAGGCCCAGCCCGCCCCCCACAAAGTAGGCATTGCGCCAGCCGAACTTGTCACCCACCCAGTAGGCGAGCATGGCGCCGGATACGCCCACGGTGGCCACAATCATGGTGCCGTAGCCGCGCTTTTCCTTAGGCAGGGTTTCCGAAACCAGGGTAATGCCCGCGCCCAGCTCTCCGGCTAGCCCAATGCCGGCAATCAGCCGCAGCCAGGCGTACTGGTCGATGGTTTGCACGAAGCCGTTGGCAATGTTGGCCAGGGAGTAAATCAGGATGGAACCGAAGAGTACCGAGAGCCGGCCCTTTTTGTCGCCGAGCACGCCCCACAGAATGCCCCCCAGCAGCATGCCGCCCATTTGCATGTTGATGAGGTAGAGGCCCTGGCTGGTCACTTGGTCGGCGGCTGTAATTCCCAGCTCGTTGAGGCTGGCGACGCGCACAATGCTGAACAGAATCAGGTCGTAGATGTCGACGAAATAGCCCAGGGCAGCTACCACCACAATGGTGCTGAGCAGACCGGTAGTTTGGGAAGGAGAGGCAGGCGTAACGGATTTCATGCGGGAGGGAACGTTGCGACCCGCAGATTACGAAGATTTACCGGCATCCTGGCTTCTGTTATCCGGAGGGGAGCCAGGGGCCAGCAGAATTGTTCCGGTGTATTTTAGCCCGCAGAAGGCGCGGTGGTTTTGCCAGCGTCCTACGTAGCAGCTTAGGCGGTCAGGCAGCCCCCGCCTTCCCTACGCGTCGCAGCAGCCGTGGGCGCCCATCAAGGGGTAGTCATCTTCCAGCTGCACGGTGCAGTGGTGAATGTTGAACTCGTGGAGCAAATCGTGCTGCAGCTCCCGTAGAAATTGGTTGCTGTTTTGGCCGCCGGGGCGCACCAGGTGCACCGTGAGGGCCGTGTCCTGGGTGCTCAAGGGCCAGATGTGCAAGTCGTGCAGGGCTGTAACGCCGGGACGGGCCAGTAAAAAGCGCCGCACCGCCCCTACCTCAATTCCGACGGGAGCCGCCTGTAAGCCCAGCTGCATAGTCTCGCGCAGCAACCCCCAGGAACTGTAGCCCACCACGGCCAGAATTACGAAGCTGATGGCCGGGTCGAGCCAGAGCCAGCCGGTGAAGTACACCAGCGCTCCACCCACCACTACGCCCACCGATACCAGCATGTCGGTGAGCATGTGCAGGTAGGCGCCGCGCACGTTTACGTCGGCCTTCTGCCCGCTCTGGAAAAGCCAGGCGGTGAAGCCGTTGATGAGCACGCCCAGCCCGGCCAGGGCCATGACGACCGGCCCATTTACCGGGGCCGGGTGGCGCAGGTGGTCGATGGTATCCCAAAGAATAAAGCCCAGGGCCAGGTACAAAAGCGCCGCGTTGAGTAGCGCGGCTTGAATAGTGGCGCCCTTGTAGCCGTAGGTGAACCGCTCGGCCGCCCGGCGTCGGGCCAGCAGCGTGGCGCCCCAGGCCAGGGCCAAGCTTAGCACGTCGCTCAGGTTGTGGCCGGCATCGGAGAGCAGGGCCGAGGAATTGGCCCACAAGCCGCCCGCTGCTTCGCCCGCCACAAACAGCAGGTTGAGCGTGATACCCCAGGCAAAGGCCCGCGAGAAATTGCCGTCGGCAGGCGGGCCGTGGTGGTGGTGGTCGTGTCCGGCGTGGTCGTGGGCCATACGGGTTGCTCGCAGTATTGCGCAGTGAAAGGAGTAGTGTCTCGCGGTGTCGTTCTGCGGTCAGCGCACTGCGGACACTGCGCCTTCCACAGCATAACAATGCGAGGAATTTACTTGAACGACAAGGGCACCAAAAGCTTCACGCTCAGGGTACGGCCCATGTTAAACACGCCTGGCCGGCCGGTGGCCTCGTTTACGGCCGTGTACTTCAGCCGACTGAGGTGATTTTGATACGCGACATCAAAGAGGTTGTTGGCCGCTAGGTACAAGGAAAACAGCGTGCGGTCCTTGGCCGACACCACATCTGTTCCTATACCTGCATTAAACAAGGTATAGCCAGAAGTGGGAGTTTCAGTGTCGAAGGCCGAGAAAATGCGCTTCTGGGCGAAGTTGTGCTCCAGGGTGGCCCGCGCGTACAGGTTGTGCAACCGGGAGCGGCCGGCTTTGCGAAAGTTCACCCGCAGCTCCGACTGAAATCGGTCGGCGGGGGTAAAGGGCAGGTAGCGCTGCCCGCTGGGCTGGTCAAACTGCAGGGCCCGCACCATCGAAAACGAGTTTTCGAAGTGTAGCCAGTCCAGGGGGTGGGGGTGCAGGTCGAGGCTGACTTCGCCCCCGGCCAGGCGCGCGTCGCCCTGCCCGTAACGGAACACCCGGTCGCCGTCGGCCGACAGCGAATCGGTGCCATCGACGGCGGCCAGGCGGCGGGGGAAGATGTAGTTGCTGATGCGGTTGCGAAAAACGTCGGCCTGGAAGCTAATGTGGTCGGAGGTGAAGCTCACCCCGCCGTCGGCCTGGAAGCTGGTTTCGGCCTTAAGATCCGGCTCCCCGATTTCGTAGCGGGTAGTGCCTTCGTGAATGCCATTGGAGCCCAGCTCGGCAATGTTAGGCGCGCGGAAGCCCCGGGCTAGGTTGGCCTTCAGCAGCCATTTTTCGCTGAGGCTGTACGCCCCGCCCACGCTGCCGCTCACGTTGCGAAAGGTGCTCTGGAAGCCCCCAAACTTCTGCTCACCCAGGCCAGCCGGCACCGGCTGCTCGTCGGCGTTCAAAAACAGGGCATCGGCCGTGATGCGCCGCGCGTCCACGCGCAGGCCACCGCTAAGGTCGAGCTTCCCGAAGCTCTTTTTGGTGACGCCAAACAGGCCCCCATCCAGCAGCCGGTACGCCGGAATCAGGAACTCCACGCCTTTGTTCTGGTTTTGCTGCTGCATGCCGCTCAGGCCCACCGTGGTGTTCCAGCCGTTTTTCTCGGGCAGAAACCAGCGCAGGGCATAATCCACGGTGCGCAGCTGGAAAAACAACGACTTCTCGTAGTAGTCCAGCGGGTTGCCGAACTCCCGGCGCAGGTTCTGCTGCCAGCCCACGTTCAGCGTCACGCGGTGCTGGCCCAGAATAAAGTTGTTATCGGTGCCCAGGCGCAGGTGGTTGATCTGCTGACGCGGTACATCCAGGTCGTAGCCCGAAAAGCCGCGGTCCATCACCACTTCCGGCTCGCCCAGGCCATTGATGCGCAGAAACCGGCCGGTGGCTGCCTCCCGTTCGCCCTCAATCAGGCCCAGAATCTGGTTGAAAGAATTAAACGTGAGGTGGGAGTAGCCCCAGCTTTTGTTTAGACCCACGTAGCCGCTGCCGTCCAGCTCCCGAAAGCCCGAGTTGTACACCCGGTCGTCGTAGCGGTCACGGTAGTCGGCGGCTACTTTGCCCGAGCCGCGCACCTGCCAGTTCAGGCCATTCAGGTTGCCCGCGTTCCAGACTGAGTAGCCCTGCTGGTAGTTGTTGGTTTGGTAGGTGGCGGCTACGGCGCCGAGCACCCGGCCTTCCTCCACGGGCTCGGCCGGCAGGAAGTTGATAACCCCGGCCAGCCCGTCGGAGCCGTAAAGCAAAGAACCCGGACCTTTGATGACTTCGGCCCGGTCGATGCTGAACTCGTCGATTTCGATGCCGTGCTCATCGCCCCACTGCTGGCCCTCCTGCTTGGCTCCGTTGTTCAGGGTGATAACGCGGTTGGCCCCCAGCCCCCGGATAACCGGCTTGCTGATGGCTGCTCCGGTAGTAATCTGGTTTAGGCCCGGCAGGTGGGCCAGGGCATCTACGGCGTTGGTAGCGGCCGTTTGGCGCAGCCGTGTCTGGTCCACCACGCTGGTGGGAATGGGGGAGCGGCGCATTTCCGTGCTAGCCGATACCCCCGTAACAATGACCTGCCCAATTTCTGTATCGGCCGCCGTGAGGGCTACGTCGAGGGCAAGGCCGGCGCCGGTATCCACGGTCCGTACCACGGGTGTGTAGCCGATAAAGCGAACCTGCATGAGAAACCGCCCGCGGGGCAAACTGCTGAACCGGAACGTGCCGTCAGGCCCGGCCGCCGTGGCCTGGCGCAAATCCGGAAACACAATGGTGGCCCCGGGCAGCGCCTCGCCGGTGGCGGCATCAGTAATACGGCCCGTCACCGGGGGCGCCGCCACGCGCGCGGGCCGGGCAGGCGGCGGCGCGGGGGCTTGGGCAAGTGCGCTAAAAGAAAGCAGCCATACGCCGGCCGTGGGAAGAAATCGGAACATACTCGCAAAAAACTATACGCTGGTCATGAACGGCAGACGGGGCCGCAAGGCTGCACTTAGCCAAAACTAATGAAACCAGCTGGCCGGATTTTCTGATCAGAACGGGTACCTGCGTCCGAGGGAAATCCGGTAAACAAACCGGGCAGCACCAGCAGCTCTGTGCCACCTGTGCTGCCCGGTTTGTTTGGGAGGCCCTGACTTAGCGTACGGCCGTGGGGAAGTCTACGGCTACATCGGTGTCGCCGGGCGTAGCCGTGCCGTCTTTGGTGCCGGGCTGGTGGCGCAGCGTGATTTTAAGGTTGCCGGTCGTGCCGGCCGCATTGGCTGCGCCGGTCTGCACCGTCGTTTCCAAACCCACTTCCAGGTTGTTCTTGTCCTTGTCGGTACGCGTAACGGTCACGTTGGTGCCGGTGGCCTCGAACAGGAACAGGTGCTCATCAGCTTCTTCCTTCACTTCGGCCGAAATGTCCTCGGCCGGATTCTTGGTTTCGTCGAGCAGTACCAGCTTGCCGGTGTACGTAGTGTTGGGAGCCAGCGTGAGGCCGCTGATAACCGGGGCCGCGCCCCCGTCACCATCTACGTCGCGGTACTGGGCCGTGAGCGTAGTGCCGCCGCCCACGGGCGTCAGCTCGTAGCGCAGGGTAGTAATTTGTTCGTTTTCCTCGTCGGGTGTAGGCGTGTCGTTGTTATCGTCGGAGCAGCTGGTGAGCATGGGCGAAGCCGCCAGCACGGCCAGGAAAGCGGAACGGAAAAGCAGATTTTTCATGGTTTCAGAAGGTGATGAAGTGAATGAGAAAAGAGTAAAAAGGGAAGAAGGCAGTAGTACCAGGCCCTAGGGCGTAGGGGCTGACTTTGCCCGGCTGAATTCGAGGGGTACCCGCAGGCGCAGGGTCACGTTGCGGCCCATTTCGTCGGCGAAGTAGCGGTAGCGGTTCAGGTAGTCGCGGTAGCGTTGGTTGAGCAGGTTGGCGCCGGCCACGCTCAGCTCCAGCGGCAGGCGGCCCCAGTGCAGGGTGGTGCCGGCTTCCAGTCCCAGGAGGCCGTAACCGTTCGGGGGCAGGCGGTAGTCCCGCTCGGCGTAGTTGCGCGGCACACGGGTCTGGCGGGTTACGCCGGTTCCCAGTACCTGCACGTAGCCTGCGGAAAGTCGGCGGCCCACGCGGTTGGGTAGCGCGTAGCGGACACTCAGCTCGGCGCGGTCGGCGGGCATAAAGATGAGCCACTCATCCTGGCGGGTGTCGCGCCCGCGCACCATAGCGGCCTTGCCGGCCAGGAGCCAGCGCGCCGTCAGCTGGTAGGAGCCACTCACATCCAGCCCGCGCAGGGTGGCATCGGTTTGCTGAAACTGCCAGCTGGCCAGCACGCCCCGGATGTTCACTACCGGCGGCAGAATGGGGGACTGGTACAGGAAACCCCGAATGCGCGTCTGGTACACGGTCAGCTCCCCGTTCAGGCGCGGGTTGTCGTGCAGGGTGGCGGTGAAACCCAGGTTGAGAGCAGTTTCGGGCCGGGCGGGACCGTTGCCGGGTACTAGGTCATAGCCCAGCTCGTACTGCGCGTTGTGCACCCCGTCGCTGAACCGCTCGTTCGGGGCGGGTGCGCGCTGGGTCAGGCCCGAGGCCAGTCGTAGCGTCAGGTGGGTGGAGGCATCATACACAGCCCCCAGCGAGGCAGCCGGCGTGGTGTATTGGAATCGGCTTTCTTCAACCCCAAACACTCCGCCCGCACGGGTGGCGCGTTTCACCTGCAAGTCGCGCTGGTCGAGGCGCAGGCCACCTTCCAGCAGCCAGCTTCCCTGTCGCCATTGCTCCAGCCAGAACAGGCCGCCCACGTAGTTGGTGTAGAACGGAATAAACTGCCGGCTGCCATCGGCGTAGCGGTTGAACTGGTAGGTGCCCGCCAGCCCCACGCTGCCCGTGAAGCCGCGCCAGGCCCGGTGCTCCCACAGCAGCTCGGCGGTGCTGGTGCGGTTGGTATAGCTCAGCGCGGGCCGGTCGAGGGCGGCGCGGTTGTCGTTACGAGGGCGGTACTTGTCGTACTCGTCGCGGGCGTCTACCTGCTGGGCCACGGTCGTGCTGAGGCGGCCCGCATTGCCCGTTTTCACAAAGCCCGAAAACTTGAGTACGTCGTGCTGTACCTGCTGGTAAGCCCGCTCGATGTCGTAGCTGAAGCCGGTGGTTTCCAGCGGCCGGTCACGCGCCACGGCCAGCAGAAAATCCTGCTGATTGCCCACGTGCGCCGCCGGCAGAATCCCGATGCGGGTGTTGAACTGGCTATAAAAAACCTCGGCTCCGTACGTCGGTTTGCGCCAGCCTACCGCGCCCGAGAAATTGCCCTCCTCGAAGCCGGAGTTTTTCAGGTAGTAGCCCGGAGCACGCATGGTGCCGGCTTTGCGCACCGTGCCCTGGGTTCGCCAGCTCAGGGCTGGCAGGCGGCGCAGGTTGCCCTCCACCGTACCAGAGGCCGCGCCCAAGCCGTTGTTGCTCATGCCCACCAGGTTCAGCTCGCCACCCACCCCGGCCGAGTCGCGCAGGGCTCGGGGCTGCACCAGCACCACGCCGCCCACGGCATCGGAGCCGTAGCGCACACTGGCTGCGCCCTTCACGACAGTGAGTTGAGAAGCCAGAAACGGGTCAATTTCCGGGCCGTGCTCCTGGCCCCACTGCTGACCTTCCTGCCGCACCCCATTGTTGAGAATGGTTACGCGGTTGGAGTGCAGCCCGTGAATCATGGGCTTGAAAATGCCGGGGCCGGTCTGCAGGGCCGTCACGCCATTCACTTTCTGCAGGGCCTCGCCCAGGGTCTGGCCGCGGGTCTGCTGCAAGTCAGCTTCCGACAGCGTAGCCGTGGCCTGGGTGGTAGGAGCCGCTACGCGCTGCCCGCTTATCACAGCCCCTTTCAGCACCACGGCATCGGGGTGGAGGCGGAAGTCGCGGTACGTGGCCACCGTCAGGCGCACCTCACTCACTTCCGACGCAAAGCCAATGAAGCTTACCTGCACGTGGTAGGTGCCGGGGCAAAGACTTTCCAAGTGGTAGTGGCCGTCGGGCTCGGTTTGAGTTGCTTGCTGGGTTTCCAGCACAACTACCGTGGCGCCCGCCAGTGCCAGGCGCGACTCGTGGTCCTGCACGCGGCCGCTCAGCAGCAGGGCGCAATCCGCCGGAGCGGGAGCCTGGGCCCACAGCAGCCGGGGTAGCACGCACAGCAACGCTACCGCCAGCACGGAGCCAGCCCTCCGCCCCCGGACACGGCCCGGAGTACGAAAAAACATACGAAGAGAAAGGAATCTGCCCGGGCTACTTAAACCAACCGTTTTCCCTGATAGGCCAGGAGCGGGCAGGCTCTGGCCAGTAGCAGCAGCGCAGCGACAAGTGCTCTACGGCATCGGATAGCCCGATGCCCTTACCTGCGGGGCTGCTGGTGGAAAAGGTTACTGTGTGCTTAAGCCCGGGTAGGGGGGCCCCGCAGCTGGTAAGTAGCAAAGGGTGTAGCGGCCCAAAGCGAAACAATCTCCTCGGCAGTCGGCGCGGCAAAAATGCCAGCTACCGGGGCTTCCAGCTGTACGCCGGGTGCGGGCTCAAATGCCGACTTGAAGAATTGGTCCGCATTACAGTGCTGGTGCTTGGCGGAGAACAATGCCTTGCCCTTGGGCCAGGTCACGGCGTGGGCCAGCTCGTCGGTGGTGTGCGTGTGCTGGTGCAGGGCCAGCACCCACGTGTCCGGCAGCAGCACCCGCACAAAGCACAGGAGCAGCAACAAAGCCAGCCGGGAACGAAGCTTACGCATGGGCATTACCACAGGATACGAACGAAGGCAAATGTAGAAGGAAAACGCGGAATGCCCCGAAAGAGCGGTAAACATAATAGCCTGATCATCTTCAGGTCATCTTGCCATCCGAGCTTTGCCGCAGACAAAACCTGGTTGCTCATACCATGCAAAAGCTCACTATCCATCTGTTACGCCGCTTGGCGGCTAAACTACGTCCGTTTCCCAAAACCGGTCAGCCGCATACCACCGAATCGTGGTTTGTGTAGTCGTGGCGCATCTGGGCGATGCGGCCACAACAAGGTGCCTTCAGTATGTGCTAAACCATATTAGCTGACTGCTAAAACAGGGTGAGGGTAGTGGAGTAAATTTTGTAACTGTGTGGTTTTATGGCAGAATTGTGCTTATTATTGTAGATAAGCCCTGCTCTCGCCAACTATGATCTGTTATATTCAGGAGTGCATTCGGCTGCATTACGATGCAGAAGCGCAGCTGCTGCATTATGCCTGGTGTGGCGACCTGACCTCGGGCAAAGCGTTGCGGCCGGCGCTGGAAGTTATTGCGCAGCTGGCTCCGCAACTTCAGATCCGCCAGTGCCTGCTTGATACCCGTTCTCTGCCACCTATTTCCATAGAAGACCAGTTCTGGATTCTGCACAGCTGGCTTCCCCGGGTTTGCCTGCCGACTATCGATTGCGTGGCCGTGATAGTGGGCGAGCGGGACTATAACCTGATGGTGATTGAAAGCATTCTGCGCGCTGGCCGGCGGTTTATCCGCTTCGACGTACAGCTTTTCTCCGATCTGGATGCCGCCTTTGACTGGGTAGTAAACGGCCACGAAGAAGCCACTGGGCGGCTTATGGCAGAATGGCTAAACCCAACCGTAGTTTACAAAGACGTGGACGAACTGCTGGCCAAGGCATTGCCCTTATGACGGTAGCGCACCCAGCCCACCAGCACTACGCCTAGCCCAATTGGCACCAGGGCCACCCCTGCCCAGACGAAGAGATTCTGGCGGAAAAACTGAATGAGGGAGAAGCCGGCAATAACCAAGGCCATACCCGTGCGAACGTAAGCGAGCAGCGTACGTTCGTTGGCCATTAAAGTGCGCTCCAGGGCCAGTAGGTCGCGTAGTTCGCGAAGGCGGTTGTGGGAAGCAGCCATAAGGAACAGGTGGGGTGTATACGTGTCTTTTTGCCTTATCAGCCAGTATCTACGGGCGGTTTCGGCCTTCGGTTTATGCCGCCGCCGTGTTGGTTTGCCTGTCAATCTGACAGCCCAAGCCCGGGGTGGAATGGGTTTTGACGCGCGCTGTCCGTCCGGTGGCTGAAAGACTCAGCTACCGGCACCGAAAACCGAGTTCTGTGTTTTAACCCTAGTTGTTCCCCAAGCGCCATGCAAGAGAAAGGCAGCATCTCGATTCACACCGAGAATATCTTTCCCATCATCAAGAAATTCCTGTATTCCGACCACGAAATTTTCCTGCGTGAGTTGGTTAGCAACGCCGTTGATGCCACTCAAAAGCTGAAAAGCCTCGGCCAGCTGGGCGAGTTCAAGGGTGAGCTGGGTGAGCTGAAGGTGAAGGTGAGCGTGGACAAGGACGCCCGCACCATCACCATCTCCGACCGCGGCCTGGGCATGACGGCCGAGGAAATCAAGAAGTACATCAACCAGATTGCCTTCTCCGGAGCTACCGAGTTTGTGGAGAAGTATAAGGAGAAGGATGCCGCCGCCAAAGACCAGATCATCGGACAATTTGGCTTAGGCTTTTACTCGGCATTCATGGTAGCCAAGGAGGTAGAAATATTCTCGAAGAGCTATAAGGATGACACCGAAGGCGCCCACTGGGTATGTGACGGCAGCACGGAGTTCAGCCTCGAAACCACCGCGAAGGCCGACCGCGGCACCGACGTGGTTCTGCACGTAGCCGAGGACTCCGATGAGTTCCTGGAAGCAGCGCGACTGAAGGGCATCCTGAACAAATACTGCAAGTTCCTGCCCATCGAAATTGAGTTCGAAGGCACCGTTATCAACCAGACGGCCCCCATCTGGACCAAGCAGCCCTCCGAGCTGACCGATGAGGACTACACCAAGTTCTATCAGGAGCTGTATCCTTTCTCGGAGCCGCCGCTGTTCTGGATTCACCTCAACGTGGATTACCCCTTCAACCTCACGGGTATTCTGTATTTCCCCAAGGTGAAGGATGAGCTGCAATTCCAGCGCAACAAAATCCAGCTGTACTCGCGCCAGGTGTTCATCACCGATGAGGTGAAGGACGTGGTGCCCGAGTTCCTGATGCTGCTGCACGGCGTGATTGACTCGCCTGATATTCCGCTGAACGTGTCGCGCTCCTTCCTGCAGGCCGACGCGGCCGTGCGCAAAATCAACACCTACATCACCAAGAAGGTAGCCGACAAGCTGGCCGAGCTTTACCGCAAAGACCGCGCGGGCTACGAGCAGAAGTGGTCGGACATTGGGCTTTTCGTGAAGTACGGCATGCTCTCCGACGACAAATTCTACGAGAAAGCCAAGGACTTTGCCCTGGTGCAGAACGTAGCCGGTAAGCTGTTCACGCTGCCCGAGTACCAGGAGTTTGTGCAGGCCAACCAGAAGGACAAGAGCGAGCAGACGGTAGTGCTCTACACCACCGACGCCGAAGCCCAGCACGGCTTTGTGCAGGCGGCTCAGGACCGGGGCTACGACGTGTTGGAACTCAACGGCCCGCTCGACTCGCACTTCATTGGGCAGCTGGAGCAGAAGCTGGAGAAAACCACCTTCAAGCGCGTGGATGCCGATACCATCGGCAAGCTGATTGAAAAGGAGGAAAGCACCGAGAGCGTACTCAGCGACGACGACAAAACCAAGCTCCAAGACGTCTACAAAGCGGCCATCAGCAACGAGCAGATGCACGTGCAGGTAGAAGCCCTGTCGCCGCAGGATGCGCCGGTTATCATCACGCTGCCCGAGTTTATGCGGCGCATGAAGGATATGCAGCGCGCTGGCGGTGGGGGCGGTATGCAAATGTTCGGCTCCCTGCCCGACTCCTACACCGTGAGCGTGAATGCCAACCACCCCATTGCCCAGCGCGTGCTGCAGGCCGAAGGCGAAGCCGGCAGCAAGCTGGCCCGGCAAGCCTTTGATCTGGCGTTGCTGGCCCAAGGCATGCTAAAAGGCGAGGCCCTGACAGCTTTTGTAAAGCGCAGCGCCGATTTGCTGGCGGCGGAGTAACGCTTAGTTCCTGAAGTAATAAAGCCTGCTGTACCTCTAAGGTGCGGCAGGCTTTTTTGCGGATTATCCCCTGCAGGCTGGTGCTACCGCGCAACTTCCTACCTTCACTTCCCGCGGCCGTGGGCACTATCTCCTGATATCTTTGCGTTTTCCTGCCGTCTGCTATTCCTTTTCTGCCCATGCGCCTGTTTCGTTTGCTGTCTGTCTGGTCGGGGTTGCTGCTGGGGCTGGGCGCCTGCTCGCCGCAGCTGGTCTCGTTCAATAGTAAGCCCGAGCCACCCGCCAGTCAGAACCGCCTGTCCGATACGCTTACCACCGCCCGCGACACCGTTTCGGCGCCTTCTCTGGTAGCCAAACGCGCCACGCTCACGAAGGAGCAGGAAAAGCAGGCCAAGGAAAAGGAGAAAACGGCTCAGCGGAAGCCCAAAAAGAAGAAGAGCCTGTTCCTGGGTGAAAGAATCAAGAAAGGCTATACCAAATCGGGCCCCAAGGGGAAAAACCAGGTCATCGAAATCTTCTACTACCTCAAGACCTTCCAGCAGCCCAACGCCTACGCTCCGGCCCGCTATTACTTCAATCCGCGTAAGAAGAAGATCTTCAAGGCCTCCACGGAGCTGGATCCGGCCGTCGATAAAGTGCTGCACGGCCCCTACAAAAAGCTGCAGGGCGGTAAAGTCGTTGAAACGGGTTACTACGCCCTGGGAACCCGCCACCTGCGCTGGGAGCGGTACAACAAGGACAACGTGCTCCTGAACAAGGTGCACTATGAAATGGGCTTCCCCCGGGATGCGGTCATTACCTATTACGACGGGGAGCAAAAGCTGATTAAGGAAGTTATTCCTTACCTGAACGGCAAGCTCGAAGGCGACTACGTGCGCTACCTCGAAAACGGGCAGCGGGACTGGGAAGGGCAGTTTGAAAATGGCAAGAAAGTAGGGGAGTGGACCAAGTACTGGGGATTCCGCAACCGCCGCCACTACGTGTACCAGTACGGCGAATCGGGTTACGACCCGGAAGTAACGACTCCGGAGCTCGTGAAGGAATATAACCGCAATGCGGTGTTGGTCTTCGAGAAGGACAAGCTCGACAACCGCGACAAGCCCGACAATTCCCGTCCCGGGGCCCGCAACTAGCCAAGCCGCCCGCTAGGCAAAGGCATCTTCGAAATGCTCGATCTGAAAGCCCTGCCCAGTCTGCGTTAGCGCCAGAATATCAAAGCGGATGTCGCCGGTCCAGCCAAGCTCTTCCTGAAGCTGCTCCGCGGCCAGCCGGAAGAGCTGCTGCTTACGCGCGGTGACAAACGTTTCGGGGTAGCCGTACTGCGTGCCGGAGCGGGCCTTGACTTCCACAAACACCAGCAGATCCGCTTCATACTGCACTATCAGGTCTACTTCCGCCCGCCGGTAGCGGTAGCCCCGGTGCAGCACCACGTAACCGCGCTGCTGCAGAAAATCGGCCGCGGCTTGCTCGCCCGCAGCCCCAAGCTGGTGAGCCGCACAACTCATTGGTAAAGGGCCACAGGCAGAGAATACACGGGAGCAAAGGGAAGGTTGGAGCTAAATCTAGTACCTTTGCGGAGAATTTAGCCTGCGTCCAACAATCAGGTGCCTGGTTAAACTGCCTGAGTAACCGTTGTTTCGGTTGCCGAAAGCAGCGTCCTTGCGCTACCTGACCGACAGCAGGCCTTACCTTTCCTTCGCATGGATTCTCAGCTTACCACCTGCGTATCGGGCCCTGCTGCCGCCTCGGATGCTTCGCTCCAGGCTGCCGCCGGGCAAGCCGGCCAAAACCGGGTGGTACGCCTAGAACAAATGGGCCTGGTGCCTTACCAAACGGCGTGGGACTACCAGGAGACCTTGCTGGCGGCCACTTTGGCCATCAAAACCCAGAACCGGCTGGCTGCTGAGGCCGGCCAGCTTCTGGCGCCTACCCCTAATCATCTGTTGCTCTGCCAGCATCCACCCGTGTACACCTTGGGGAAAAGCGGCAAGCCCGAGCATCTGTTGCTCGATGAGCAGGGGCTGCAGGCGCACGGGGCCACGTTTCACCGCATCAACCGCGGGGGCGATATTACCTACCACGGCCCCGGCCAGCTGGTAGGCTACCCCATCCTCGACCTCGAAAACTTCTTCACTGATATCCACCGCTACCTACGGGTACTGGAGGAAGCCGTCATTCTCCTGCTGGCGGAATATGGGTTGCGGGCGGGCCGCATAGCCGGGCTTACCGGCGTCTGGCTTGATTTTGAAGAAGGGGCCGCCAACCCGCGTAAAATCTGTGCGCTGGGCGTGAAGTGCAGCCGTTGGGTAACCATGCATGGCTTCGCCCTCAACGTGAACACCGACCTGTCCTACTTCGGCTACATCGTGCCCTGCGGTATTACCGACAAGGCCGTAACCTCCATGCGGCAGGAGCTCGGCCGGGAAGTTTCCCTGCCGGAGGTAGAAAACCGGCTGCTGCCGCACTTAGCCACGCTACTGGGGGCGGAATACGTAGCCTGAACATCGTATGAAAGAAGACATTCAGTTTGATCCGGTAGAGGGAGTAGCCGTAGCCGTAGTGCCCGACGAGAGTATCCTGACTGAATCCGGAGAAGCCGGCTGGCAGGTGTACCTGCTCAACTATAACGACTACGCCCTGCATAACGTCATTGTGAATTCTAATGGCTATGGCGTGCTACCCAACGGGGAGGCGGTGCGCACTTCCACGCTGCGGCACGTGATGCTGGAAGTGCCCGCCCAGAGCGCCGTACCCATTGAGCCTCTGGACCCCGCGCTGTTTGCCCTCAACAACCAGTACTGGGTAAGCTACTACCGGGGCACGCAGATTTTCGACAAGAAATACATTTTCGTGCCTGACTCCCTTGTTCCTGAAAACCTTGTTCACATTGCGTTGCTCAACCAGCAAGGCATTCTACACCACTAAGTAAAGCAGCTGCCAGTGCCTACCCTGCTGCTGTCATTGGCGTAAATGCTGTACTTTGAGCGCTGATCTATGAATCCAATCGGTATTTCCCTGGGCCTCTCTTTTTTGTGGGCATTTTTGGTGTCACTCTTTGCGGTACCATCCATCATCTACATTGCCCACCTCAAAAACATGCTCGACACGCCCAACGTGCGGACCGTGCATGAGTCGCTGACGCCGCGCTTGGGCGGGGTGGCGGTATTTGCCGGGTTCATGTCGGCCCTTACCATCTTTGCCAACCTTGGCAACGGCGTGCAGCAGCTTCTGGCCGGGTGCATTATCCTGTTCTTCGTAGGGCTGAAGGATGACCTCGTGAGCATTTCCGTGTCCAAAAAGTTTGTCGGCCAGCTGCTCGCCACCGGCGTGGTCATGATCATGGCCGATATCCGCCTGACCTCATTTCAGGGCATTCTGGGCATTTACGAGCTGCCCATCGGCATCAGCTACGCCTTTACTTTTTTCGTGATTGTGGGCATCACCAACGCCATCAACCTGATTGATGGCCTCGACGGACTGGCCGGCAGCATTGTCCTAATTATCGTCAGCACGTTTGGGTACTACTTCTACCGATACGGCGGCCCCAACTACAGCAACTACGCCTTTGTTTCTATTTGCGTGATTGGCGGGATGCTCGGGTTTCTGCGGTACAACTTTCACCGGGCCACCATTTTCATGGGCGACACCGGGTCGTTGGTGTGCGGTTTCATCGTGTCCTTCCTGACCATTCAGTTTATTGAGATGCAGCAGCCGTTTCCCACTTCCGCGCCGTCGGTAGCGGTGGGGGTGCTGTTTGTGCCTTTGTTCGATACCATCCGCGTCTTTATCGTGCGCATGATGGCGGGCCGCTCGCCCTTCTCGCCCGATAAAAACCACATTCACCACCGCATTCTGGCCATGGGCTTTCAGCAAATCAGCACGGTGATGCTACTGGCGTTGCTCAATCTCATTGTTATCCTGTTTGTTATCAACTTTGCCTACTTAGGCAATACCTGGCTTATTGGCGGCCTGGTGGTTTTTTCGCTGGGTTTGAGCGTGTTTCTGGGCGTATACCACAGCCGCAGCAGCCGGCAGCGGGTAGCGTCCTAGCCTCACGGGCATACAGTGCGACAGATGCGGTGGCAGAGCTTGCTCATAGCGTTGGTTGGGGTAGTCTGGCTGGCTATTCGCCCCAGTTATGCCGCCGAATACCGTCCCTTGCCACCTCCGCCCCACGCCGGCTTATCCAGTGACTGGTTGATCTATAACCGGGCGCAAAACCGGCTTACCCTCTATCTTTCCGGGTACCATCAGCCCCGCCGGGCCTATTACCAGTGGGTCACGCTTCAGGCCGATAAACCGACGGTCATTTCCTTCACCGCGCATCAGCACCTGAGCCTGTTTCTGGATAACAAGCTGGTGTATACTGCGCCGGCGGCTGGTTCCTACCGCTTGGATCTTGCCAAGCTCCTGCCCTTGAGCAGTGCGCCTACCAGGCATCTGCTGTGCATCTGGCACCCAGAAATTCCGCCCGCCTACACTTCCTTCGTCGATGCAACCCCGCTGCATGTTACCAAAGCCACTGAGGCAGTTGCTCCGTTGCTGCCGCAGGAGCGGGTTCCCGGGCACCACAATGCCTATGTCTGCTTTCTGCTGCTGCTGGGGCTGCTCTATGGTGGGGTGCGGGTTACTTATCGCCCGGGCTTCAGCCGGATATATGAGTTGAAAAGCTTTCTGAGCAGTTCTGCTGATCAGGACTTTCTCATCAAGCCTACGGCCACCTGGCTCAACTTGGCGCTTATTCTGGTTTTCTCACTGTCGTTTGCCCTGATTCTGGTGGCGGTGCACACTAGCCTGCAGGACGCCCTGATTTTGCGGCAAATTTTCAACGTGCCCGAGTCGGCCATCGTCGTACGCATCCTTTTGTACACCGGGCTGGTTTTTGGCTTCGTCCTGCTCAAATACCCCTATTTATATATAATGGGGTACATCTTTGATGTCATTCCCGTAGTGACGGTGCAGTACCGGGAATTCGTTCGTACCATCCTGCTAATCGGGTTGGTCCTGCCTTTCGTAGTGGTGCTTTACCTGACGCTGAACGTGGCCGCGCCGGTTACAGTGTTGTGGATATCCAATGGCGTGATTGCCTTTTTGTTACTGGCCACGGTGGGGCGTATTGCCCTGACGCTACACCGCAAATCGTCCCTACTGAATCTGCATTTGTTTTCGTACCTTTGCGCCACGGAAGTGATACCGCTCATTATCCTCTTAAAGCTTATTGTTTTTGCCTATTAAAGGGCTTTTTGCACGGTTTTAGCGAAGCGCTGACCTCTCCTTCCTCTTCCTTTTTCCTCTCCTTTATTGCCTAGTCTTACCTTTTTTTCTTACCATGGCCGATAGCAAAGAGCAACCGGGAACTGGCCGTCACGCAAAGCGCATTGCGAGCATACTGGTCACCCAGCCCAAGCCGACAGGAGATGTATCACCGTATTTTGCCATTGCGGAGAAATACGGCATTAAAGTAGATTTTCGGGAATTCATTCAGGTTGATCCGGTTTCCTATAAGGACTTCCGGAAGGAAAAGGTGAACATTCTCGAACATACGGCCGTCATCTTCACCAGCCGCAACGCCGTCGACCATTTCTTCCGTATCTGCCAGGAGGCGAAGATTGAGATGCCAGCGGAGATGAAGTACTTCTGTATTTCGGAACAAACGGCCAACTACCTGCAGAAGTACATTGTGTTACGTAAGCGTAAGCTGTTTGTCGGCCAGCGCACGGCTGTTGATCTGTTTGAGGTTATTAAAAAGCATAAGGGAGAGAAGTTTCTGTACCCGTGCTCCGATATCCGGAAGGACGATATTCCGGAGTTTATGCGCGCCAATAACTTCAAATTCACGGAGGCCGTTATTTACCGCACGGTAGCCAGCGACCTGTCCGATCTGTCGGATGTGAAGTACGACTGCATTGCGTTCTTCAGCCCTTCAGGTATCAGCTCGCTCTTTATCAACTTCCCCGATTTCACTCAGAACGGTACGCGCATTGCCGCATTTGGCCCTACTACCGCCAAAGCGGTACTGGATGCCGGCCTAGAGCTGGATATCCAGGCTCCGCACCCCAATGCTCCATCCATGACCGGCGCTATCGAGCAGTATATCCTCCTGCACGGAGGGGCGCAAGCCAGTGCAAAGGCAAAGTCAACTAAATAGACTAACTATCGGTATTATCCGTTGAAGAGTGGGTCAACAGCTCCTAATTAGTGTAATGACCTTTTTCGTTACATTTGGAAGAGCTGCCTTGTCCCACTCTGCATTTAACCCGCTTCTATTAAAACACAATTATGAGGGTTCCGGTACTGGTTAGTATGCTGCTGGGCTTAGCAGCCGGCTCTGCTGTAGCCCAGCAACAGCCGCAATTTACGCACTACGGTTTCAATGGAATGTACCTGAATCCCGGCTATGCCGGCGTGAAAGGCTACGGCGAAATTTCCACGATTGGCCGCTATCAGTACTTGGGCTACCAGGCTACCCTGCCCGAAGACCAGGGCGGGTCTCCCCAAACTTATCTGCTCTCGGCTACGGTCCCGGTGAAGTTTCTGCACGGTGGTGTGGGTGGGGTTTTGTACCGCGACCGAATTGCTGAAACCAAAATCACCACGGCTACTCTTTCGTATGCGTATCACCTGAAGGTAGGAGAGGGTACGCTGGGTATTGGGGTGCAGGGATTGTATACGCACCTGGGCAAGGGTACTTACCGCCCCGCAGAGCCCAACGACCCGGCCATTCCCAGTGAAAGTGCCGACCGCAAGTTCGACGTGGGCACTGGGGTTTGGTATGAGTCAGAGAAGCTCTACGCAGGGTTGAGCGTGAATAACCTGCTGCGGGCGCAGTACCGATTTCAGAATGTAAACGGGAATGATTCCTCTTCCGTAACAGGGGAAAATCACGCCTATCTCACTCTGGGCTATAATATTGAGCTCACGCCTTCCGTTGTGGTCACACCCACTGCGCTGGTGAAGATGGTGTTGCCGGGCAAGGTTGGGGATTCGGGGAAATTCTCGCAGAAAAGTACGTCGTTTGAGTTGGGAGGCCGGGCCACGTTGGATGATAAATACTGGGCAGGACTTGGCTACCGGTTTCAGGAGTCGTTTCAGGGAATGTTGGGCGCAAGCTTTACAAAGGACAATGCGCTGCGGGTGGGGTACGCTTTTGATTTTATTGCATTTAATCAAGAAGCGCGTGCGTTTAGCTCACATGAAATTATGCTGTCCTACCGCCTGCCGCGGCCAGCAGCCACTGTTCGGCCCGCCATCCGTACACCCCGCTACAGTTTCTGATAAGCTGCTTTCAAAAGGGCTTTTTTGGTCCTAGAGCGTCATTTGACTATCTTTTGCTTTCTACTTTTAAATGATGCTGACCCCCTTCGTTTTAACCCGCATAAAGCGCCATTCACGGGTAGCTAAGCGAAGTTGAACGAAATACTTGCGTACATGCGTTCAACGCATTAAATTTGCCTGCTGCAAAAATTGTAATCTTTGGGTATCGCGCCTCACAAGTCTTTCGCTTCCGGACTATGAACAAGCTTTTCTTATTTCCTCTCGTCGCTGCTTCGGCCCTCTTGTTGGGAGGTTGCGGTTTTGGTAAAGGCCCACAGGGTGACCTGATTGGCGCCGAAGACCGCCCGGAGTTCAATCCGCAGGAAGTGCCTTTTGGTATGGTGCCCTGCCCCGGCGGCACGTTCCACATGGGGCAGACCGATCAGGATATTTCCGCTTCTATGGTAAACATGAACAAGCAGGTAACCATTGCCGGCTTTTACATGGATGAGACGGAAATCACCAACAACGAATACCGCCAGTTCATGGATGCCATCCGGCAGGACTCCATTGACGTACTGGGCGAGGAATACGTGATGACCGAACTCTACCCCGATTCTACGGTGTGGGTGCGCGACTTTACCTACCACATGGGTGACCCCCTGATGGAGTACTACTACACGCACCCGGCCTTCGATGATTATCCGGTGGTGGGCGTCGACTGGTTTGCGGCCAAGTACTTCTGCAACTGGCGCACGAAAAACAAAAATGCTTCCAACGAAGAGCTGGGGCTGGCACCCACGCCTAACTTCCGCCTTCCTTCCGAGGCTGAGTGGGAGTACGCCGCGCGTGGTGGCCGCGACCTGGCTACGTATCCCTGGGGTGGTCCTTACCTGCGCAACCAGAACGGCTGCATGCTGGCCAACTTTAAGCCTGGCCGTGGCGACTACGCTTCCGACGGAGCCGCTTATACCTCCGCAGTAGGGTCGTATTTCCCCAACGATTTCGGCCTCTATGATATGTCGGGCAACGTTTCCGAGTGGTGCGACGATGCCTACATGGAAGCTTCGGTACCGGTGGTTTGGGATTTGAACCCTACCAACCCAGATGACAATGAGCCCCGCAAAGTAGTGCGTGGTGGTTCTTGGAAAGATATTGCGTACTTTCTCGAAACCGGTACGCGGAACTTCGAATACCAAGACTCGGCCCGTTCTTACATTGGATTCCGGACGGCTATGATTCAGATTGGTATGGGCACCAACAGCTCTTTGAACTAAGTCCGCTTTTCACTCTTAGTGTTTTCAACAACCCCAATTCTACCAACACACAAGTACAATGGCACAAAAAGGCGGCAGTTTCCTGTATGACGTATTAATGCCGAAGATCTACGGTCTGGGTGCAGCAGTAGTAATCGTAGGCGCATTGTTTAAAATCCAGCACTGGGATTACGCTGACGTAATGCTCATCGTGGGCCTAGGTACCGAAGCCCTGATCTTCGCTCTGAGCGCCTTCCAGCCCACGCACAAAGACCCCGACTGGTCGCTCGTGTACCCCGAGTTGAGCGAAGGCTACGACCCTTCAACCGGCAACGCCAGCTTTGCCGCTGAAAACAACAGCAAGGGCCTGACGCGCAAGCTTGATGATATGCTGAAGGATGCCAACGTAACCCCCGAAGCCATTTCCTCGCTGGGTGCTGGCCTGAACCGCCTGAGCACTACCACGCAGCAGCTCTCTTCGCTAGGTGAGGCTACCAACGTGACGGACGAGTACACGGCGAAAGTACGGACGGCGGCTCAGTCGCTGGAGCGTATCAATGATGCGTATTCGAACACGGTAGAAGCCATTACGGCCATGTCGAATGCTACTTCGGATGCTAAAGAGTACCATCTGCAGGTGCAGAACGTTACCAAGAACCTGGGTGCGCTGAATGCCGTGTACGAGATGGAACTGCAGGATGCCAACACGCACCTGAAGTCCATGAACAAGTTCTACGGTACCCTGAGCCAGGCCATGGAAAACCTGACGGAAGCCGGCAAAGAAACCGAGCAGTTCAAGCAGGAAGTAACCAGCCTGACCACCAACCTGACTTCCCTCAACCGCGTGTACGGCAACATGCTGAACGCCATGCGGGCTACCAGCTAAGCCCAAGGGCTAGCAGGAAGTTAGTGTCAGTTTCACAGATAAGAACAGAAAGAAACGATGGCAGGTGCTAAAGAGACACCGCGGCAGAAGATGATTGGCATGATGTACTTAGTACTGACTGCTCTTCTGGCGCTACAAGTAAACTCCGCGATTCTGCTCAAATTCAAGTTTTTGGATGACAGCCTGATCGGAGTAAACGATAAAACGACCCAGGCTAACCAAGGTGCCGTGAAAGGCATTGAGGCGGCCGTAACCAAAAACCGCAACCAGGCGCGTGACCTTGCTATTCTGAAGCAAGGCCAGGAAGTGCGGGAGCGGACCACCAAAATGGTGGCTTACCTGCGGGATATCCGGGAGAAGCTGTTGGCTGCTACCCAGGAAAAAGGCAAGGCTGAAATGAACATGAGCGGCGAAGATAAAGTCGCCATGACCATGCTCGGCGGTAAAAAAGATGGTGCTGCTTACCCCTTAAAGGATGAGTTGAACAAATACGCTGAATACATCAAGCAGATTGTTCCTAACGCGACGCCGCTGGCCCTCGATGCGAAAGACGATAAGGCGGTAACCGAAAAGGACCAGAAGAACAAAAACTTTGCGGAACTCAACTTCGAGAATACGCCCGTAGTTGCGGCGTTGGCTGTGCTTTCGCAGAAAGAAACCGAAGTATTGAAGTACGAGGCTGACGCCCTAAATCAGCTTTCTCAGAAAGTTGGGGCTTCTACAATCGTCTTCGATAAAGTAGGTGCTTTCGCCAGCGCCGAGTCAAACACGGTAGCTGCCGGTACTAAGTACAAAGCAGAACTGTTCCTGACGGCTTCGGCTTCGTCGCTGCGCCCCTCCATGACGCTGAATGGCTCACCCCTTTCGGTTGGCCCTGACGGCAAAGGCAAAGTTGAGTTCACGGCCCGCCCCGGTGCTTTCGATGCTGCAGGCAACGCCAAGGCTTCCTGGAAAGGAACTATTCGCTTCAACCAAAACGGCCGCGACACGACTTTCACCGTAACGGTACCATACACTGTTACCAAGCCTGTCATGCAGATTCAGTCGGCTTCGGTGCAGGCTCTGTATTTCAAGTGCGGCAACAAGCTGAGCGTACAGGTGCCTGCTTTGGGTGCCCAGTATGATCCAAGCTTCTCTGCTTCGGGGGCGTCTACTATTAAAGGTTCTGCCAAGGGTGAGGTAACGTTGGTGCCTAACTCCCGCGAGGTAACTCTTAGCGTGAGCAGCGGTGGTAACCCCATCGGCTCGCAAACCTTTCAGGTACGTCCTATTCCCAAGCCCGAGATTAAGTGCATCGTAGGTGGCCGCGAGGCCAACGAAAAGCAAGGCACCCCGGTAACCGCCGTGCGTAACATGAGCCTGAAGGCAGTAGCTGACGCTGGTTTCGCTACGTTCCTGCCCGAGGACGCCCGTTACCGCGTAACCCGTTACGAAGTGACGCTGGTGCGTGGCAAGCGCCCCGCCATTCCTACACGCACCATTAATGGTCCGGATGCCAGCCTGAACGACGTAGTAAACACTGCCCGCGAAGGTGACCGTCTGTACATCGAAGTAAAAGAAGTGCAGCGCATGAACTTCCAGGGTAATACCGAGTCGGTAAATGTGTCGAAGAACTTCAATATTCCGCTGCTGTAAGCGTTACTCAGTAAATTGAACTAACGCCCGACTTTTTCGATTCGCCTAGTATGAACAAATTCCTCTCCTTCGCCGCTCTGGCGGCCAGCCTGACGCTGTCGGTAGCAGCATCGGCTCAGGAACAAGCTACTACCGCGAGCAGCAATGGCTCGTACCGCCCGATTCCGAATTCGGACATCATGTTCCGCAAAACCATCTGGCGTGCTATTGACCTGCGCGAAAAGCAGAACAAGCCCATGTTCGCCGAAGGCAAGGAAATCAGCAAAACCATTCTGGAGGCCGTAAAACGTGGAGAACTACAAGCGTATCGGAACGATTCGCTAACCTCTACCTACACCGCCCAAGAAGTAGTGGCGAATAGCTCTTACGCGGAAGCCAGTGCCGGCCTAAGCGAAGAAGAAAAAGCGGCTGGTTTCAGCGAAGAGTCTTCGGACGACGGCTGGGGAGCTCCGGCGCCTAAAAAAGGCAAAGGCAAAACCACGGCGAAAGCAGCCCCCAAAAAGCCCGTCGCACCGCCTAGCTACGAATACCGGCCGAAGGATCTGTACCAGATGGAGTTGAAGGAAGATATGATCTTCGACAAGAAACGGTCGCGGATGTATCACGACATCAAAACCATTACGCTGCTCGTTCCTTCTACCCTGGCGTCGAACACTTCGGGTATTGAGAAGCCCATTGGCACGTTCAAATACAGCGACCTGGTGCGCGTATTCCGGAACAACCCGGACAAAGCCATCTGGTTTAACCCCCAGAACGATGCTCAGCACAAGAACCTGGCGGATGCTTTTGAGCTCTGGCTGTTCAACTCCTACATCGTGAAAGTGTCGAACCCCAATGATTCGCGTCTTTCGGATATCTACGGTGGAGAGCGGGAAGGTATTCTGGCTTCGCAGCAAGCCGCTACCGACCTGATCGAATACGAGTACAACCTCTGGAGCTTCTAACTCGCTTCTACTGATTAGCAAAAAGGCCCAACCAAACGGTTGGGCCTTTTTGTTGCTATTCGTAGGCAGGAAGGGGTGCTAGCCGAGGGCATCAGGTTGGCTGAAGTAATCCAGCAGAATGCGGGCTTTGGCTTTGCCTACTTCAGTGACCAGCTCGGCTTCGGAGAGTTCTTTAATTTTTTTGACGGATTTAAATTTCGTCAGCAATTTGTCGGCTGTGACGGGGCCCAGGCCTTTTACATCGGTCAGTTCTGTCTTGAGCGTAGCAGCATCGCGGCGGGAACGGTGGAAGGTGATGCCAAAGCGGTGGGCTTCGTCGCGCATGCGCTGGATTAGGCGCAGGGTTTCACTTTTCTTGTCAATGTAGAGCGGCAGCGGGTCGTTGGGAACGTAGATTTCCTCGAGGCGCTTGGCAATACCGATGATGGGAATCTGCCCCCAAAGCCCCAGGTCCTTCAGCGCTTTTACGCCCATACTCAGCTGTCCTTTGCCGCCGTCTACAATCACCAGTTGCGGTAGGCTGGCTCCTTCATCCAGCAAGCGGCGGTAGCGCCGCGTCACGATTTCGTACATGGAGTCGAAGTCGTTGGGGCCTACCACGGTTTTGATGTGGAAGTGGCGGTAGTCTTTCTTGCTGGGCTTGGCATTACGAAAACACACCATGGCGGCCACCGGGTTGTCGCCCTGAAAATTGGAGTTGTCGAAGCACTCAATGTGCTTGGGAAGCTCGGTGAGGCGCAAATCCTTCTTCATGGTTTCCATGATGCGCACCTCGTTTAGGTCCTTGCTTCGGTCGTTCATGCTTTCCTTTTCCTTGCGCAGGTACAGCACGTTCTTGATGCTCAGCTCCAGAAGCTTGCGCTTGTCGCCGATTTGGGGCTGCGCAATATTTACCCCAGGCAGGGGCAGGGAAGGTATGGCTACGTTGGTGAGTATTTCTTTTGACTGGCTTTCGAACTCTTCCCGCATCTGCATAATCACCGGGGCCAGGATTTCGTCGTCGGGCTCGTCGAGCTTTTTCTGGACCTCTACCGATTGCGTCAGAATGATGCTGCCGTTCATCACCTTCAGGTAGTTGATGAAAGCGGACTTCTCATTGGACGCAATGCTGAACACGTCGATGTTCGATAGGGAGGCATTGACGATGGTGCTTTTGCTCTGGAACTCGTCGAGGCGGTCAAGCTTTTGCTTGAACTGATGCGCCAGCTCATACTGCTGCTCCTGGGCGGCTACCGTCATCTTCTCGCGGAAGTATTGCTTGGGCAAGCGCAAGTCGCCATTCAGAATTAACCGAATCTGCTGGATATACTGGTTATAGGTTTCTTCATCCTGTAGTCCTTCACAGGGGCCTTTGCAGTTGCCCAGGTGGTACTCCAGACACACCTTGAACTTGCCGGCTTCAATGTTCTGCGGGCTTAGGTTGTACGTGCAGGTGCGCAGTGGATAGAGGGCCCGAATCAGTTCCAGCAGTAGGTTCATGCCCGTCACGTTGGCGTAAGGACCGTAATAGCGGCCTTGCCCGGGTACTTTATTACGGGTCGGAATCAGGCGTGGAAACCGCTCATTAGTGAGCAGCAGGTACGGATAGGTTTTGCCATCCTTCAGCAGGATGTTGTACTTGGGCTGATGCTGCTTGATAAGGTTATTCTCCAGCAGGAATGCATCCGATTCGGAGTCGACAATAGTAAACTCGATGCGACGGATGTTCTTGACCAGCTGCTGAGTTTTCTTGTTGTGGTCCTGCTTGGTGAAATAGCTGCTCACGCGCTTGCGTAGGTCAATGGCTTTGCCCACGTAGATGATGGTATCTTCTTCTCCGAAGTACTTGTATACTCCGGGCCGGTGAGGCAGTTGACGAATTTGCTCTTGCAGCGCAGGGTTGGCAGCCATAGAATCACGGATTGAGCAAGCGTACAGGGCGGGCAGGACACCACAACCGTAGCAGCAGGGTAAAATGGTACGTAAACCGGCCAGAGGCAGGTTCAGGACCGGGTAGGTTTCTGAAATGTCAGAACAAAAAAGGAGGCCGGGAAGTCCCGGCCTCGCAAAGTCAACTTAATAATTTCTCTGGCAGGCACTGACGCTTCGCAGAAATCAGGCTTGAGCTTCAATCTAGATATCCTGGTCGCTCAAATCATCCAAATCTACTTGGTTCAGCTTCTGATCCGGCGGAATGGTGTCGCGCTGACCGCCGTAGTAGCGGGCACAGTCAATTTCGATGCTGAGCGGCTGCTGGGGAACCGGGAAATCCTGGGTGCTGATGCCAATTTCCTTGTTGTTCTTGTACACCTGCTTCATGAAGATGCCGTAGATGGGCAGCGCTAGGCGGGAGCCTTGGCCGTAAGCGCCCGTGCGGAAGTGAATACTCCGGTCTTCACCACCTACCCACATACCACACACAAGGTCGGGCGTGAGGCCCATAAACCAAGCATCGGAATAGTTGGATGTAGTGCCCGTCTTGGCCGCCATCTGGTAGGGGAACTTAAAGCCGCCGCGCAGGATGATGGAGGTGCCGCCTTTTTCCTCCACGGCGCCCCGCATCATATACGTCATCAGGTAGGCCGTTTCTTCGCTGAGCGCCTCTTTCGTCTGGGGCACAAACTCGCGCAGCACGTTGCCGTTTTTGTCTTCGATGCGCATCACCATCATGGGGGCAGTCCACACGCCGCGGTTGGCAAACGTACCGTAGGCGCCCGTAAGTTCGTAAATGCTCACGTCGGAAGAGCCAAAGCCCACGGCCGGCACGGCTTCAATAGGGGAGGTGATGCCCAAACGCTTGGCATATGCAACGACTGTCTCAGGACCGAGTTTCTGCACCAGCCAAGCTGTGATGGAGTTCATCGAGCGGGCCAAGGCCTGGCGCAGGGTAAATGTGCGGCCCGAGAAGCCCCCTTCGAAGTTGCGAGGGGTGTAGGGCGGGCGGCCGGCTACAGCCGGAAACGTGGTAGCTACGTCGGGGCGCTGGTAACAGGGAGAGTAGCCCTGGTCGATGGCGGCGGTGTATACGAAGGGCTTAAAAGTAGAGCCAGGCTGGCGTTTGCCCTGCTTTACGTGGTCGTACTTGAAGTACTTGTAGTTAGTGCCGCCTACCCAGGCCTTGATTTGCCCATTCAGCGGATTCATGGCCATAAACCCGGCGTGCAGGAAACGCTTGTAGTACGCCAGGGAGTCCATGGGGGACATCGTTACTTCCTTCTCGCCCTGCCAGGTAAACACCTTCATCTTGTACTTCTTATTGAGGTAGTACTTGATGGAGTCGGGTTGGCCTTCGTAGCGGATGGACAAGGACTTGTACCGCTCCGTACGCTTAATGGCCGTGTTCAGGAAGCCCGGAATAATCTTGCCGTTTTCGTCGCGCCAGGGCTGCATGCCTTTCCAGTGGGTATCAAACCACCGCTGCTGCAGCTTCATGTGGTCGGCAATGGCGGTTTCGGCATACTTCTGCATGCGCGAGTCGATGGTGGTGTAGATTTTCAAACCATCGGCGTAGAGGTCGTGGTCGGTTTCCCGGGCCCAGTCGCGCAGCATTTTGCTTACTTCTACCCGGAAATAAGGCGCAATTCCTTCGTTCTGGTTTTCCACGTTGTAGCGCAGCACTATGGGCTTCACGGTGTCGGCCTGCAGGGACTGGGCATCGAGGTAGCCATACTTGTGCATCTGGCGCAGTACCCAGTTGCGGCGCATTTTGCTCCGCTGGGGGTTGAACTTGGGGCTAAAGCGGCTGGGTGCGTTCAGCACGCCCACCAGGGTGGCGGCTTCAGGGCGCGTCAGCTCCTTGGGCTTCTTGCTGAAAAACGTTTTGGCCGCCGTGCTGATGCCAAAGGCATTGGAGCCGTAGTCCGTCACGTTCAAATACATGCGCATGATTTCGCGCTTGGTGTAGCTGCGCTCCAGGCGGATGGCCAGAATCCACTCCTTGGTTTTGGTGATGAGCATGCGCAGGCCCGGCACGTCGTTTAGACGCCCGTCGCTAAGGTCTTCGCGCGTGCGGAACAGCACTTTGGCCAGCTGTTGGGTGAGGGTGGAGCCGCCGCCCCCGCTGCCGCCCGTGAGCAGGCCCGCTGCTACCCGGCCGGTAGCTTTAGGGTCGATACCGGAGTGCTCTTCGAAACGGGCATCCTCCGTAGCAATAAGGGCATCTACCAAGTGCTGTGGGAGGTCCTCGTACTCAACGGGCGTGCGGTTCTCCCGGAAATACTTGCCCATCAACACATTGTCGGCCGAGTAAACTTCCGAGGCCAGTTCGCTCTTGGGATTTTCGAGCGTTTTCAGGTTGGGCATCCGCCCGAAGAGGTTCAGGAAATTGGCGCTGACGGCCCACACGTAAAACAAAAACGCCAGCGTGCCCAAGCCAAACAGCGCCCAAAGCGTGCGAATGAAAGCCGCGAACCGCCCAGACCGGGCAGGCTTGCGCGGAACAGCAGGTTTTCTGGCAGCAGAATAAGCCATTAGATAAAAAGGTAAATCAGCCTGCGCCGCCCTCGCAAGCAAAGACGGCAGCAGGGCTCAGGGAAGAGTCCGCAAAGTTACGGACGATAGGCTTGCTGATAGAACTGCTCGTACTCGGCCACGTTCTGGCGTTGGAGCAGCACTGGTAAGTTCTCAATACCTACGATAAGGCTTTGGTAACCCACGCCCCGCAGGCGGCCCAGGGGGCCCTGGGGCCCACGGAGCTTTACGGCATAGCTCTGCGCTACCTTAGACCCAGCCAACGACTGCACCACCACGGCTACGAAACCGTCGCCGAGGGGCTGTTGCTGCACCTGCAGATTGGCGGCCCGGTAGTAGCGGTTGTTGTAGGCAGTAAGCTGCGTGGGCAGCGTAGCGAGCAAGGGCGCATCTTTGGCTATTACCAACACTACCGCGTGGTTGGCGCTCAGGTTAGCTGCGTAAGGCGAAACCGGAGCCGTAGGCGCGGGGTCGGGCCCACCGGGCGTGGCAGTAGCCGGGGCCGGTACCGCAGCTGCACCCGGCTCGGCTACGGCGAGCGGAGTGGTAGCTGGAGTTTTGTCAGGGGAGGGGGCAGGCGTAGCTGAAGCAGGGGCCGCGGGAGTCGGTGCGGCAGGAGTGGCTGCTTCAACCGGAGCGGGAACTGCCGGCTTGGGCACTACCACCGGCGACTCATTGGCCCCGTAGAAAATGCGCATGCGGTTATCAACTTCCCCGGGGCGGAAATACGAAACCCTGGGCTTGTCGGTAGAAGCCAGTGCGCCGGGCAAGCTGCCTTGCTCATAGCGTGCGAAGGTTTCCAGCAGGCTTTGCGCATCGGTTACCAAGGGGCTATTCGGATAATCTTTCACAAAGCGGGCTACTTGCGCTTTGGTGGTGGCAGGTGGTTGGGTACGCAGCGCCAGCAGCACCCCCAGGTAAGCTACCCGGTCGTTGTAGTCACTTTCCGGATACAGCTTGCGCGTGCGGGTAAGCACCCGGCCGGCTTTTTTGAATTCCTGCTGCTTATAAAACGCAAAAGCCGAGTCCAGCTGCACGCTTACGCCGGCGTTGGCTACCGACATCCGCCGCAGGTACTCCGGGTCGGCGACCAGCCGGGCGTACGACGACGTGGGGAACTCCTGGCGGAGCCGCTGCGCGTATTCGTCAGCTTTGGTACTGCCAGCCTCTTTATACAGCAGGAATAAGCTGTAGTATACCTCTGGGGCATGTTTGCTGGTAGGGAACCGCGTCAGGAGGGTTTCGTAGGTTTCAGCGGCTTTGGCGGGCTCCCGGAGCTGTTGCCCGTAAATGCTGCCCAAAGCAAACAATGCTTCTTCAATCTGCTGGCTGGAGGCTGCCAGCAGCTCGGCGGTCAGGGGAATATTCTGCCGGTATTGGGCCGCCAGCGTAGCCGCCTGCTGAGCTGGGTTAAGAGCTGCCGCTGCTGCTCCTGCGGCATTCACCTGGGTGGCATCAGAACCCGCCACGGTGATGGGCACATTGCCGCCGCGGGCGGTAGCAGGGGAGGTGCTGGCTGTACTCGTAATGCGCCAGTTGTCCTGCAGAGGCCGATCGCCCCAGCGGCGCACGAACTCCGAGCGCGCCGTACTAAGTGATGTTGGGTTGTCGAAGTACCATTGTGCCCCCGTATTCGCGTTGGCAAAGGCAAATGGGTCGATGTCGGGGTTGCCGCTTCGGACGCTGCTTACCCCGGTAGCTGTCTGCCGCCGGCTTTCCCGCTCACGCTGGTCGGCCAGGCGTTTTTCCTCGGCGGCTTTGGCGGCCAGCTCAGCTTCGGCGTAGCTAAGCAAGCGGGTACGTAGCGTAGCCGTGTCCAGCTTGGCCAGGGCCTGCAAGCTGTCCTGAGTATCTACAATGGTTAGCTGCTTGGCAAACTCCTGTAGAATGGCACTGCGCTCGGCAATAGCCGCGTAATCGGGCGACTCGCGCGACAAGTTCTGCACCGTGCTGTCGTAGTAAGCGGCCGCAGGGCGGTACTTCTGCAGGTTCTCGTAGTTGATACGGCCCGCCAGCAGGTAGGTATAGGACTTCTGGGCCTGGGTGCTGCCCGTAGCCCGGGCCGATTTCTGCAGCAGCTTCAGGGCCTCGGGGTAGCGTTGCTGGCGGTATTCCAGCCGCGCCATCTCGTAGTAGATCTTGTCGCCGTACTCCTTGTTCTTGGTGTCTTTTAGCAGCTTGGCAAAGTACTTATCCAGCCGGGCGCGGTCATTCTGATTCAGGTCCGAAACCTGCCCCAGCATCAGCTTGCTGTAGAAATCGAGTTCGTAGGGTGGGTTCCGCTTCAGGATTTGGTTGAGCTGGGCGTAGGCCTTTTTGTCGTTGCCCTGCGCCTGGTAGAGCTGAGCCAGTACGTAGCGCGTGCGCGACTGTTCGTTTTTAGGCGTGATGTAGGGCAGTGCCTTTTCCAGGTTGGCAATGGCCAGGGGCTGATTGTCGGTGCGGAGGTAATACTCAGCGCGGGTCAAAAACAGAGCCTTGGCATTGCTTTCCGTGCCTACCTCTTTATCGAGAATGTCAGATACGGCCGAGGCGCTTTCGTACTCCTTCAGGGCCAGGAAGCTGCGCATTAGCCAGATCAAAGCCTCGTGGCGGGCATGTGGGTCCTTGCTGGTGGTGTTAACGTACTTGAAGGTCTTGATGGCATCCTCCAGTTCACGCTTATAATAGCGGGCTTTGCCTACCAGGATATAGCTGTCGTCCGTCCAGTCGGAGCCTGGGTGATACTGAATGGGGATGGAGGTCTTCTTAATAATGTCCTCCATGTCCGGGGCCAGCCGCACCGCCGTCAGCGAGTCAATAGTCGGAAACAAAGGCAGCACGCGGTTGTAGTCGTTGAGGCGGGCCTTGTTCAGGTCTTCCTCTACCGTGCGCATTTTTTCGCGGGCCAGGAAGTAGGCGTTGTCGCGGGCTACAATATTCTGGTACGTGCGGCCCACTGGACCACGCTCGGACGCGCAGCCGTGCAAGCTGGCAGCCACTACCAACGCCGCGGAGGGCCAGAAAAGCAGACGGGAAAGCAGAGTTCGGGTCAAAACAACGAAAGAAGTCGGAGGCCGGGCAGTAAACGCGTAACGGGCCAAGCTGCCAAAATTGTTCAGCCAGTCACCCATTCTGGTTCACAACGTCACACAGTAAGTAAAAGTACGCTTTTTCCCGACCCACCCCGGGAAAGGCCCGTTTTCCGGCCAGGCGCCCCGGAAACCCGTACTTTCGCTTGGCGGCCCTTTCCCCCGCTGTCTGGTATGTCTGAAACGCCTCTCCCGGAAGATTCCCGCCCCAGTGGCGGCAGCAACTTTGGCAAGTTTGCCGGCGCCGGTATGCAGATGCTGGCCATTATCGGCTTGAGCACGTGGCTGGGCGTTTGGCTCGATGGGCATTTTCACACCAGTCCCTGGGCCACCGTTGTTCTGAGCTTACTGGGAATCTTTGCGGCTTTGTATCAGGTAATCCGGGCGGTTTCGGAAAAGTGAAGAGTAGCCTAAAGTAAATGCAACGGCCATTTGCTGCCGATATCCTCTTTAGGTAAGAAGCTACTGCGGTGGGCGGTTAGGTGTGCACTTTTGTGCCTTATGGTACTTTACCGGCTTGCATCTGTTACCTTTGCCGGCCCATCCTCCTTATATAGTAAGACTTGCTTCGCTTTTTACGCAATCTGCTGCTGTTGGGCCTACTCTTATACGGTAGCCTGTATCTGCTGAACGCCCGCTACGGCGACGCGGTGGTGCATCCTTTGGCTGGGTATATCATGGGCTACTTCGCCCTGCTCACGGGCATCATCTACTGGGTCACGGCCCGCCTGGTGAAAGCAAACCCCGAAAACTTCATGGCGGCCTACTTCGGGTCTATGGTGCTACGGATGTTTTTGAGCATCGGCATCGTACTAGTCTATCTATATAGAGGGGGCGCGCACGAAGGCAGAGGTACTTACACCTTCCTGGGGGCCTTCTTTCTTGGGTATTTTCTCTTTACCGGGTTTGAAGTCTGGAGCGTTCTGACTAACTTGCGCCCGTTTTCAAAACCGGGTGAACCCACCGTTTAGGTACCCGCTTTGCCCCACCCTAAGATCTTCTGAATGAAGCGCTTACTTGTAGCCCTCTTCTGTATTCTTTCCCTGCCCGTTTTTGCACAAGAGCAGACGGCTTCCGTTCACGAGGCCAACAAAGAAGAAGGCTTCAACGCCGGTGAGCTGATTCTGCACCACGTAGGTGACGCGCACGAGTGGCATTTCTTCGGCGAAGAAGGCGAAGGGCCTCACTTCACCCTGCCCCTGCCCATCATTGCGTACCAGGAAGGCAAAGGCCTGTCGGTGTTTTCTTCGCATCACCTGTACCCCGAGGGCACTGTGCACGAAGGCCTCAAGCTGGAGCACGAAACCCTGGAAGCCGTTGACGGCTCCAAAGTACACGATTTCTCGATTACCAAAAACGTAGCTTCCCTGCTGTTGAGCGTGGTGCTGCTGGTTGTGGTGTTCACGGCCGTATCGAAAGGCTACCGTAAAAACCACGGCCGCGCCCCCAAAGGCATTCAGTCCTTCTTCGAGCCCATCATCATTTTTGTGCGCGACGAAGTAGCCAAGAAAGCCATTGGCCCGAAGTATGAGCGGTACCTGCCTTACCTGCTCACCATCTTCTTCTTTATCTGGTTCAATAACCTGCTGGGCTTGCTGCCCGGCGCGGCCAACCTCACCGGCAACTTGGCCGTGACGTTCCTCTTTGCCTTCCTCACGCTGCTCATCACCACGTTCAGCTCCAATAAGTACTACTGGTCGCACATTTTCTGGACGCCTGGTGTTCCGCTGTGGCTGCGCCCGATCATGATTCCCGTGGAGCTCATCGGCGTGATTTCGAAGCCTTTCTCCTTGATGGTTCGACTGTTCGCCAACGTTACGGCCGGGCACATCATCATCCTGAGCTTCATTGCCCTGATCTTTATCTTCAACAGCATTGGCATTGCGCCGCTGTCTATTGCCTTCGGTTTGTTTATCAACGTGCTGGAGCTGCTGGTAGCTGTTTTGCAGGCCTACATCTTCACGCTGCTGACGGCCATGTACATCGGTGGGGCCGTGGAAGAACACCACGACCACGACTATGGCATTGGCGGTGACGACGCCGACGCACCGCTGCACGTATCGGGCAGCCACGCGCACTAAGCTCCAAATTCCCCCTTTTTTTCTGCGTTTTTTCTTCACACATTCTTCAAACTCTTTGTCTTATGCTGCTCTCTCTGTTGCTGCAGGTTGTTAATGCTGTTGGTCTGGCTGTAATGGGTGCCGGTATCGGTGCCGGTCTGGCTATTCTGGGTGCTGGTCTGGGTATCGGCCGCATCGGTGGCTCGGCCATGGAAGCCATCGGCCGTCAGCCCGAGGCCTCTGGCAAAATCCAGACGGCTATGCTGATCGTAGCTGCTCTGGTAGAAGGTGCTGCTCTGTTCGCAGTAGTAGTCTGCCTGCTGATTGCCCTGAAGCTTCAGTAGAGAACCTGCAAGACCCGATACGCCGGCTGGGCTCGTCTGTAGCCCGGCCGGTGAATCGGGTTTGCGGTTTCTTTGGGTTGTAGCGGTCCGGTCCGAACTACGCGCCCCGTTTCTTCGCCCGGCACCGATTATTCACCGATTTAGCTGAGCCCTGATGCTTACCAACCCTAGTATTGGCCTGCTGTTCTGGCAGCTGGTCATTTTCCTGATTCTTCTCTTCCTGCTCACCAAGTTCGCTTGGAAGCCCATCCTCAGCTCCCTCAAAGAGCGGGAAAGCTCCATCGAAGGTGCCCTGCGCATGGCCGACCAGGCCAAGCTGGAAATGCAGGAGCTGAAAGCCGGCAACGAAAAGCTGCTGGCTGAAGCCCGCCTGGAGCGCGACCGTATTCTGAAGGAAGCCACCACGGTATCCAACCAGCTCATTGAGCAGGCCAAAACCAAGGCTACGGAAGAAGGCAGCCGCATGATTGTGCAGGCCCGCGAAGCCATTCAGAACGAGAAAAACGCCGCTCTGGCCGAGGTGAAAAACACCGCCGCCAAGCTGTCCATTGATATTGCGGAGCGCATCCTGCGCCGCGAGTTGGCCGATTCGCCCGCTCAGCAGCAGCTCGTGGACTCGTACCTGAAGGAAGTAAAATTGAATTAGTAGTGAGTATTCAGTATTGAGTAATGAGGTTCGGTCAGCCGAATAACATCTGTCTCAATACTCACTACCAACTACTCAATACTAAAATCAATGTCTGAACAACGAGTTGCTTCCCGCTACGCCAAGTCCCTGCTGGATTTGGCCGAGGAGCGTGGGGCGCTGGAGCAAGTGAAACAGGATATGGACTTGTTCAGCAAAACGCTGGACGAGAACCGCGACCTGCGCTTGTTGCTGCGCAACCCCATCGTGAATCACGATAAAAAACTTTCCATCCTGCGCGCGGTGTTCGGCGGCAAGGTGTCGGACCTCACCGAGAAGTTCTTCACCATTGTCACCCAGAAAAACCGCGAAAGCGCGCTGGAGTTTATTGGCTCCGAGTTCCTGAGCCAGTACAACGCCCTCCGGGGGGTGCAAGCGGCGGAAGTAACCACGGCTACTCCCCTCACGCCCGAACTGCGCACTCAGGTGCAGCAGATCGTGCGCGAGCAAACCGGCCTCCAGCAGGTCACCCTCACCGAGAAGGTAGATGCCTCGCTCATCGGCGGCTTCGTGCTGCGCGTGGGCGACCAGCAAATCGACGACTCGGTACGTTACCGCCTGCGTAAGCTGCGCAGCGAATTCTCGAAGAACCCCTACCAATCCCAACTATAACCCACCATGGCAGAAGTACGTCCGGATGAAGTATCCGCCATTCTGCGGGAGCAGCTGTCCAACTTCAAAACCGCCGCCGAGCTCGAAGAGGTTGGTACGGTACTGCAAGTTGGCGACGGTGTAGCCCGCATCTACGGCCTGGGCAAAGCCCAGTCGGGGGAATTGCTCGAATTTGAAAATGGCCTGCAGGCCCTCGTGCTTAACCTGGAAGAAGACAACGTAGGCGCCGTAATGCTCGGCGACTACAGCGAAATCCGGGAAGGCGCTACGGTGCGTCGCACCAATAAAATTGCTTCTATTAACGTCGGCGAAGGCATTGTAGGCCGCGTGGTAAACACGCTGGGCCAGCCCATCGACGGCCGCGGCCCCATCCAGGGCGAAACCTATGATATGCCCCTGGAGCGTAAGGCTCCCGGTGTAATCTACCGCCAGCCGGTAACCGAGCCCATGCAAACGGGTATCAAGGCTATTGACGCCATGATTCCAATTGGGCGCGGTCAGCGCGAGCTGATCATCGGCGACCGTCAGACGGGTAAGTCGGCGGTAGCTATCGACACCATCCTGAACCAGCGTGAGTTCTTCGAGCGCGGGGAGCCGGTATTCTGCATCTACGTAGCCGTAGGTCAGAAAGCCTCTACCGTAGCCCAGGTGGTAAACGCCCTGCAGCGTGGTGGTGCCATGGACTACACCGTGGTAGTTTCGGCTTCGGCTTCGGATCCGGCTCCCATGCAGTTCTTCGCTCCCTTCACCGGGGCTGCCATCGGCGAGTTCTTCCGCGACACCGGCCGCCCGGCTCTGGTAGTGTACGATGACTTGTCGAAGCAGGCAGTAGCCTACCGCGAGGTGTCGTTGCTGCTGCGTCGTCCTCCCGGACGCGAAGCTTACCCCGGCGACGTATTCTACCTGCACAGCCGCCTGCTGGAGCGCGCCGCGAAGATCAACGCTTCCGACGTTATTGCCCGCGACATGAACGACCTGCCCGAGAGCATCAAGCACCTCGTGAAAGGTGGTGGTTCGCTGACGGCATTGCCCCTCATCGAAACCCAGGCAGGTGACGTTTCGGCCTACATCCCGACCAACGTAATTTCGATTACGGACGGGCAGATCTTCCTCGAAACCAACCTGTTCAACTCGGGTATCCGGCCGGCTATCAACGTAGGTATCTCGGTATCGCGCGTGGGTGGTAACGCCCAGATCAAGTCGATGAAGAAGGTAGCGGGTACGCTGAAGCTGGACCAGGCTCAGTTCCGCGAGCTGGAAGCCTTCGCCAAGTTCGGCTCCGACCTCGACGCTTCGACCAAGCTCACCATTGAGCGGGGCCGCCGCAACCTCGAGATTCTGAAGCAGCCCCAGTTCTCGCCCCAGAAAGTAGAAGACCAAGTAGCCGTAATTTACGCTGCTACCAACGGTCTGCTCGACCAGGTGCCCGTAAACAAGGTGCGGGAGTTCGAGAAAGAGTTTGTTCAGGTGATGAACACCCGTCACCCCGATGTGCTGAAGGCCCTCAAGGCTGGCAAGCTGGATGACACCATCACCAACGCCATCCGTCAGGTAGCCAAAGATCTGTCGGCAGCGTACGCCACTAAGTAATTAACAATTAAGAATTAGTAATTAAGAATTGAGTGTTGCCATCCGGCTGGTCTTCGCCCGACGGCAATTCTTAATTCTTAATTACTAATTACTAATTCCCAACGCATGGCAAGCTTAAAAGAAGTTCGTAACCGCATTGTCTCGGTGCAGAGTACGCAGCAAATCACCAAAGCCATGAAAATGGTGGCGGCGGCCAAGCTGCGGCGGGCGCAGGACAACATCCTGCGCATGCGCCCCTACGCCCAGCGGCTCAACAGCATTCTGAGCAACCTGACCAGCCTTACCGGGGGAGAAGTGCTGAGCGACTATGCCGTGCAGCGCGAAGTCCGCCGGGTACTGGTTATCGCCATTACTTCCGACCGTGGCCTGGCCGGGGCTTTCAACAGCAACATCTTCAAAGGGGTCAACCAACTGGTGCGCGAACGGTACGCGGCGCAGTCGGCGGCCGGCAACGTAACGGTAATGGCCATCGGGAAGAAGGCCCACGACTACTTTGCCAAGCGCAATCCCCTGCTCGGCAACTACACGCACGTATTCGGCAAGCTGTCGTTTGATACTGTGCGGGAAGCGGCCGAAGAAGCCATGGAAGGTTTCCGGGTTGGTCAGTTCGATGAAGTGGTGATGGTGTACAACGAGTTCCGCAACGTGGCTACCCAGATTGTTCGGGCCGAGCAGCTGCTGCCGCTGGTGCCCGCCGAACCGGCTGCCAACGCTACGGCTACTTCCAACGTGGACTACATCTTCGAGCCTTCGAAGGAGGAAATCGTACAGACCCTGATTCCACAGTCGCTGAAGGTGCAGCTTTACAAAGCAGTGCTGGAAAGCAACGCCTCGGAGCACGGCGCCCGCATGACCGCCATGGACAAAGCCACCGACAACGCCGGGGAATTGCTCAAGTCGCTCAAGCTCACGTATAACCGCACCCGTCAGGCCGCTATTACCACCGAGATTCTCGAAATCGTAGGTGGTGCCGAGGCCCTGGCATCCAGCCGGTAACGCGAATTCTTATTTCATCAAAAAAGCCCGCTTCCCAAAGGAGGCGGGCTTTTTCGTTTGCTTTGACCAGAGGTTCTTGTTTGGCTTAACAGCCGCTAGTTAAGTTTGTCAAGGCCGTTAATGGATAGCGCAAAAGTTAGTCCTACAGGTTCATGTACGCTCGTTGGGCTAGCGCCTTGCTGGGTTTGGGGACGGCTGAATGGGCTTCCAGCAGTGCTAGCACCCACTTGGGTGTTAGCTCGGTGAAGTCGTTGATAACTGTGAGAGGTGCCTGAAACTGCTTGGCTTTTAGCGTGGTACTCACGCCAATGCAGCGCATACCGGCGCGGTAGGCGGCCTGCTCACCCAATAGAGCATCTTCTATGACCACGCACTGCCCGGGCGGGATGCCCAGCTTTTGGGCGGCTACCACAAACGTATCGGCGTGGGGCTTGCCTTCGGGCACGTCGGCCTTGCCCACTACCACGTCGAAGTAAGGGCGCAGGTGCAGGTGGTCGAGGATATAGCCAATGGTTTCGGGGGCGGAGCCGGTGCCCAGCGCCAGCTTGAAGCCCGCGGCACGGGCGGCCTGCAGGAAGGTCGTAAGGCCCGGCAGTTCCTGGCGGTGGTTCCAGTAAAGCGTGCGGTATAGGAACTCGCGCTGGGAGGCATACTCCTCCAGCTGCTTTTTGGGCACGGGGTGGCGGAATACGGTTTGCAGAATAGTGGTAGCGGGCATGCCGTTGAGACGCGCCAGCAGCCGGCGGGCATCAGTAGTAAGACCATGTTCGCGGAACAGCAGCTGAAAGGCCCGAGCCTGGTAGCGCGTGTTATCAACAATAACCCCATCCATATCGAAGATCAGGGCGTAAGAAGCGGCAGCAGGCATAGCAGAAAAAGGCGAGGCTAAATGGGCGGGTTCGGTGCAGTGGAGCCCGATGCCATGTGGCCTATGATACGGGTAGCGGCCCATTTTGGCTACCCAGGACGTAAGTACCAAGCGGACAGGTTATCTTTGCCCGGGCCTGTGTACGGAGAAAGTATTTCGCCAAGCCCTTCACCTTGCTGCTGCTGATTTGAAAAAGAGTTTGTGTGTGTTGCTGGCCCTTGGCCTAGCCTTGCCCACGGTGGCACAAAAGAAAAATCAACCCCTGGCGCGGCCCAAGCTGGTAGTAGGCATTGTGGTAGACCAGATGCGCTACGACTACCTCTACCGCTACTGGGACAAATACGGCAGCGGCGGCTTCCGGCGGCTGCTGGCCCAGGGCTTTAGCTACGAGAATACCCACTACAACTACGTACCTACCTATACCGGGCCAGGCCACGCCAGCATCTACACGGGCACTACACCTTCCGTGCACGGCATTGTAGGCAACAACTGGTTTGTGCGCGAAAGCGGCAAGGGCACCTACGTAACCGAGGATAAATCTGTGCAGGCGGTAGGAAGCAACACCAGTTGGGGGCAAATGTCTCCGCGAAATATGCTCACCACCACCATCACCGACGAGTTGCGGCTGGCTACCAACTTTCAAAGCAAGGTGATTGGGGTGTGTATCAAGGACCGGGGCTCCATCCTGCCCGCCGGACACACGGCCAACGCTGCGTACTGGTTTGACGGGACCAATGGAGCTTTTATCAGCAGCACTTTCTACCAGAACACCTTGCCTGGCTGGGTCAGCAAGTTCAACGGGGAACTCCACCCTGCCGAGTACCTCAGCAAACCCTGGGAGCCCCTGCTGCCCCTTGGGCAGTACACAGAAAGCACCGGCGACGATATGCCCTGGGAGGGAGCCTTCAAAGGCGAAGACAAGCCGGTGTTTCCCCACGACCTGCCCAAGCTAAGCGGCGTAGATATAGCTGCCGCCCGGGCCGGGCTGCGCGCTGGCGTTGATGCCTCGGCCGCAAACAAATCCACCACGTACGACCTGATTCGCTCTACGCCCTTTGGCAACTCTCTCACGCTCGACTTTGCCTTGGAAGCGCTGCGCAATGAGCAGCTAGGCCAGCGTGAGGCCACGGACTTTTTGGCCCTGAGCTTTAGCAGCACCGACTACGTAGGCCACCAGTTTGGGCCGAACTCCATTGAGGCCGAAGACACGTATCTGCGCCTCGACCGCGACCTTGAACGGCTGCTCAACTACCTCGATGCCAATGTAGGCAAGGGCAAGGCGCTGATATTTCTTTCGGCTGACCACGGAGCCGCGCACGCGCCCGATTTCCTGCGGGAGCACGGCGTACCTGCCGATAATGTAGGTTCCCGCCTCATGCGCGACTCGGTACAGCGCGAGCTGGTGCGTCGGCATGGCCCCGGCGAATGGGTGCTCAGCTACGAAAATCAGCAAGTGTACCTGAACCGGCCGTTGCTGGCGCAGAAGAAGCTGCCGTTGCGGGCCTTTCAGCAGGAAGTAGCCGATGTCATGCTTAAGTTTGCGGGTGTTACCCGAGCTATTTCGGCTGATGACCTGGAAAAGTCGCACTGGGAAAGCGGCATGCTGATGTACCTGGAAAACGGCTTTTTCCCCAAGCGCAGCGGCGACGTGATGGTTGTGCTGGCCCCTGGCTGGCTCGAATCCTACACGTACCCCGTAAACCGGGGCTCCACGCACGGGTCGGCAGGCAATTACGATACCCATGTGCCGCTACTTTTTTGGGGCTGGCACGTAAAGCACGGCGAGTCGAGCCGAGCGGCTAGTATTACCGACATTGCGCCCACACTGGCGCGCTGGCTGCACATTCAGGAACCCAATGGCTGTAGCGGGCATCCCTTGCCCGAAGTGCTTGGCTGGTAAGGCTCCGGGTGGCGCGGGTCGTTTTCTGGTGCGAAAACAAATCGACCCAAGGCAAGCTTAGAGCACAACGAACTAGGCAGCCACCGAATAACAAAGAAATCAACTACGAATAACGCTTAACTCCCCATCATGGCTCATTTTAACCCCTGGCACGACGTAGCGCGCGGCGAAGACGCCCCCCGCGTTGTGAATGGCATCATTGAAATTCCGAAAGGCTCAAAAGGCAAGTATGAACTCGATAAGGAAAGCGGCCTGCTGAAGCTGGACCGGGTGCTGTTTTCGGCCGTGCACTATCCCGCCGCCTACGGCTTCATCCCGCAAACCTACTGCGACGACAAGGACCCCCTAGATATTCTGGTGCTGTGCTCCGTGGATATTGTACCCATGTGCCTGGTGGAAGCCAAGGTGATAGGGGTGATGCAGATGGTAGACGGCGACGAAGAGGACGACAAAATCATTGCCGTAGCGGCCCACGACATTTCCGTGAACCACTACAACGACCTCGATGACCTACCCCCGCACACCCTGCGCGAGATGCAGCGCTTTTTCGAAGACTACAAGGCCCTAGAGCACAAACACGTAACCGTGGAGCGGTTTATGGGCCGGGAGGAGGCCTACCGGATTGTGGAGAAGAGCATAGACCTCTACAACGAGACGTTTAAAGCAGGCCAAGCCACGCAGGACACCCCACAATCGGCTGGCGTAGAGCTGTAAGCTCCCGCACTTAGTACCCTGACACGCCCTGTCTGGCCTTTGCGCCAGCAGGGCGTTTTGTTTGGGAGCCGGCGCAAGCTCCGCTATACCTTTTGTGCGGGCGTTGCGTAGGGTGGGCTATGCCCCAAAAACCACCCCAAAACTCCCTGCTGCGGTTTCTGTACGAGAACAGCCTCTTGCTTGTGGGCACTGTGCTGGTGCTCGGTACCCTGGTTGGCCAGATAGCTACTGGCTGGCACGACTACAACGACGAGCTAACCCAGATGCAGTTACCAGTCCTGACGCTGGGCCAGTACCTAGGCTCGGGTCATTTCCTGGAAGCCACGTTCGAAAACTGGGAAAGTGAGTTTCTGCAGATGGCCCTGTATGTGCTGCTTACTATCTGGCTTCGGCAGAAAGGCTCATCGGAGTCCAAAAAGCTATACGAAGAGGAAGAAGTAGACCGGGAGCCTAACCCCTATAAAGAGGATGCTCCGGGCCCGGTTAAGCGCGGGGGGTGGCAGCTGCTGTTGTACCAGAATTCTCTGACGCTGGCCTTCCTGCTATTGTTTTTCGCTTCATTTTGGTTGCATGCCAAAGGTGGCGCCGAGGTGTACAGCATTGAGCAGCAGCAAGAGGGCAAGCCTGCCGTAAGTGTACAGGAATACATGGCAACTACTCGTTTCTGGTTCGAGTCTTTCCAGAACTGGCAGAGCGAGTTTCTGTCCATTGTGTCCATTGTAGGCCTGTCCATCTTCCTGCGGCAGAAAGGCTCCCCTGAGTCGAAGCCGGTAGATGCCAGCTACGAGGAAACCGGGGAATAAGCCTGGCTGCGTACCTTCGCTGTGGAGCTTTTCTGCGGGCTCCGGCCCCGGGTATGTCTTCAGTCAACTCCTCTTTTTCTTCCGATGAAATAGTGCAGCGGGTACCACGGGGCCTAAAGCAGGTGCTCGATGCCATCTTATACAGCAACCTGGTAGTGGCGGCCGCGGCGGCCAGCCTGAGTTGGTCCACCTTTCTGTTCTGGCGCCAGCCGTTGCCGCCGCGCCTGGGGCTGTTCATCTTCTCTGCTACGCTGTTTTTGTATAACCTCGACAGCGCCCTGCCTTATAAATACACCCGGCCCGCCCTGCTTTCGGGGCGCAAGCACTGGATGCTGGTGCACCGGAAGGCCTTGCTGGGGCTGGCAGCCGCTAGTTTGGCCCTGGCTGGGTGGGCCCTGTGGGCCGAGGCCAACCTGCCCCTGCTGGTTTTTCTGGGGCACCTGGCCGCCGTAGCGGTGTTCTACTCGCTGCCGGTAGTGCGCTGGCAGAATAAATGGCGTAGCCTGCGCGAGGTACCCCTGCTGAAGGGCTTCCTGATTGCCTACGTATGGGCAGCCGTGAGCGTATGGCTGCCGGCCCTGCACCTGGGCAAGCCCTTAGCATCTCCGGTGGTGGCGCTGTTGTTTGGCCGGCGCTTCTTCTTTATTCTGGCCCTCACCTTCGTCTTCGATATTCGCGACTACACCAAAGACCGGCTCAGCGGAACCCACACGTTTCCAGGCTTGCTGGGCGTAGCTACGGCCAAGCTACTGGCTTTACTGGCCCTGCTCGTCTCGGGGCTACTGGTACCGGCTGCCATAGCCGGCCCCCACTTGGTTTGGTATACCCTGCCCCTGGGGCTGGCGGCGCTGCTGGTGGTATTTGCCCGGGAGGGCCGCTCCGATTATTACTTTGCCCTGCTTGCCGATGGCGTGATGCTGACTCCTTTCCTGGCCGCCTACGGCACCCTGATGTAGTCCGGCTAAAAAGTAGGTGGGGTAGTTAGCTCCTCGAGCGCAGGCCCTAGGTGGGCAGCAATAATACCGGCGGTCAGCCCCATCTGGCCTATCTGCTGGGCTCCTAGGTCGCCGGCTCTGCCGTGGGCGTATACTGCCAGTAAGGCCGCATCGAGTGGGGCCAGCCCCTGGGCGCAGAGGGCCGCTACTACGCCCGTCAGCACGTCGCCGCTGCCCCCGGTGGCCATGCCTGGGTTGCCGGTGCTGTTGAAATACAAGGTGCCCGTCGGCGTACCGATACAGGTGTAGGCCCCTTTCAGCACTACGTAGCACCGATGCCGGGCGCAGAATGCGCGGAGCAGCTCCAGGCGGTGGTAGTCGTCGTGGGCCGGTTGGGTGAGGCGCTCAAATTCCTTGGGGTGAGGCGTCAGGATGGTGTCGGGGGGAAGGAGTGCCAGTAGGTGTCGGTTGCTGCCCAGTAGATTTAGCGCGTCGGCGTCCAGCACCAGCGGCGCCGGGCACGTGCGCAGCAGCTGTTCCAGCACGCGGAGGGTGTCGGGCTGCTGCCCCAGGCCGGGGCCGATGGCTACAACCGAGTACCCCTTCAGGTTCGGCAACTCCCCGATGTAGTCTTGCCCTACGTCCGGCAGAGCCATGGCTTCCGGTACGGCAGTTTGAGCCACGGTATACCCCACGGCAGGTACCGCCAGTGTGAGCAGACCGACTCCACTGTGCAGGCAGGCCTGCGCTGCCAGCACTGCCGCGCCGATCTTCCCGTAGCTGCCGCCCAACAGTAGGGCATGCCCGTACGTGCCTTTATGAGCGAAGCGCTGACGAGCCGGCAGCCGGTTTGTCAACAGTTTAAGGTCGGTATAGTAGTTATCCACAGGTGTTTTGTGGATAACTGTAGTATTCAGTCCAATTGAGACCAACTCCCATTGCCCAACATAGTCGGCATTTTGAGGAAGCAGGAAGGCTAGTTTAGGCAGCTCGAAGCTGATGGTGTAGTGCGCGCACACCACGGGGCTGCTCTTGGGCTGAGGGGCATCGGTGAGCAAGCCCGAGGGCATATCCACGGCCACGACGGGGGCAGACGAGTTGTTGAGGTAGTGTACTACTGCCGCGGCCACGCCTGTCAGCGGCCGGTTCAGGCCCGTGCCGAACAAGGCATCTACCAGCACGGCCGAGGAGGAAAGCTCAGGCAGCTGGTAAGCATCCAGTTCTATGCACGGCACTTCCGAAGGCAGGCGCTGATGGTTGGCGGTAAAGTCGGCGGAGTGACGGGCGGCGGGCAGCAGCCACACGCGCACGGCCTGCCCGGCTAGGTGCAGCAGGCGGGCGGCGGCTAGTCCGTCGCCGCCGTTGTTGCCGGGGCCGCAGAAGACGTGCACTTCGCGCTGCGGGTGAGCAGCCAGCTTTTCCAGCAGCCACTCCGTGAAAGCCGCCGCTGCGCGCTCCATCAACTCCACGGAGGTAATGCCCTCTGCCTGAATAGTGGCCTGGTCGAGGGCGCGGATTTGGGCAGCGGAAAGGATTTTCATGGAATTAAATCGGGGGGCTTTCTGAAAAATAGTTAGTTCTTGGAGCGATGATAGCTAAACCAATACGATTTAGAACTCTAGCATTACTATGGCTGGTAGCGGCCTGCAAGCAGGCACCGAAACAAGCTGCCAGCTCTTCACCCTCAACCCCTTCAAAGCCTGTCACCGAAGGTTGGCAGCCAGCACCACTCCCCTCGGCTTCTAAGCCTGATACAACGGCAGTCGTGGAAGAGGTGTTGCTGATGGAGCCTTCCCCAACCGCCCGGCAGGCCGCGTGGCCCGGGGTGGTTGCGCTGCCCGATACCACTCTGCCAGTGGGTATCAGGCAGCCAGGCCGGGTGCTGGAAATGAAGCGGTGGCGCGATGCGGCCGGTGAGCAGCTGCTGGTAGTGTCGCGCCCTGCCCCGAAAGTCGAGTACCGGCCGGGCGACCGAAGCGCGGAGGGTGACATCTTGAAAGAGGGCGACATTCGGCTGTACGCGTCCACCGCCTGGCTGTATATCCGGCAGTATCGCCGCGTGGGCGAAGCCTGGCAGGAAGTATGGCGCTTGCAGGATGTGCTGGATAAGTGCTTCCTGGATCGGTGGATAGGTACCTTGCCCGGCTCCACGTCCGTTACCGATCTGGATAAGGACGGGCAAACGGAAACGACGATAGTGTACATGATAACCTGTCGTAGCGACTATAGCGCTTCGGCTATGAAGCTGGTCATGCGGGAAGGCCCGGTAAAATATGCGTTGCGTGGCTTTTCCCTGCTCAACGTTGATGCTGATCAATACCGCAGTAAGACTGAGGTTCCGATCTGCTGCAACGATACAGTAAACCAAGATGCTGATGCTGGAAAGTATGCTCTAAGCTGGTTTGGTCTCATGCCTGGGCATGAAGGAATGTATTTCAATGAAAAGGAATTTGCGGCTGCTCCAGCATCCTTTCTGCAGTTTGCCCGGCAGGAGTGGCGCTACTGGCGCGTGCGGGAACAGTTCAACCAGCTTTAGCGCGAACCTCCCCAGTGGTTTGGCTTTTTAAAGTTTGCTAACAGGACACTTTCTGCTGACTATTACCTGCCTGAAAGCAGGTCGTGCGGCTAGCTAACTACGGCAGCCCGGTTCTCAATGCAGATACAGTAGCCCTGATTCTCATATTACTATGATGGTTGAAACCGGCTTTGACCGATACACTATGCGCCCTGCTTTCTGGTTAGCATCTCTGCTCTTTGTGGCGGCCTGCTCCGAACCGCATTCCCCCGCCGAAACGAAAGCAGCCCCTCCGGCGGCAGCCACAGTTGATTCCGCAGGATTCAATTCCACAACCGTTAAGAGCCTACCGCTTCGCCAGCTGCCGGCTGGGGTGCCACGTCAGCCGGGCAAAGTGCTGGAAATGACGCAGTGGACGGACGCCAACGGCCCAAACCTGCTGCTGATAAGCCGCTCCGCCGTGCAAACGCTGCCCGCTGGCCCCGACGACCCAAACGACGTGCAATCAGTAAGCCTCTACGCCCGGCAGTATGTGCAGCGGGCCGGAAAGTGGAAAGAGCTGTGGCACTTGCAGGATGGCGTGGAGCGGTGCGCCTTCGATATGTGGCTGGGCCCGGTGCCCGGCGCAGTGGCCGTTACCGACCTGGATGCCGATGGCCGGACGGAAACCACGCTGGTCTACAAACTGGTGTGCCGCAGCGACGTGAGCCCGGCAGATCTGAAGCTGATTATGCGGGAAGGACCAGACAAGTACGCCCTGCGTGGCCACACCGTAGTGCAGTACGACTCGGTGCCCGCCGCCCAACGCATACCAGCTGATGCCTGCTGCCTCGACACCATCAGCGCGGCCCGGCTGGAAGAAGAGTACGAACTGCTCACGGGGCGCTACGAAACCGAAAAAGAGTTTCGGCAAGCGCCGCCCGCCTTTTTGCGCTTTGCCCGCCAGCACTGGCGGCGGTGGGTAGTAGAGCAGGAAATGGGGCAACTGTAGAAAACTTCTGACGCGGCCCCGGCGTTTGCACCGTAGTTGAATTGCTGACTTTACTTTTTGCCACTATGCAAACCTGGAACGATGTTATCCGGCTCGCCAACCACGGCAGCCCGGCCCCCGATAAGCGCGTAGAAAAAACCAACGAGGAGTGGCGCCAGCTGCTCACGCCCCAGCAGTACCACGTTACGCGGGAGCACGGCACCGAACGGGCCTTCACGGGCGAATACTGCGAAGCGCACGAGGCTGGCCTCTACGCCTGCGTGTGCTGCGGCACCCCGCTCTACGACTCGCGCACCAAGTTCGAGTCGGGCACGGGGTGGCCCAGCTTCACTCAGCCCGTAAAAGACAACGCCTTGCGGTACAAGAAAGACACCAGCTACGGCATGACGCGCGTAGAGGTGCTCTGCAATGCCTGCGACGCCCACCAGGGCCACGTATTTCCCGACGGCCCGCCGCCATCGGGGCTGCGTTTATGCATCAACTCGGCCAGCATCAAGCTGGTGAGCGAGCCGCAGGAGGCCTGATGCTTTTACGCACAGCCGGAAGGGAAACCCGCCAAAATCAACTACTTTGGGCTTGTCTGACCGTGGGGTTAGGCAAGCCTTTTTTGTTCTTATCACTTTGTATGAAGAAACAGCTACTCGCCTTATTTGCTACTGCCTTATTGCCAGGAGCGGCGCTATACGCACAAGTCCAGCCGGAACCCCTGTTACCTGACCCCATTGCCAGTGCTGCGCGGGCCACTGCCGCTACAATGTTTCAGCCAACACAGCTGCTGGAGCAGACCTATGCGCTGACTGACTGGAAAAATAAAACCCGCACAGTGCTGCAGAAATTTGCCGGTCCCAACCAGCCACAGCTTTCCGTGGTAGATGCCTGGGATGGGAATGCCTGGAAGCCGTCTTTGTACAGCCACTTGCGCTACACTCCCGACGGGCAGATGAAAACCGATACGTTCTTCACCTACCAGCCCGGCAACCCCAAAGCCTTTGCCTACCTGGCCATTGCGCAAAGCTTCAATAGCGCCCGGCAGCTTACGGAGCGGGTTACTTCCGCTCTCAATATCGGCACCACCAAGTGGGTGCCCGTTAGCCGCGCCCAGATCAGCTACGCCAACGGACTAGCCACGCAGCAGGTAGAACAGAGCTACGATTACGGCACGGAGAAGTATCTGAACGTAGCCCGGTCGCTGTATAGCTACAACGCCAGCAAGCAGGAAACGCAGCACGAGCAACAGAAATTTGAAAACAATGCCTGGGTAAAGCTGCAGCGCTACGACAACACCTATACGGCCACGGGCAAGCTAGCCCAGCAGCAGCTCAGCCGCCCCGTGAATAACCTGTACGAAGTCATGTATCGGTTTACGTTTTCCTATGATGCGGCCGACCGCGTCACTAAAATTCTTACGGAAGAGAAAAAGGTCGCTACTTGGGTGTCGGTGCAGCAAACGGTGTATGCTTACGACGGCAAGGGCAACCCAGCCAGCTATACCGAGCAGGCTTGGTCGGGCACCGCATTTGTAAATGCGCGCCGGGTGTTGATAACGGGTCAGTTGGTGACGGCTAACCAGGCAGCCCAGGCCCGGCAGTTTCAGTTGACGGTAGCGCCTAATCCCGCCCATGGCGCAACCCAGGTACAATACACACTGGCTTCTCCGGCCACGGTAGCTGCTCAGGTGTTTGATGGCACCGGGCGGGAGGTGGTACGCTTAGCTGCACCTCAGCAGCAGGGTATTGGCCGCCAATCATTGCTGGTCCCTGCTACGCTGCAACCAGGCCTGTACGTCGTGCGCCTCAGCATCAACGACGAGGTAGTCCAGACAAAATTGGTGGTACAATAAGCTCGCACCACAACTTTAAATAGTAAAACAAAGCCGCCACTGGCACTGGGTCGGTGGCGGCTTTGTTTTCAGGGCACAGACCAGAATTTCTACCGATTTTCGCACCCCATCCACCAATTGTTGTTCGTAAGACGGAGGTAGTTGACAGTTCTTGCTTTAGGCAGGAGCCGTTACTGACCACCAGCAACCGCCAACAAAAGTTACCCCACCCACCCCATGTCCTTACTATTCACCGATTTTGCTTCCTGGCAGGCGCATTGCGCCAGTACTGGGGAGCCGCTGTACCAGCCCGTTCTGGCCTACGAGATAGAACAAAAGGGCCGCACCGAAGACCAGATCTGGCCTGGCCTGCAGCGCGCCTACGACGTGATGCGCGACGCCGTGCACACGGGCCTCACCGGCGACATGACCTCCCGCTCAGGCATGATCAACAACGGCGCCAAGAAGATTGCGGCTTCCCCCGTGACGGTGCTGTCACCCGAGTTCAAAAGCCTTATCATTCGGGCCCTGGGCGCCAAGGAAGTGAATTCGTGCATGGGCCGGGTAGTGGCCGCTCCTACGGCCGGGGCCTCCGGAATCCTGCCCGGCGTGCTCGTTACGCTGCAGGACCTGCATAAGCTGGAAGACCAAAAGATCCTGGAAGGTTTGCTGGTGGCGGCGGGTATTGCCCTCATCATCGAGCAAAATGCATCCTTGGCTGGGGCCGTAGGTGGCTGCCAGGCCGAAACGGGCTCTGCCGCGGCCATGGGTGCCGGCGCTATAGTGTACTGCCTGGGCGGCACCGTAGAGCAGACGTTTGCCGCCGTAGCTATTACCATTCAGTGCATGCTGGGCTTGGTGTGCGACCCGGTAGCCGGACTAGTGGAGGTACCTTGCGTGGTGCGCAACGCCTCTGCGGCGGCCATAGCCTTCAGCTCCGCCCAGATTGCCATTGCCGGCGTCGACCCGGTGATTCCCGTAGATCAGTGCGTGGCCGCGCTGGGCGAGGTAGGGCAGAGCATGGAAACCCGCTACAAGGAAACCGCGCTGGGCGGCCTAGCCAATACTACCCGGGGGCGCGAAATCGAGAAAATGGTGCTGGTGCAGGACGTGCAGATTTTGCCCGACGAAGAAACTACCTGAGGCCGGCCCAAGCCAAGGCGCTAAAAGGCCTTGATTTCCGGCGTCATGGTGAGCTGGCCCAGGTAGGCAATGGCGGGCTGGTAGCGGCTGCGCAACTCCTGGTACTGGTGCCAGCAGACTTCTACGTCTTCCTCCAGGGGAATTCCCTGCGCCCGCAACTGCGCGTAGGCTTCCCGGAAACTTTCCCCAGAGGGCTCTTCGATGCGGGCCTTGGGCAGGGCTTCGGGATTGGCATGGGCGCCCTCAAAGTACCGGTACACGCGGTTGATGCTGATGCATCCGGCTTTAAAGCAGATTTCGCCGTGCGGGTTGCGGGGAGCAGCCACCGTGCTCAGCAGCAGGGCCGCTGCATCCAGGATGATATCGGCGGCCATAACCCAGGAGCGCCCCGGCTGAGGGGACCGGAAGAAGGCCAGGATGCCCAGGGAAGTATGGCTTTCCTCGATTTCCACAAACCAGGACTCCCACTCTTCCCACTTCACGCCGTCGTGTTGCAGGGCGCCGGCGCGGTGCAGCCACTCTAGCAGCGTTACGGCGGAGGCCGGAGCGCCTGCCCGCAGCTCCAGGCGGGCCACCACCAGCTCCCGCCGGGAAAAAGCCTGGTACATCGTGGGCAGGTAGGAAATCAGCAGCGTAACCAGCAGCAGCCCGAGCCCGGCTTCGGAATATGACACGGCGTTGGGCAGAAACCCTTTGCTGGGCTCCTCAGAGCCCAGGGTAAACAGGGAGCTGTTGCTGATACGAAAACAACGGTCAAAATCTCCCTCACCCAGCGCCCAAAAGATGGCGGTGTAGCCTAGCCCCACCATCACCAGCCACACCGCCGGCAGTGTTACCAGGGCTACGGGAGCATACAAAGCCATTACCCGGTCGCGGCTGCCGTAGGTTTTCTTGAGGCGGGCCAGCCGGCTAAACAGAAAACGAATGCTCCGGAATACCCAATTGGTAATAAGCACCGACTCGTTGCGGGGTAGCACAAAGGAGCGAATGGCGGCCAGCAGCGTACTGAGCACCAGTAAGGCCCCGCCCACAAAGGCCAGCACATGCAGCAAGAAAGTCCAGGAGGGCATCAAATGGTCAGGGAAAGCCAGCGTATGGGCTGAGTGTACGTGACGCGTTTCCCACAGTTGAGGTAGAAGCTGGTATGGTTTTCGCCGCGCGCCCGTTCTTTTACCTAACCCCTTTATGGTATGCAATTCTTTACTCCTGCTCTTGTTTCAATTCTGAGTGCGTCGTTACTATCAGCGGGCTGTTCCGTCAGTCGGGTGTCCATGCAAGTGCCCACGGAGCTAACGGCTACCAGTCCTTTGCCGGTCACCGGTAAGCAAGGCTTTACCTACAGTTATCAGTTCGGTGAATTCAGCACTGCTGCCGTGCACAAAGGCTGGCGCAGCACGGCTACGCACTCGGTGGGCCAGCCAATAAGTGCCGATCTAACCCGCGTCCGGCAGAAGTCATCCTTTGTGCTGCAGCCCGTAGGTGGCACTACCTGGGAAGCCCAGAGTGCTTATCTGCTGCGTGACAACGACCTGGGTATACAGACCGGGGCAAACTCCCGCACCGACGTCACCCTGCGCAGCGACGAAGTGTTCAGGACGTATATTTTCGCCCCGAATCAGCCGGGGTGGCAGCTGGTGGTGGAAAATCACCTGGGTCTGGGCCGGGAGCTACAGCCCCCGGCCGGCACGCTCAGCAGTGGCGATTCGGTGCTGACGGTGCGGCCCGTTACGCACCTGATGCGGCGCGACGGCCAGCCCATGCAGCTGCCAACCGGTTCGCCCCTGGGCTACGAGTTTGTGCGCGCTAATGGCTCCGTAGTGGCGGCCGTAGAGCTGCTGGGGCGCGGGCGGGTGTGGCTGAGCCCGGCCCTGTCTCCCGAAACCAAAGGCCCGGTAGTAGCCGCCGTAACGGCCCTACTCATGCACCATCGGTAAGGCATGTGGCCCGCACAACCAGTGTGTGGGCCACATGCCTTATTTCTTGCGCTGTTTCCAGAGCTGGCGAAACGACTTCGGCGCTATCTGCAGGGCGTCGCGGCGCTTGCTCCAACCTACTTCGCCTAGCAGGCGGCTGAGCACCCAGTTTTTGCCAGCCGCTGGCGCCGCATCCCAGGCCCAGCGGTGCTTCATGCCATACAGCCAGAAGCCCACGGCGCGACGCTCTTCCTTGTCAGTAAAGCCCTGACTGACGGCCTGCTGGCGGTTTTTGAGCAGCAGGTTGTGCAGGTTGATTTTTACGGGGCACACCGAAGTGCAGGCTCCGCACAGCGAGGAAGCAAAGCTCAGGTGCTTGTTTTCCTCCATGCCCGCCAGGTGGGGCGAAATCACCGAGCCGATGGGCCCGGAGTACGTGGTTTCGTAGGTGTGGCCGCCAATGTTCTTGTACACGGGGCATACGTTCAGGCAGGCCCCGCAGCGGATACAGTGCAGGGCCTCGCGCTTGTCGGGCTGCTCCAGCAGGTTGGTGCGCCCATTGTCGAGCAGCACCACGTACATTTCCTCGGGGCCATCCTTTTCCAAAGGCTGGCGCGGACCCGTGTACACGGTGTTGTAGACGGTGAGCTGTTGCCCGGTGCCACTGGTGCTCAGCAAAGGCCAGAACAAATCCAGGTCCTGCAGGCGCGGTATTACCTTCTCGATGCCTACAATGGCAATGTGCGTTTTGGGGAAGGTGGCCGAAAGGCGGGCGTTGCCCTCGTTTTCCGTCACGGCCACGCCGCCCACGTCCGCAATCAGGAAGTTGCCGCCTGTGATGCCGACCTCCGCCGTGGTGTACTTCTGGCGCAGCAGGCGGCGGGCCGTGAGCACCAGCTCCTGGGCATCGTCGGTGGGCTGGATGCCCAGGTGCTTCACGAAGATGTTGGCAATGTCCTGCTTGCTCAGGTGCATGGCCGGCGTGACGATGTGGTAGGGCCGCTCCCCGTTCAGCTGCACGATGTACTCACCCAGGTCCGTTTCAATGGACTCGATGCCGTGCTTCTCCAGAAACGAATTCAGGTGAATTTCCTCGGTAGTCATGCTCTTGGCCTTCACCACCGTGCGCGCGTGCTTGCGGGCCATGATCTTGCCGATTTCCAGCAGGGCCTCCTCCGCATTCTGCGCCCAGATAACGCGGCCGCCCTGGGCCGTGAAGTTGCGCTCAAACTCCAGCAGGTAGTCATCGAGGTGGTTGATGGCCTTGGCCTTCAGATAGGAAGCCCGTTCCCGCGCCAGCTCATGGTCGCGGTACCAGTCGAGGCCGGTTTGCACGGCCGCGTTGTACTTGCCGATGTTGAAGCGAATCTTGCGCCGATGCTCCAGGTCAAAGGCTTTGGCCTCGCTGTCCCGCTGAAATTGACTAGGTTTGGTAAGCATGTTTCTGGTGGCGTGTGCCGCGTTGTCTTGTTGAACATCCTTCGGTTTGGCCTTCTCTCACATTCCTGACCCTCTGCCGCCCGAAGGTTTTTCGCTGCCCGTCGACGAAATTGAGGGCAGCTTCCGCACCTGGGGGTTTCTGCCCGGCTACTCCCGCAACAGCCTCAGCGCCCGCCTCACGCTCTACCCCGAGCAGGTGGAGCTTAAGGTACTATCCGTGAGTAGCTACCCCTACGCGGCCCTGCGGGAGGTGGGTTACCGGCCCGCCGGACTCCTGCGCCAGGAACGGGTAGTGTTGTTCTTCACCAGTCCAAAACACACGAGCTACTCGTTTATTCCATCCTCGGCACCTATCCGGCGGGCGTTTCTGCAGTTTTGCGTACAGCGAGGCCTCCATCTGTCAGCCGAAGCCCAGCAAGCCTTGCTGCTATAACCCGCCAGCCTACGGCTTGTTGGAATCGACCACAATCCGGTTGTCCCGGTTGGCCAGTTCCCAGGCCGTGTAAAATACCAGCTGGGCCCGGGTCTGGAGTTTGTCAAACTCAATCTTCTCCACATCGTCGGTGGGCTGGTGGTAGTCGGCGTGGTCGCCGGTGGTGTAGAAGATAACCGGGATTTTGTGCTTGGCGAAGTTGTAGTGGTCGGAGCGGTAGTACACCCGCTCGGGGTCATTAGGGTCGTTGAAGTGGTAGTCGAAATCGAGCTTGGTGTACTTCTGGTTGGCGGCTTCGTTGATGGCGTGCAGCTCCGAGGAAAGCTTGTCGGAGCCCACCAGGGCCACGTAGTTGGGCTTGCCTTCGTGTTCCTTATCGGTGCGGCCCACCATGTCGATGTTCAGGTCGGCAATGGTTTGCTCCAGCGGGAAAATGGGGTGGTCGGTGTAGTACTCCGAGCCAAATAAGCCTTCCTCTTCGCCCGTCACGGTCAGGAACAGGATGCTGCGGCGCGGGCCGTGGCCCTCGGCTTTGGCTTTAGTAAAAGCCTCGGCCAGCTCCAGCACCGAGACTGTGCCCGAGCCATCATCGTCGGCCCCGTTAAAGACTACCCCGTTTTTGATGCCCAGGTGGTCGTAGTGGGAAGATATTACCAGGATTTCGTCTTTCTTATCGGTGCCTTCCAGGAAGCCCAGCACGTTTTCGGTAGCAAAGGTTTCTTGTTGGCGCGCGGCCTTAATGGCGAAGGGCGCCGGTTTGAAGGGCGACTTTACCGGCTGCTTGGCCGTGGCGGTGCTTTCCTGATACTCACGCAGCTTCTCAGCGGTAGTGCGCAGCAGGGCCGCGCCCAGGACCGGCGACACGAAGAAGTAGCCCGCGCGCGGGGTCTCCGCCTTGCCCAGCATATTCATGCGAGCCTGGTCTACGTAGGGCCGCACCATGCCCATCGTTTTGCGATAAGCAGCCGTGTCGGGGTTCACGAAGAACACGCTGCGGGCGCCTTTCTGCGTGGCCAGCAGCACCTTGCTGCGCGTGTTCGGCACAAACGCCTTGCCTGGGGCGGCTACGGCCGGGAGCCCCGACTTTCCATCCTTCATCGGCTCCCCGACGAGGATGATGAGGTCCTTGCCCTGCACGTCGCCCAGAGCCGCGTAGTCGGAGTAGCCGTCCTGCTCGATGCCGTAACCCGCAAACACCGGCTGTACCGTGGTTTCCTGCGAGAAGGGCGAAGTGCCGGTGGCGTAGAAGTCGCGCTTCCACACAAAGGGCTGCTTGCCAATGGTGAGCGTGGGGGCATCTTTCCAGCGGGTACGCTCTAACGTGAACGGCTGCAGGTAAGTGTTTTCAAAACCTTGGACCGGCCCCGTGAGGCCCAGCTCCTTGAAACGGTTGCTGATGTACTCGGCGGCCATTTTCTGGCCTTTCTCCCCGGTTTCGCGGCCTTCGTAGGCATCCGAGGCTAATACCGTCAGGTGGCGGCGCAAATCTTCCTGGGTGATGCTTTGGGCGTACTGAAGCGCCCAGTCGGTGGCCACCGGGGCGGGAGCCGATGGAGCCGGCTGGCTGGCTTTGGGTTTGTGCTTTACCTTGATTTTGCTCTGGGCCAGCGCCGGCTGAGCGGTGGCGCCGGCCAATGCCAGCAGTATGGCGTAACGGTGCAGGGAGTTCATACAGGCAAGAACGGCAGAAATGGCCAAACCTGCTGCGGCCAAGCCCTAAAGCTAGCTTGCCAGCGGGCAGGCCCGCCAGAAAAAAGCCCCGGGCATCCGGGAAGGAGCCAGGGGCTTTTGACAGAAATAGCGGGCTAAGCGAAGCCGCGGTTTAAACTACGGCTTGTTGGAGTCCACCACGGGGCGGTTGTCGCGGTTGGCAATGTCCCAGGCCAGGTAGTACACCAGCTGGGCGCGCTTTTCCATCTTCGGAAACTCAATCTTGTCTACCTCGTCCTTGGGACCGTGGTAGTCGTCGTGCACCCCGTTGAAGAAGAAGGCCACCGGGATTTTGTGCTTGGCGAAGTTGTAGTGGTCGGAGCGGTAGTAGAAACGGTTCGGGTCCTGGGGGTCGTTGAACTGGAAGTCCAGGTCGATCTGCGTGTACTGCTTGTTGGCGTTTTCCAGGGCCGCGTGCAGCTCCGAGGAAAGCTTATCAGAGCCGATAACGTACACGTAGTCGCCTTTGCCCTCGTGGCCTTTGTCGGTGCGGCCCACCATGTCAATGTTCAGGTCCGTCACCGTCTGAGCCAGGGGGAAGACGGGGTGGTCGGTGTAGTACTCCGAGCCTAGCAGGCCTTTCTCTTCGCCCGTCACGGTCAGGAACAGGATGCTGCGGCGCGGGCCGTGGCCCTCGGCTTTGGCCTTGGTGAAGGCTTCGGCCAGCTCCAGCACCGAGACTGTGCCCGAGCCGTCGTCGTCGGCGCCATTGTGCACTTCCCCATCAATGATACCGATGTGGTCGAAGTGGGCCGAAACCACCAGGATTTCGTCTTTCTTATCGGTGCCTTCCAGGAAGCCCAGCACGTTTTCGGTGGTGAAAGGCTGCTGGTCTTTAGGCGCCGTGATGGTAAACTTCGTCGGCTTGAACGTGGATTTCTGGGGCTTGCCGGCTGCCGCGGTGGCATCGGTGTACTTAGTCAGGTTGGCCGCCGTCGTACCCAGCAGCTTATAGCCCACAGCCGGCGACACGAAGAAGGTGGCGACCCGCTCCGAGGGCTTGTCGGCGAAGGTGATGGTGGGCTTTTTCAGGTAGGGCCCAAAGCGGGCCGCCGTTTTCTGAAAGTTGTCGTTGGGGTTGAAGCTCACGAAGAACACGCTCCGGGCACCTTTCTGCGTGGCTACCGTAGCTTTACCCCGGTAATCCATGCCCCACTTGCTGGGCTGGCCGTCTTTGCCCAGCAGCGGCTTCCCATCCTTCATGGGTTCCCCGATGAGGATGATCAGGTCCTTGCCTTTCACGTCGCCCAGGGCAGCGTAGTCGGAGTAGCCCTCCTGCTCGATGCCGTAACCCGCAAACACCGGCTGCACCACCGTGGCCTGCTGAAAAGGGGAGGAGCCATAGCCGTAGAAATCCTGGAGCCAGGCAAAGCTCTGGCTGCCCACTTTCAGGATAGCGCCGTCCTTCCAGGAAGAGCGCAGCATGGTAAAGTGCTGCAGGTAAGGATTATCGGAGCCCTGTACGGGCCCCGTGAGACCCAGCTCCTTGAAGCGGTTGCTGATGTACTCGGCGGCCATTTTCTGGCCTTTCTCCCCGGTTTCGCGGCCTTCGTAGGCATCCGAGGCCAGTACCGTCAGGTGTTGGCGCAAGTCGGCCTGCGTGATGGTTTGGCCATACTGGCGGGCCCAGTCGGTGGCCACCGGGGCGGGAGCGGGAGCCGCTGCGGGCTCGGTGGTGGCGGGCTGCTCGGTTTTGGGCTTGTGCTTGACCTTGATTTTGCGCTTGGTTTCCGGCTGCTGAGCCACGGCGGCCGTGGTACAGGCACCCGCCAGGAGCAGTGCGCCCAGAAAGGGTAGTTTCATAGGAGAGGGGGTGAGGCGTTTTTTGTTAGATGGAATTTTGCAACAATGGTTGCATAGGGATAATGTGCTGCGCTTCGCTACGGTGGGAAATGTGCGAAATGTAGGCAGGTGGAGGAGCGAAGCCATTCGCCCTGAATAAGGCCGGCCGATTTTCCACTGAGCCTTCGTGCACATCACTACATTCTTGGCGAAGCGCAGCACATTTTAGCCCTGCACAATCAGCACCGAGGCGTAGGCGGCTACCCCTTCGCGCCGGCCCACGAAGCCCAGCTTTTCGGTGGTGGTGGCTTTAATGCTAATGTCTTCGGTCGGAATCTGCATCACCTCGGCCAGCACCCGCTGCATCTCGGGAATGTGCGGGTTCACTTTGGGTGCTTCCAGGCAGATAGTGGAGTCGATGTTGGAAATGGTGTAGCCCCGTTCGGTCAGCAGCCGGACCACTTCCGCCAGCAGGCGCTTAGAGTCGATGCCTTTGTACTGGGGGTCGGTGTCGGGAAAGTGAAAGCCGATGTCGCGCAGATTGGCGGCCCCCAGCAGGGCGTCGCAGATAACGTGAATCAGGACATCGGCATCAGAATGGCCCAGGGCCCCGTGGGTATGCGGCACCTGGATGCCGCCCAGCCAGAAGGGCAGCCCCTCGCGGAGCTGGTGGACGTCGTAGCCAAAGCCAGTGCGGATTTTCATAAGCAGAAACGAACAGAAAGTTGGGAGCCCAAGGTACAACGGCCCCGCCTTTTTTGCGGCTTGGCTTCCCGGATGGCGGCCCCGAGTAAATAAAAACCGGGAAAAATGCCGGAGGGTTAAAGTAAAAGCCCCGGCTTTGCGTCAGGAAAAACGACAGCAGCGAGAAGCGTAAAAGAATAGAAAAAAAATAATGGAAACTTTGAATCCGTTTAAAGTTTCCAATGTACCTTTGCCCCGTCATGGAAATCAAAGACCGGATTTTAGTTGGGGCAGTGGAGCTGTTTATGCGCAATGGCATCCGCAGCGTGTCGATGGATGACATTGCCACCCGCCTGGGAATGTCGAAGAAAACCCTGTACAAGTGGTTCGAGAACAAAGACCAAATCGTGCTGGCCGTAATGCAGCAGCACCTCAACCGTGAGGAGGTAGACTGCGAAGCCGCTTTTGCCCAAGGTTCCAACGCCCTGGAAGCCATGTTCAACCTGATTCAGTGGCACCGGGAAATGCTGGCCAACATTCACCCCAGCATCTTTCACGAGCTGCAGAAATACTACCCCCAGGCCTGGGCCCTGTTTGATGAGCACAAAAACACCTTCATCCTGGCCAAAGTAGCGGCCAACATCCGTCAGGGCATGGCCGAAGGCCTGTACCGCCCCGATCTGGACGTGGACGTTCTTTCCCGCCTGCACCTGGCCGAAATCGAGCTGATGTTCAACAACGTGGTTTTCCCGCCCAAGCAGTTCACCCTGCAGCGCGTGAACTCAGCTATGATAGAACACTTTCTGATGGGCATTTCCACCCTGAAAGGCCACCGCCTAATTAATGAATACCGTCAGGTGACGGAAGCAGAATAATCGTTTTCCGCGCTTCTTTCTTTACCAATTACCCTATGAAAAACGCTTTGCGCGCCGTGCTGTTGCTTGCGGTGCTGGGTTTTCTGAGTCTGCACAAGCTGCTGGCACAGGCCCCCACCGCCGTTTCCGGCACCCCGATGCCCCTGAGCCTGCAGCAGTCTATCGACTACGCTATCAAGAACAAGCCCACGCTGCTGGCCACGCGCCTAGCCGAGCGCACGGCTGAAGCCAAAGTGGGCGAAATCCGCTCGGCGGGCCTGCCCCAGGTGAACGGAGGCCTGAACGTGGCCGACAACTTCAAGCAGCAGAAAGCCCTAGTATCTTTTCCGCTGTCGCAAACAGTGCTGACCTCCGAAAGCCTGAATAAGGCTGAAACCGGAGAGCGGGTAGTGCTGGAAACCCAGCAGTTGAACCTGCCGCCCCAGCCGTTCGTGTTCGGCCAGCAGTGGCAGGGCTCAGCTAACGTGTCGGTGTCGCAGCTGCTGTTCGATGGCTCCTATTTCCTGGGGCTGAAGGCGGCTAAGGTGTACCAGGACCTGTCTAAAAAGCAGACCCAGCAGGCCGAAATTGACGTGGTAGAGCAAGTAAGTAAAGCCTACTACAGCACCTTGGTAGCCCGCGAGCGGCTGCAGCTCCTGGCCCGCAACGTGCGCCGCCTCGATACGCTGCTGTACCAGACCAACCAGACCTTTAAAGAAGGCTTCGTAGAGAAGCTTGACGTGGACCGCCTGCGCGTGCAGCGCAACAACCTGGTGGTGGAGCAGCAGAAAGCCCAGCGCCTTACGGAGCTTAGCGTGGCGTTGCTCAAGTTTCAGATGGGCCTGCCCCAGCAGCAGTCCGTAGAGCTTACCGATTCGTTGAGCACGGCCCTGGTAGATGCCAATGCCCTGCGCCAGCGCCTGGGCACCGCCGACTTTGCCCAGGGTGGCGGGGCAGCGGGCGTACCTACGGCCCCCGCTACCACGCCGGGCCAGCCCAATGCCGCAGAGCAGGCCCGCCAGGACCGGCAGGATGCCCTCAACAATGGCCTGACGACGGCCGCCGGCGCCGCTTTCAACTACGGCAACCGCATTGAGTTCAGCACCCTGGAAACCCAGCAGGCCTTGGCCGGCCTCGATTTGCGCAACCGCCGCGTGAGTGCCTACCCACGCCTGATCCTGACGGGGGCCTACGGCTTCAACGGGGCCGGACCTACGGCCCGCGACCTGTTCGCCTTCCGCGGGCCCGATTCGCGCAATGGCGGCGGCTTTGCCAACCAGAACTGGTTTGGCTTCGGCAACGTGGGCGTGACCTTGTCGGTGCCAGTGTTCGACGGCTTCCGCCGCAGCTACCAGGTGCAGCAGGCGCGCATTCAGCAGCAGACCATTGAGAAAGGCTTTGAAACCCTGCGCCAGAGCATTGACTTGCAGGATGCCCAAAGCCGGGCTACGCTCACCAACGCCCTGGACGTGCTCGACAACCAGAAGGCCAACCTGGACCTGGCCGCCGATGTGGCCCGCGTCTCGCGCATCAAGTTCCAGGAGGGCGTGGGCTCGAACCTGGAAGTGGTGACGGCCGAAACCGAGCTGCGCACGGCCCAGACCAACTATTACGCCGCCCTCTACGATGTGCTGGTGGCCAAAGTAGACCGCGACAAAGCCACCGGCGAACTGTACCAGAAAACCAAATAAGCTGTTAGCTAATAGCCGGTGGCTGTTGGCTTCTTCCCAGACATTCTTTCTCCGACTCACTATGAACTCTTCGCTAACGAAAGCCCTCAGCTATCAGCTAATAGCTATCAGCTTACTTACTGCGGCCTGCGGTGGCAAGCAGGACCCCGCCGCCGAACTCGCCAAGCTTAAAAAAGAACAAGCCGCCAACCAGGCTAAAATTGCCGAGCTGGAAGCCAAAACCGGCACGCCTGCTGCCGCCGATCAGTCAGTACCCGTGTCCGTAATCGACGTAAAGCCCGAAAGCTTTAAAAGCTACCTGGAAGTACAGGGTCGCGTTGATTTCGACCAGAATGCCAACGTGTCGCCCCGCGTGCCGGCCGTGATTACCGATATCCGCGTGCAGCGCGGCGACCGGGTAAGCAAAGGGCAGCTTATTGCTACCCAGGATGCGGCCGTGCTGGAATCGGGCATTGCCGAGCTGCGCACCCGCCTGGACTTGGCCCGCACCGTGTACGAAAAGCAGGACCGCCTCTGGAAACAGCAGATCGGCACCGAGATTCAGTACCTGCAGGCTAAGAACAACTACGAAGCCCTGCAGCGCAGCCTGGCTACCCAGCAGCGCCAGCGCGCCATGTACAACGTGGTAGCCCCCTTCAGCGGGGTGGTAGATGATGTGCCCGCCAAAATAGGCGAAATGGGCAACCCCGGCGTGCCGGTGGTGCGCCTGGTAAGCGGCGCGGGCGGCAAAATCGTGGCCGACGTATCGGAGGCCTACGCCAACCGCATCAAAGCCGGCGACCAGGCCCTGGTGCGCATCCCCGACCTGGGCGACGAGGAAATGACGTCCACAGTTCGGACGGTGAGCCGCACCATCAACCCCACCAGCCGCACGTTTGCGGTGGAGTTGCGTCCCACCAGCAGCAAAGCCTCCCTGCTGCGCCCTAACATGGTAGCTACCGTGCGCATTCAGAATTATGCCCAGAGTAATGCTACCGTGCTGCCCGTAGACCTGGTGCAGAAAGACGAGCAAAACAGCTACGTGCTGGTAGTGGAGCAGAAGGACGGCAAGAAAGTAGCCGCCAAGCGCGTTATCCAGACCGGCCAGACCTACAACGGCAAGGTAGAAGTAACCAGCGGGCTGAAGCCCAATGATCAAGTGATTTCCGCCGGCTACCAAACCCTGAACGAAGGTCAATTGGTGACGCTGTAATCAGCGCCACCCCCAACGTCAACTCCCGAAGCCATGCAGGATTTAGAGAAAGAGTTTGGGCCGACCAGTTGGTCCATTAATAACAAAACCAGCATTTACATTATCACGGTGCTGCTGTGCCTGGCGGGGATTTTTGCCTACATCAAGCTGGGCAAAGAGAAATTCCCCGACATCGTGATTCCGCGCATCATCGTGGCCACCATTTACCCCGGCACCTCGCCGGCCGATATTGAAAACCTGGTGACGCGCCAGCTTGAAAAAGAGCTGAAAAGCGTGAACGGGGTGAAGAAAATCAACTCCACTTCCAACCAGGACTACTGCATCGTCGACATCGAGTTCAACTCGGGCGTGGACGTGCAGTACGCCAAGCAGCTGGTGAAGGACGCCGTGGACAAGGCCGCGCCCGAGCTGCCCAATGATTTGCCCTCGCCGCCCACGGTAAAGGAAATCAACATCTCCGAGCAGCCCATCATGTTCGTGAACCTGAGCGGCAACCTACCCGCCGTGCAGCTCAAGAAGTACGCCGACGACTTCCAGGATAAGATTGAGGCCCTGCCCGAAATTACCCGCGTGGACATCGTAGGCGCCCTCGACCAGCAGGTGAACGTGGATGTGGACCTGAACAAGCTGCGGGCCTCGCGCCTGGGCTTCTCCGACATCAGCAATGCCATTGCCCGCGAAAACGTGACCATTTCCGGGGGCTCCATCGACGTGGGTTCCCAGAAGCGGGCCGTGCGCGTGGCCGGCCAGTACGTGCGCGCCGAAGACATTGCCGACATCCAGGTGAAGAACCTGAACGGGGCCGCCGTGCGCCTCGGCGACATTGCTACCGTGACGGATGGCTTCAAGGACCGGGAGTCCTACGCCCGCCTCGATGGCAAGCCCGCCATTACGCTGAACGTGGTGAAGCGCCAGGGGGAAAACCTGATTGACGCGTCCGACAAAATCAAGGCACTGGTGAAGGATGCGGAGAAAACGCTGCCCCGCGACCTGAAGGTGACTATCACCGGGGATACCTCCAACGACACCCGTGTAACGCTGCACGACCTGATTAACACCATCGTTATCGGCTTCCTGCTCGTAACGGCCATTCTGCTGTTCTTCATGGGCACCACCAACGCCATGTTCGTGGGCCTGTCGGTGCCGATTTCGATGTTCCTGGCCTTCCTCATCATCCCGGGCTTCGACTTCTCGCTGAACATGATTGTGCTCTTCGCCTTCCTGCTGGCCCTGGGCATTGTGGTGGACGACGCCATCGTGGTAATTGAAAACACCCACCGCCTCCTGCACGAGCACCCCGAGCTGACCACCGAAAAGGCCGCCAAATTCGCCGCCGGCGAGGTATTCGTGCCCGTGCTGGCCGGTACGCTCACCACGGTGGCGCCCTTCGTGCCGTTGATGTTCTGGCCCGGCATTGTAGGCTCGTTCATGTACTACCTGCCCGTCACGCTCATCATCACCCTGATGTCGTCCCTGGTGGTGGCCTTCATCATGAACCCGGTGTTTGCCGTGAGCTTTATGGAGCGCGAGGAGCACTTCGAGGAAGACCTGCACAGCAAGCCCAAGCTCACCAAAGGCCTCAAAATTGCCGTGGGCGTGCTGGTGGCGCTGGGCATCCTGTTCAACGTGCTGGCCATTACTGGCACATTTGGAGCTAGTATACCTGTCGGTGGTGGTGTTTCTGTAGGTGCCGGTATTGACGTTGGTGAGCCAATTGGTGGCTTGGGGCACTTCATCGGTAACATCTGCCTGGCCCTGGCCGGCTTCATCCTGCTCGACAAGTTTGTGCTGGTGAAGATGATTGCCTGGTTCCAGACCCGCGCGCTGCCTAAGTTCCAGAACGGCTACGCCAGCCTGGTGCGCTGGTCCATCAACCACCCAGCGCTGGTGATGGTGAGCGTAGTGGTGCTGTTCCTGGGCTCGTTCGTGGCCATCGGCCTGCGCGGCCCCAAGGTGGACTTCTTCCCCAAAGGCGACCCGAAATTCATCTATACCTACCTGAAAATGCCGGTAGGTACCCGCGTCGAAATCACCGACTCCATCACCAAAGTGCTGGAAAACCGCATCTACGGCGTCATCGGCCGCCAGAACCCCGACGTGGAATCGGTGATTACCAACGTGGCCATCGGCGCCGGCGACCCCTCCGACGCTTCTTCGTCGAGCGGCACGGCTATGTCGAATATGGGCAAGGTGGCCGTGGCCTTCAAGGAGCTCAGCGACCGGACCGGCCCCGCCACCGGCACATACATGGATAAAATCCGGGAGGTAGTGAAAGGTATTCCCGGCGCCGAAATTTCGGTGGACCAGGAAGCCAGCGGTCCGCCCCAGGCCAAGCCCATTGCCATTGAGGTAATTGGCGACGACTACCCCACGCTGGCCAAGCTCAGCAAGAAGGTAACCCGCTACGTCGATTCGCTCAACATTGGCGGCGTGGAAGCCTTGCGCTCCAACCTGGAGGACCGCAACCCCGAAATTGCGGTGAACATCGACCGGACCCGCGCCAACCGGGAAGGCATCAGCACCGGCCAGATCGGTCTGGAAGTGCGCACGGCCATCTACGGCTCGGAAGCCAGCAAATTCAAGACCTCCGACGACGAGTACCCCGTGCAGGTGCGCTACGCCAAGCCTTACCGCAACGACGTGGGCGCCATCATCAACGCCCCACTCACGTTCCGCGATGCTACCGGGCAGGTGCGGCAGGTACCCATTTCCTCGGTGGCCGAAGTGACGTACGGCTCTACCTACGGCGGTATCCGGCGCAAAGACACCAAGCGTGTGATTACCATCTCCTCGAACGTGCTCAACGGCTATACTGGCCCCGACGTGGTAGCCAACATCCGCACGGCGCTGAAGGCTTTCCCCACGCCGGCCGGCTATACGCTGAAAATGGGCGGGGCGGAAGAAGACCAAAAGGAAACCACCGACTTCCTGCCCATGGCCGGCCTCGGGGCTCTGGCCCTCATCTTCCTGATTCTGGTCACGCAGTTCAACTCGTTCAGCAAGCCGGTTATCATCCTCTCGGAGGTGCTGTTCTCCATTGCGGGGGTGTTCTGGGGCCTGGCCATCACGGGCATGAACATTTCCATTGTGATGACGGGTGTGGGCATCATTGCCCTGGCCGGTATCGTGGTGAAAAACGGGATTCTACTGGTGGAATTCACCGACATTCTGCGGGCCCAGGGCATGCCCCTGCGCGAAGCCATTGTGCTGGCCGGCCGCACCCGCCTCAACCCAGTAATCCTGACGGCCACGGCCGCCACGCTGGGGCTGATTCCGCTGGCTATTGGCTTGAACATCGACTTCTACGAGCTCTTCGCTTCCGGCAACGCGCACTTCTTCATCGGCGGCGAGTCGGTGGTGTTCTGGGGCCCGCTGGCCTGGACCATCATTTTCGGGCTCACGTTTGCAACCATTATCACGCTGGTGGTAGTCCCGGTTATGTACCTGCTCAGTGAGAGCCTGAAGCTGCGTCTGAACAAGACGGCGGAACCCGTGGCCGATGCTGAGGAGATACAAGCGGCCACCCCGCCGGTTTTCGCCGAACACTAATTCTTTTCCTTCCCCTTACCTGAACGTCGTATCCCCCATGATTGCCTCGACGACTCTGGCCCCTCCGGCCATCACGCAGCAGGTGTTGCGTATCATCAGCAAGCGCAAGCACATCCGTGCTTCCCGCCTGCGTGTTTCCAGTAATCTGAGCCGGGAACTCGGCTTCGATACCGTTGATGTGGTAGACATCATCCTGGAGCTGGAGCGAAACTTCCACATCACCATCCCGGACGAGGTGCCCCTAAGCACCGTAGGAGATTTTGTGGACTACGTAGCCTCGCACACGCCTCAGGCCCAAGTAGCTGCTTAGCTCAGCCACAATGGAAAAGCCGCCCGAAACCTAAGTTCCGGGCGGCTTTTTTGTGCCTAAGACTACGGGCTTAGCGGACGTTTCCGCCGGTGTCACCGGAAGGCATCTGCGAGTCGTGGTTGGGGACCCGGCTGCTATCGGTGGTGTTGGCCGCTACATCGTTGGCTGGGGTAGCGGCTTCTGCGCTGGGCACCGGAGGCGTAGCGGGAAAATCCGTGGTGCCAGCTTTCTTGGCCGATTCAGAGCTGGGTTCGAAGGTAGACGCCGTGGCTTGAGCCCGCTCTTTGGGCGTTTCGCCCGTTACGCTTGCATGGCTTTCTACCACTACCGCGCGGCTGCTTTCCCAGGCTTCAAACTTGTCCATCTCATCGGTGAGGGTAGACGTAAACCACGCCACCAGGGCTACGTCGTCGAGCAGGCCCAGCACCGGGATAAAGTCCGGAATCAGGTCAATGGGGCTGAGGAAGTAGATGATGACTGCTACGGCAGCCACAATAGTCGGCGTGGGCAGGCCCGTATACTCACCCGAAACGGAGGCGCGTATCAGGCGGAACAGACGCTGCAGGCTTTCCCAGGCTTCATGGGCAATGGTGCCTACGTCATTCTTTTCACTGGCTTTCTGATACGCATCGTTCAGCAGCTGCTTGATGCGCAGGGGTTTGCGCACGTACTCTTCGGCCGAGTGCATAGCGCGCTTAAAGAAAGGCGAAGAACTAACCTGTTCACCGTTGGGAGCTTGGTTTGCCATGATGATGCGAAGTAAGGAAGAGAATGAGGAATGGTTGGAAAGCGGTAGGGCCGCCCGGGTACTATACTGCGGTACGCGAAAATAGTTGGCTGCCGGAAAAGCAACAGCCCCAGCCGAAATTCGACCGGGGCTGTGCCACTACAAAACGTGCTGATACCTAGTTGTGCGCTACCCGCCCAGCGGCGTAGAAGTTGCGCTGGTAGTAGGCTTGGTGCAGGGAGCTTACCATAACGCCACCGTTGGTAGCAGAGTGGGCAAACTTGCCGTTGGTGAGGTAGATACCTACGTGGTAAATAGGCTGGCCGGGGCCGCGGCGGAAGAATACCAGGTCGCCGGGCTGCATGGCGTCTTTGGCAACGCGCTGCACGTTCTCGAACATGGAGCGGGAGCTACGCTGCAGGGTGATGCCGTATACTTCTTTGAACACGCGGGTTACGAAGCCGGAGCAGTCGGTGCCGCGCTTGGAGTTGCTGCCGTAGTGGTAGGGAGTACCGAGCCAGTCTGTTACAGTGCGGAGCAGATCTTTGTTCTCGGTGTATTCCAGCTTTACGCCCAGCGCCTGCGCGTACTGGCTATACTGGATAGAGTCGCGGTAGGAAGCCCGGGTGCTGGGGCCTTCAACAGGGTCAGTGCTGAGAAAATCGGGGAGGAGGGAAGCTTCCGCTGCCACAGGCGAGCCAAGGGCAGTTGGAGCAGGGGCTTGCTCGAAGAAGAAAGATAGAGCCAGGGAGGCAGCGGCGAGGCAATACAGAATTCTGTTTTTCATTGTCCGTCGTAGGTGGCAGAATCAATTTAAGGGTCAGCTCCAACCAGGAGCCTTAGCGTACTTCGTGTTACTCGATACTCAGAGCTGCAGCAGCCAAAAAAGAGAGTGAAGACCAGCGGAATCAGACCAAATCAATAAAGATTATTCCTGTCCCGTTGAGTAAAGCTAACCTCAAAAAGTCAAGCTATCCAAACGAAGACCGGGTAATGGTGTTAAATACTTCATTTAGTGCTATATTATTTTCAAATATTTATGGTCGTCCTTGCAACCAGCCGCTGATGAGGCCCGTATATTCCGGCCGTTCTGCCGAGCCTTATGCTTAGTCCCCGCATCGTTGAAAACTCCCCCTTCGCACGTATTGCCCGTTTGGTGCTGAAGTCGTCCAGCGTGGCCATGGTTCTGGGCAATACTATTCATCTGAGCGGCGTGAAGCGCCAGGACTTTCTGCGTGACCCTTATTGGGTGGCGCACGAGATGTGCCACATTCGGCAGTACCAACAGCACGGCTACTTCGGCTTCCTGGGCCGTTACCTGCTCGAATCGATGCGGGTGGGCTACTACGCCAACCGCTTCGAGGCGGAAGCCCGGCAGGCCGGCCGCGACGAAGCCCACCTTTACGCCAACGGGCTGCCATTGCCAGATCCTACAAAGATGCACCGCGGCGCTGGCGCGGCCTGATCCTGTTGCTTACACCCTAACTGGTCGGGTAAGCACGAGGCTGCTTTTGCCATGATGACAGGGGGCGGCCACGGATGCATGATCAAGCGCCGCCGCCACCGGCTTTCTTACAAGCGGCCATTAGCAGGTGATGTAGCAGAGAATGAGTGTATAAAACCCTGTTCTTTTTGTAACCTAGGAAGGCAAACTTACGAATAGTAGCCAGAAGCTGCCTAGCCGGCAGCAGCGTTATTGTTCTATCTAACCACCCTTCCTCGTCATGGAAAATAAGCAAAATCAACCCTCTTCGAGTAATTCGAATTCCAATAAAAACGCTCAGTCTTCTACACCGTCCTCGTTTGCCCAGCAAGCTTCGGCTTCGGATAGCAGCACTAGCGGCGCTACGCAGCGCGAGGGTGCCCAGAAGGATGTATCGTCTAAAGCCCAGACCAGCAGCACCCGGAGCACCAATGCTGTCAACACCGAGTCGTCTGCTTCGATGAATGCAGGAGATTTGCTGAGCAGCGTAGAGGAGCGTTTCACCCAAGGCAAGTCGGGAGTACAGTCTTGGATCAGCCAAACCGACTGGCGCGAAACCATGAATCAGCTGCCCCAGTCCGTGAAAGATCTGGGTACTAAGGCTACGGAGCAATTCAATAAGCTCACTACCACGCAGAAAGTCGTGGGTGGCGCCTTGCTGCTGGGCGGCCTCGGCTACTTGGCTTCGCGCTCTTCGCAGAAAACCAGCGACAATGAGTGGAGCACCGCCAAAGCCCGCCGCAACGACTACCGCTCGGGCAACATTCCCCGCGTAGAGTCTTCGCAGCGTTCCTCGGAGTGGAACAAGCGCACGATGCCTTCTTCAGCCTCAACGGCTTCTTCGTCTTCCTTCGACCGTGACCAGGATGCTCGTCGTTCTGACCGCGGCTCCCTTGGCCACGTAAACATCGACAGCTAGGCTGCTAGTAGTTTGCTGGCAAACTACTAGCAAGAGAAAAGCCCCCGCATCGTACTAACGAATGCGGGGGCTTTTGTTTGTGAGCCTGTTATTGGACTCGAACCAACGACCTGCTCATTACGAATGAGCTGCTCTACCAACTGAGCTAAACAGGCATTTCCCGAAGCCCGAGTGGCTTTCAAGGGCTGCAAAGATAAAGAGCGGCGCGGAAACCGCGCAAGCTACTTGGCAATTTTTTCGGTCTAGCTCAGGGTCTACAGCTTTGTAACGGCTAAATCAGGCCTGATTCTTCCATCGTTTTCTGCTTTTCCAATGAAAAAATCGTCTTCCCCGAACTCCGTTTTACGCGCTTTGGCCAGTGGTTTTACCGGTGCCGTTGTCGTGACCCTGATTCATGAAACCGTGCGGCGCGTGCGGCCGACGGATGCGCCCCGCATGGACATCCTTGGCGAGCGGGGCCTGCGCAAAATTCTACGGGCAGCGGATGCCCCTCAACCCGACGCTTCTAACGCCTATGGCCTGACATTGGCCGGTGACATCCTGAGCAATGGCTTATACTATAGCCTAGTGGGCAGTGGCCGGGGCGTATGGTGGCGTGGCGCTGCGCTAGGGCTGGCGGCGGGCATTGGGGGCGTGACTTTGCCAGGGCCGTTAGGCCTCGGAAATGGACCCAGCAACCGTACTCCCCAAACCAGGGCTATGACGGTGGCTTGGTACCTGGTAGGCGGGCTGGTAGCCGCCGCGACGGCGCTATGGGTTCACCCTTCTGCCAAAATGAAAAGTGGCATTGAACGCTGAAATAGGCGTTAGGCCATAAGAAATACTATTCATCGTTGCATTACGCACAACGTAAGTATATGACGTTATTGTTGACTCAAACCGACGATGGTTATAGGCAACGGTATAGGCTCCTTCCAGTGATAGAGAGAAACGAGAATGGATAAAAAACTTTACACCAGCAAGTGGTCCGAGGCCAATACCTACGTAACGGGCAGTAGAAGTATAATCCTCCCGTAACCCTTCTGAAGTACGCCAAGTACCCGTTTCCCGATTCGCCCCACCATTAACAAACATATTGTAACCGTATATAAATTGGAAGCGCCCCATTTGATGCTGCCATTCGTAGCCCACGGCCACGCTCGCGTTGAAAGAGTTCTGGGATACCGGAAAAAGGAAGGCGTCTCTGTAGCTCGGATTATTAAATCGGATGCTGTCTTTACTAACGCGGCTATTCAATCCATCTAAATGCAGCGACATTCGATAAGCGCCTTTGCGAACTGGAATGTTAGTGCGCGTCATTACGGTTTCGTTGCGGCGTACCATAAACCGAGTTGAACGGCTTGAGGTGGGCCCACTCCAAGAACCATAGAAAAAGGGGTCATAAACAGTATAGAATCCGTATCCATAACTCACTTGATAGATTGATGGTAGAACAAAGGAGGCATCCACGCTGACGTCCCACTTATAGCGCTGAAACCGGAAGTTTGTGGAACTCACCGGTTCGGGCCGGGCATCGGGCCGGGCAGCCAAACTAGTCGAATCAACCTGGGAAGAGAAGGAGCTTTGTGCTACTGCTACGTTAGTGCCTCCCGCTAGTAAAGCAGCATAAATGAGAAAAAGTACTTTCATAAAAAGGGAATAGAAAAGAGAAGAAAATCAGGATAAAGCCGCCATCAACGATATTGACAACACAGAAGTTCACGGCTCGACAAAAAGCATACCATATACTTAATATTTTTGAGAGGTTTGATTGGTTATCTTCCTTTCCGGCATCTTTGCGGCTGTTATGATGAAAGACCTCCGCAAACTGCTGGTGCGCACCCTAGGCTTCGAGACGTACATCCGGCTGGTGAGCCGCGTGTACCTACGCCTGGTGGGGGCTGGCTGGGGCAAAGCCAAATACCCGGAGCTGTTTTTCCTGCGTCGGATTGTAAAGCCCGGGGACGTGTGCCTGGATATTGGCGCCAACCTCGGCTACTACTCCGTGATGCTCTCCAAGCTAACCGGGCCGGCGGGCCGGGTGCTGGCCGTGGAGCCCATTCCGGCGTTTCAGACCATCTGGCGCGACAATGTGCGGCTGAGCGGCTACGATAACCTGACGCTGCTGCCTTATGCACTGGGCGGCGAAAACACCACGGTGCAGATGGGCACCCCGGAGCGGGACGGCCTGTTGCACCACGGCATGACGAAGATAGCCGCCAGCAACCCGCAGGAGCATTATGTGCGCACCTACGAAGTGCCCATGCGCAACCCCGACGAGCTGCTGGCCGACCTGACGCGCCTGGATTTTGTAAAGTGCGACGTAGAGGGGTTCGAGTACGAGGTGTTTCGGCACATGCAGGCCACGCTACGCCGCCACCGCCCCCTTATCCAGACGGAGCTGAACGGCCTCGAAAACCGCCGCCAAGTGGTGGCACTGTTAAGCGAGCTAGGCTACAAACCATTTGTGTTATCAGCTCGTTTGGAACTGGAGCCCTGCCTACCTGCGCAGCTCGAAAGTGCCGCCACGGCTGATTTTTACTTTCAACCCACCACGCCAATTGGCTAGCTTAGCTGCCCAGAGAGATGCCGAAGTTCCTGCTTATCCTGCTGTTTGTTTTTCTGTTCGTGCGGTTTGTGCTGCCGGTGCTCCTGCGCATGCTGCTGGGGCGGGTAGTCAGAAAACAGATGAAGAACTTCGGCCAGCAATTTGGAACAGAAGTGCCCTTTGAGCAGCCGCCAGCCGCCCCAGGGCCTTCAACTGGCGGCGTCCACGTAGACTATGTGCCCCCTAAGCAGCCGCGCAAACCCCAGGGCTTCAAAGGCGGAGAATACGTAGAATTTGAGGAAGTGAAATAGCGTACACCCGCTTGAAGCCTAATCTTATAAACCCCGGTTGTTTTAACCAAAACAGCCGGGGTTTTTACCTTTAAAACCGAAAAAAAGGCTAGCTAAAGGCGGTGCCTGCTGGCCGGGGAAATAAAATAATCGGGCTACCTTCGGGCTGCTTTGTTGGGTGTAGCGCCCTCCTGGTCTGTATTAGCTTCTTTTCACGCCGAATGACAACCGTTTCCCCTGGCCCCGCGCCATTGTGGCGGCGGGTGCTGCCGCACCTGCTGGCTGTTTTATTTTTTCTGGTGCTGGCCGCCATCTACTTCGCGCCCATCCTATTTGATGGCAAGACGCTGGCCCAGCACGACATTGTGCAGTTCAACGGCGGAGCGCACGAAGCGGCGCAGTACCGCGAGGTCATGGGCAAGGAAGCCCTCTGGACGAACTCCATGTTCTCCGGCATGCCCACTTACCTGATCAGTACCCACTTTCCGGGCGACTTATCGGGCTACCTGCACAAGATCTTTACCCTGAATTTGCCGGCCGTAGTGGCCAACCTGTTCCTGACCTTGCTCTGCGGCTACATCCTTTTTGTGGCCTTGGGAGTGCGGCCCTTGCTGGCCGTGGTAGGAGCCATTGCCCTGGGCTTCACCAGCTACAACCTCATCATTCTGTCGGCGGGGCACAATACCAAGTCGCTGGCGCTGGCCTACGCCCCCCTGGTGCTGGCGGGCCTGCTGGTGGCCCTGCGGCGTAATAAATGGCTGGGCGCCGCGCTGTTTGCGCTGGGGCTGACCATGAATCTGCGCTCCAACCACCTGCAGATAACCTATTATTTACTGTTGATGATCCTCATCTTCGGCCTGATAGAGCTGGTGGCGGCGGTGCGGGAAAACCGCCTGCCGGCCCTGCTCAGCCGGGTTGCCATTCTGGGCCTGGCCGCCGTGCTGGCCGTGGGCGTGAGCTTTGGTCGTCTGTATACCACGCTGGAATACGGTAAATACAGTATTCGGGGCCGCTCGGAGCTGAAAACGCCTGCTCCTACGGCCCCGGGCCAGCCTACTGCCGCAGTGGAGGAAGCCGGCTCCGGCCTCGACCGCGACTACGCCTTCCAGTGGAGCTATGGCGTGGGCGAAACCATCACCTTGCTGGTGCCCAACTACTACGGTGGCGCTTCTCAGGGGGCACTCAGTGAAAGCTCGGCTACGGCCCAGGCCTTGGCTCAGCTAGGGGTACCTCCAGCCCAGCTCCAGGATGTGCTCCGGCAGCTTCCCCTGTACTGGGGCGACCAGCCGATTACCAGTGGCCCCGTTTACCTGGGCGCCGGCGTACTGCTGCTATTTGTGCTTGGCCTGTTTGTGGCCGACCGTCGTACGCGTTGGTGGTTGCTGGCGGCCACTGTGCTGTCCATCGTGCTGGCCTGGGGCAAAAACTTTGAGGTCTTCAACAACCTGATCTTTGATTACTTCCCGGGTTACAACAAGTTTCGCTCGGTGAGCATGGCCCTGGTCATAGCTCAGCTGGCCGTGCCCCTGCTGGCTGTGCTGGCGTTGGCGCGGGTGCTACGGGCTCAGCCTGCCGTGGTAGCCACCTCCGCGGCGTACCCGGCGCTGGCACCCAAACCTGCTGATACCCCCGAAACGGCCTTGCTGAAACGCCAGGTGCTCTACGCCGTCGGTATCACGGGCGGCCTCTGCTTGCTGGCGTACTTAGTAGGGCTGGGGGCTGATTTTGCTTCGCCTATTGATAGCAGCCTACAGCAGCAAGGCTTTCCGCTGGATGCCCTCCGCCAGGACCGGGCTTCGCTCATGCACAAAGACGTGTTCCGCTCCCTGCTGTTCATTGTACTCACCGGGGCTATTCTCTGGTTTTACTTGCAGCGCAAGCTCACAGCTACGCTGGCCGCTGCCCTGGTTGGGGTGCTAACGCTGGTGGACCTCTGGGGCGTGGATAAGCGCTACCTCAACGACGACAACTTCCAGCGCGAAACCGTAGCTCAGCAGTTTGTCCCCACCCAGGCCGATCAGCAGATTCTGCAGGACAAGGACCTGAGCTACCGGGTATACAACGCCAGCAACCCTTTCAACGAAGCCAATACTTCTTACTTCCACAAGAGCATCGGCGGGTACCACGGTGCTAAGCTGCGCCGCTACCAGGACCTGATTGAGCGGCAGCTGGCCCAAGGCAACCCCGGCGTACTTAACATGCTGAACACGCGCTACGTGATTGTGCCCAGCCAGCAGGCTCAGGGCGGGCTGCAGGTGCAGCGCAACCCTGGCGCCCTGGGCAACGCCTGGTTTGTGAGCGAAGTGCAGCCCGTGAAAACTCCCGATGAGGAAATCAAGGCCCTGACCAGCCTGAGTCCGGCTACCACTGCCGTGGTGGATGTAGCCAAGTTCCCGCTTGCTAAAACCAACTTCATTACCGTCGGCTCTACTATTGCCCTCACGCAGTACTCCCCGGATAAGCTCACGTACAAGGTAAATGCCGTGCAGGATGGCTTCGTGGTCTTCTCCGAGATTTACTACAAGGATGGCTGGAATGCCTTTATTGATGGCAAGCCAGCTCCGTACGTGCGCGCCAACTACGTGCTGCGGGCTATGCAGGTGCCCACCGGAAAGCACACCATCGAATTCCGGTTCGAGCCTACTGCCTACTCCATAGGCAATACCGTTTCCCTGGTTTCCTCCATCTTGCTGATTCTGGCCCTGCTCGGCACGGTCGTGTACGCGCTACGCCGTCAGCCCGCCGCCACCGCGGCACCCGAACAGCTGGTAGCTTAATTAGTCTCGAGTATCTGGCAGAACCTTATCTGACCGCCCTGGCGGTGGCGGGTAAGGTTCTGTTGCGTTTACCGTTTTCCGCCTTATGCTGCCTCCGCCTGGTTCTTCATTGCTCGTGCAGCCCTTGCCCGAACCGGCGGCACTGGCGCGGGGTATCCGCCTCCTGCTCGTGCGCGACGACCTGCTTCATCCGCAGTTGCCCGGCAACAAGTGGCGCAAGCTCAAATATAACCTGCAGGCAGCCCAGCAGCAGCAGCAGTCTACTCTGCTCACGTTCGGAGGAGCTTACTCCAACCACTTGGCGGCCGTGGCCGCCGCCGGAAAACTGGCCGGGTTTCAGACCATCGGCATTGTGCGGGGGGAAGAGCTGGCCCGGCAGCCGCTAAACCCTACACTTGCGCAGGCCCGGGCCGATGGGATGCAGCTGCGCTTTGTGGACCGCACCACCTACCTGCGCCGCCACGAGGCTGCCTGGATAGCTGACCTTCAACGGGAAACCGGCCCGGCGTACGTGCTGCCGGAAGGTGGCACCAATGCCCTGGCCTTGCCTGGTTGCGCCGAGTTAGTTGCCGAATTGCGGGCGCATACTCCCTTCGATTACCTGGCCGTGGCTTGTGGTACCGGGGGCACGCTGGCGGGTATTGTTTCAGGCTTGCTGCCGCCGGAAAAAGCCGTGGGCGTAGCGGCTTTGCGGGGCGGTGAGTTTCTGCAGGCGGAGGTGCGAACCTTACTACAGCCTGTTGGAAAGGAAGATGCAGCAGGCAACTGGACGATTCATACCGAGTTTCACCATGGAGGCTACGCGCGCTTTTCGCCGGATCTGCTGGCGTTTATCCAGACGTTCCAGCAGCGGCATGGGGTGCTGCTCGACCCTATCTATACCGGCAAGCTCTTGTGGGGCATCCTGCAGTTGGTGGAGCAGGGCTACTTCGCGGAGGGCAGCACCGTAGTGGCCGTGCACACGGGCGGGCTACAGGCCTGGGCTGGGTTCCGGCAACGATTCGGGGCGCGCAGTGCGTGGTGGCCCTTCCCCGAACCGGGCGAGTAGAGTGGCGGCCCCCAGGGCCGCCAGCGCAAAAATGCAGGGCAGCACCGGTATCAGGAACCGTACGTCCCAGTCCTCCACCGTTAGCATCACAATGAAGCCCTGTAAGGCCACCACGGCCACCAGAAAGGTCCGAACACCCACCGCGAATTCCTCCGCGCGGCTGCCCACCCAGGCTAGCCAGTAACACGGGTAGATAACCAGCACTACGGCCAGCACGTGGCCAAAAGAATAGTAACTCTTGACGTAGCTGAAGAATAGGCCGCCCTTCAGCAAGGCCAGCTTGGTTACGTACACGGGGTTGTGCAGCACGAAGTAGCCGAGGCGAAGCACGGGGCTCAGGCCCGGGGGCGGCAACTGCAGCGGCTCCCGGGGTTGCAGCGTCCAGGCTGTGTAGGCATAAATGATTTCTCCGCGCAGGTAGGTTTCCACGAGGGTAAAGGTGAGCAGCAGCTTATTCAGGACCACCCAGACCACGGGTGCCGCCGCCAAAACTACGAGGGCCAGCCAGGGGCGGCAGGCCGGGCCCAGCAACCAACGCCGCCACTGCCAGCCCGCCCCTATCAGTAATGCCAGCGGCACCAGGAAGCCATTGGGGCGAAGCAAGGCCGTGCCCAGCGCCAGCAGCACCAGGCGAATGATACCCCACCGGTTCCGGGCTTTAGTAAACGCCCAGAAACAGAGAATAATACCGCTGGTAAACAGCGACTCGGTGAGTACGTAGGCATTCAGATTCTGCGTGTCAAACCACCCCAGCAGCAAGGCGGTGGCGCCCCCGGCTACCAGGGCCCGGCCCGTGAGGTGCAGCAACGCCTGATGAAAGGCCCAAGCCGCCGCGCCGGCAACCAGCATCTGGCCCAGCACAATGCCCCACTCGCCCCAGCCCAGGGCCAGCCACAAACTGCAGTAAAATGGGTAGCCTACGTAGCGCAGGTTGTGGTCGTGCTCGAAAAACCACTGCTCGGCAATCTGGGTGGCGTAGATGATGTAACGGTTGCTGTCGTTGACGTGCCGGGGGCCGCCGTGCTTCCAGAGCAGGGCCACTTGCATCAGCAGCCACAAAGCGCCCAGCAGCCAGCCGTAATGGCGCTTCAGCCAGGCAGTCTGCCGGGCCGAAAGCGGCGTTTGGCTTAGCAAAAGAGCAGGCAGTTGAAGCATAACGGCTGGCAAAATACGGAAAGCCCGGCCACTCAATCGGCAAAAACCGCGCGGCTTGCGTAGGTTGTGGCAGATTAACCTGCTTGCTCATGCCTCTTGCCCGTCTTCTGCGCCGCTTGCTGCCCCTGGCTTTTCTGCTCCTGCTGGGCTGGTTTCTGTGGCGGAAAGTGCAGCCGTCCTTGTCCGATTTTAGCTTGCTGCGCGCCGAGCCGCGCGTGACCGTCACGCACAACACCGTGCTGCAGAAAGTAGAAAGCCTGGGCCGGCTGGAGCTGGTGCGCTACCACTTCAAGGATGTGGTGGAGTACAAAAAAAGCACCTACCGCTTTCTGCCCGACGCCAAAGTCGCGCTTATTGTGGCGGGCGACGCCGTGGGCTGCCTCGACCTGCGTAAGGTGCGGGCCCAGGACGTAGTGTTTGAGGGCGACTCAGTGGTGCGCGTAGCCCTGCCCCCGGCCGAGCTGTGCACCTGGCAAATCGACCACAAAAACAGCAAAGTGTACAGCGTGGAGAATGGCTTTCTGCAGGATGCCGAGTTGGTGGACGCCGGTTACAAGTACGCCGAGCAGAACGTGCGCCGGGCCGCCCTGCAGTCGGGTATTCTGGCCCAAACCAACGAGAATGCCGAGCTGATCTTGCGGCCTATGCTCGAAACCATGACGGGCCGCCGCGTGGTGCTCACGCGCCAATTGGCGCTGCCGGCCCGGCCCCGGTTGCAATAATGCCCACCCGGTTGTATGCTTACTGCATGACCACCGCCGCCCCCGCATTTCTATCTGGCCTTACGCAGCTGCCCACGCTCACTACCCTCCGCCTGCGCCTGCGCTGGCTTACCCCGGCGGACGTGCCGGCGCTGTTCACCATTTTCTCCGACCCGGCCGTGATGCGCTACTGGAGCCGTGAGCAATTCACTAGCCTTGCTGAAGCCACGGAGCTGCAAACCCAGATAGAAAGCCTATTCAGGGAGCGGAGCCTGTTCCAGTGGGGAATCACCCACCTCACCGACGACGAAGTAATTGGCACCGCTACCCTCTACGGGCTCCATGCCGCGCACCGCCACGCGGGCGTGGGCTACGCCCTGGGCTCGGCGCACTGGGGGCAGGGCTACGCGTCCGAAGCCCTGGCCGCTCTGGTGCGCTTCGCCTTCACGGAGCTTAACCTGCACCGGCTCGAGGCCGACGCAGACCCACGTAACGTAGCTTCCCGCCGCTGCCTCGAAAAGCAGGGCTTTCGGGAAGAAGGTCTCCAGCGTGAGCGGTACTTCCTCTACAATGAATGGCAGGACGCCCAGCTGTTTGGCCTGCTTCGTTCCGACTATGACGCCCAGCAGCTCAGGTAGCCCTTTGCCAAGTCATGACGATGTCTAAGTTAGTCCGCTGCACGAACACCTAGACATTGTCATTAGCCTATACGCGGTGCCTGCATAAGCTATGTGGATACCGCGTATAGGGCATGCGTAGCAAGCCATTAGTCTTCGTATGCCTCGTCCGCGTCTTCGGGGGCTTTGCCCAAGTCTTCCAGGGCCATGCGGATTAGGTCCTGCTCGTAGCCTTTAAGCGTGAGAAACTGGGTGAGCTTCTGGCGTCGCTTGGCCGGATGACGCTCTTTTTCCTGGGCGTCCTTTTTTTCCAGCAGGGTGGTCAGGTTCTGGTAGTACTCGTCGCCGTCGATTTCCTTCATGCCGGCTTTGATGCAGTAGTCGGAGAGGCCCTTTTGCTTGAGCTCCTGCTGGATGCGGCGGCGGCCCCACTTTTTCTGGCGGTACTTGCCCCGCACGAAGCTCTTGGCATACCGCTCTTCGTCGAGCAGCTTTTCGCGGCTGAGACGGATGATAATTTCGCCCGCTTCATCCTCATCCAAACCGTAGCTGCGCAGCTTCTCAGCTACTTCCCGCTGATTTCTTTCTTGGTAAGTGCAGAAAGCCGCTATTTTTTGGAGGGCTTCGCCGGGCGTGTACGTTTTGTTCGGGCGTTGATTCATAAGGAAGAAAAAGCGCCACCGGCGCCGGGTTGACTAAGGTAACGCAGCCCGGTGGTAAGTCGTTCGGCCCCCTTTGTCCAGCTTGACGCAACTTGCTGGCTGGAGTTTGTCTCTATCTTCACCGAAACTACGACTGAACCGGACTTTGTTATGTGGCGTGCTGGATTACTGCAATTGTTGTTGTTATGGGTATCGTACCAGGCCTGCGCCGGCGTGGTGCGCGGGCGCGTAACCGGGCCCGATAAAGCCCCGCTGGCCTTTGCCAACGTGGCCGTGCGCAACACCACGCAGAGTACCGCCACCAATGAGCAGGGACAGTACCAGCTGCGCCTAGAGCCGGGCTCCTACGAGCTGGTATACCAGTATGTGGGCTTCCGGCCGCATTTTGCTACCGTGCGCGTAGCCGGTGGCGACACCGCCACCACCCTAGACGTAGTGCTGCAGCCCGAAAGCTACCAGCTGAAGGAAGTACTGGTGCGTGCCAAAGACCGGGACCCGGCCTATGCCTTGGTGCAGCACGCCATTGAGTGGCGGCGCTACCACCGGGCCGAAGTGGCGGCCTTCACGGCCCGCACCTACATCAAAGGGCTGGTGCGGCTGATTGATGTGCCGGCCAAAATCCTGGGGTTGTTTAAAACTGACCCCAGCCTCAAGCCGGGGGTTATCTACCTGTCCGAGTCGGTGTCGGAGCTGAGCTTCCGGCAGCCTAACGTTATTCGGGAGCGGATGATAGCCTCGCGCATCAGCGGCAACAGCCGGGGCTTCAGCTTTAACCGGGCCTCGGGCCGCAACTTCAACTTCTACGACAACCTGCTGCAGTCGGGCTTCTCGGAGCGGGGTTTTGTGTCGCCTATTGCGCAGAATGCTTTTCTGTTCTACCGCTACGAGCTGGTGGGCACCACCGAGCAGAATGGCCAGCCGATTCACAAGATTAAAGTCACGCCCCGCCACCGCAACGACCCCGCTTTCTCGGGCCATATCTACCTCGTAGACGGGGCTTGGCGCCTGCACAGCCTCGACCTGACTCTGGGCGAAAACTCGGGCATCGAATACGTGGAGTCTATTCGCATCGAGCAGCAATACATGCCCGCGCCCGGCCGCCCCGATGTGTGGGTGCTACAGTCGCAGAAAGTGGGCATGACGGGCAGCGGGATGGGCTTTAAGGGCAGTGGCTCCTTCAACGCCGTATTCAGTAACTACCGCGTGCAGGCCACGTACCCGGCCCGGCCCGCCGAGAAGGAAGTAGCTGCCACCACTAAGCCCGAAGCCCCGGTAACCCGCGAAACCGTGGCCGAGGTGAAAAAGCAGCGGCCCAGCCTGCCCAACCTTCGGCGCCGGGTGCGGGAGCAGGTGAAAGCCGCCGAAGCCCAGCCCGAGGCCGTGGCCGGGGTAGAGCCCCTGGGCCGGGGCGAAGTCCTGCGCATTGAGAAAGGCGCCAACGAGCGGGACTCCACGTTCTGGAACGATATCCGTCCGGTACCCCTCACCGCCGAGGAGCGCAAGGACTACCACGTGAAGGACAGCGCCGAGGTAATCAAACGCTCCAAGCCCTACCAGGACTCGCTGGACCGCAAGCGCAACGAGCTGGGCCCGGTGCAGGTGCTGCTCACGGGCTACAACTATTCCAACTCTTTCCGGCGGCGCTACCTGCGCGTGGAGCCTGTCTTCACCCAGCTGCAGTACAACACCGTGGAGGGCGTGGTGCTGAACCTGGAAGGTACCTACACCCAGCGCTACGAAGACCGCCGCAGCTATTCGCTCACGCCGGCTTTGCGCTACGGGTTTGGGGCGCAGCTATTCAGCCCCAGCTTGGCCGGGGGTTACACATTCCGGCCGTTGTCGTTCACGCGGGTAGGCTTTATGCTGGGGCGCACCATTGAGAACTTCGACCCGGCCAGCCAGCTTACGCCTTTCATCAATACCGATTATACGCTGCTGCGCAACCGCAACTACGCCAAGCTCTACCAGCGCGATGGGGGCGAGCTGAACTTCCGGCACGAGTTGGTAAACGGCCTCATGCTGCGCACGGCCCTGGGCTACGCCGACCGTCGCGAGCTGCAAAACCACAGCCGAAAAGTGTTGGTGGACGTGCCGGGCCGCGCTTTCACGCCCAACGTGCCCATAAGCGACGAACTACCCGACCCTACCTTCGGCCGCAACCAGTCGCTCACCGTCTTTGCCGAGCTAACGTGGCAGCCCGGGCAGCAGTACATCATCCGGCCCGATGGGAAGTTCAACCTGGGCTCGAAAAGCCCCACGCTGCGCGCTGCCTGGCGCCAGGGCATTAGTGGTATTCTGGGCTCCGACGTCCGCTATACGCGTCTGGAAGCGGGTATAAAGAAAGACCTGGAGCTGGGCCTCTTCGGGCAGACGCACATAGATGCTACCGTGGGCGGATTTGTGGGCACACCGCGCCTTTCGTTTATGGACTACCGCCATTTCTCGGGCAACCTCACCGTATTCGCCGCTAACTTCGACCAGTTTCAGCTGCTGGATTACTACCGGTTCAGCACCCGCCAGCGCTACCTGGAAGCCCACGTAAACCACCACTTCAACGGCTTCTTCCTCAATAAAATCCCGCTGCTGCGCCGCCTCAAATGGCAGGAAGTAGCCTCTTTCAATTACCTCAGCACGCCTGCCGTGGGCCACTACGTTGAGCTGGGGGCCGGCATCGAGCACATCTTCAAGCTTTTTCGGGTAGATGTGTACACGGGCCTGCGCTCAGGCCAGCAACTCAGTACCGGGGTGCGGGTAGGAGCGGGGTTTTAAGTAGTTAACTGTTGTTCTTGGAGCAATGGATAATGAATAACCAGCCACGAACGACTAACAACCAGCAACTTGCTTCTCTGGCAGGTTATACAGCACTACCGAAGCCAGAATAGCCACGTAGGCTACGGCCTGGGTGAGGGTGGCTGCTTCGTGGAAGTAAAGGAACGCCAGCACGAAGCTTACCAGCGGGTTCAGGTACATCAGAATGCCTACGGTGCCGGAGGGCAGGGCATTTAGGGCGTACAGATTGAGAAACAGCGGAATAATGGTAAAGCAAATGCTCAGCACGCCGGCCATTTGCAGCAGATGCCTATCGTGGAAGCCCGCGTTCAGGTCGGCATGCAGGGAGTGGGCTATGGGCAGCAGCACCACGGCCGCCAGCAGCAGCTGAATCTGGAGCAGCAGCAGTTTATCGTAGTCCCGGAGCAGGCGCTGAGAAATAAGGTAAAAGGCGTAGGTAAGGGCCACCACCACGCTCAGCCCCAGCGCGTGCAAATCCCCGATGCCCAGTAGGGCGCAGCTGCCCGCGCTGAGCCCAATAGCCAGCCACTGCCGCAGGTGAAGCCGCTCCTGCAGCACCACAAAGCCCAGCAGGGCCGTGATAATGGGGCAAATCAGGTACGCAAACGAGCCAGCCTGCACGCTCACTTGGTTGATGGTGTAGATAAAGAGCAGCCAGTTGCCCACGAGCAACAGCCCGCCGCCCACGGTAAGCAGCAGCACCCGGCGCTGCTCGGCCTGGGTGGCTTGGCGGTATTGCTGCACCAGGATGCGCATAGCCGTGCGCCGCAGCAGTAGGTTGATAATCAGTAACAAGCCCAGGGAGACCAGCACCCGGAAAAGCAAAATTTGCCCGCTGGAGTAGCCCGCCAATGCTTTAAGCGGAATAGGGAAAAAGCCCCAGATCAGGAAGGCAAGCAGGGCGGCAGAATGGTAACGAGTCACTGAGGCAAGAGGCGGGTGAGAGAACAGGGCAGAACCCAAAGGTACTTGAATGGTTTGATGACTGCCGCCCACCTGCAATGGATGAGGAGGGTCGGTTGTACCTTTGCCGTATGCTGCTATACTCTGATTTGCCGGCCTTGGTAGATGGCACGCTGCTGCAGGCCCCCACCGATCCGACCCTGGCGGTTCAGTACCTGCTGCTCGACAGCCGCCGGGTGGGCGTAGCAGCTGGCTCGTTGTTTTTTGCCATCCGGGGTGCCCAGCACAATGGGCACCGCTACCTGCCCGAGCTCTACCAGCGCGGCGTGCGGCAGTTTGTGGTCGATAGCGCAAGTGAAATTCCGGGCGGTCCGGCTGCTTTCCCCGAAGCGGGCTTTGTGGTGGTGCCCAACAGCCTGCGGGCTTTGCAGGAACTGGTAGCCCGCCACCGGGCGCAGTTTCGGGTGCCGGTGCTGGGCATCACCGGGTCCAATGGCAAAACTATCGTAAAGGAGTGGCTGGCCCAGATGCTGAGCCCCGATGAGCTGCTCTGCAAAAGTCCGCGCTCCTACAACTCGCAGGTGGGCGTGCCCCTGAGTGTGTGGGAGCTCAACCGCACGCACACCTTTGGCATCTTCGAAGCGGGCATTTCGGAGCGCGGCGAAATGGCCCGGCTGGCGGCCGTCATCCAGCCCACGCTGGGCATTTTCACCAACCTGGGTACGGCCCATGATGCTGGTTTCAGCTCGGCGGCCGAGAAAGTGGCGGAGAAAATGCAGCTGTTCCGCCACGTCGATACGCTGTTTTACTGCCGCGACCACGCCCTCATTCACGCCGCTGCCCAGCAACTGCTGGATGCCAGCCGCACCTTCACGTGGAGCCGCCAGCACCCGCAGGAGGCGCACGTAGCCGTTACGGTGCTCGAAGCCACTGCCGACCGCACCGTGGTGCGCGTGGCCCAGCGCCGCCCGCTGCCGCAGGAGCACACCTTCACCGTGCCCTTCGCCGATGAGCCCTCCCTGGAAAATGCCCTGCACTGCCTGATGGTGCTGCTCTGGCGCCAGGTGGCCCCCGCCGAAATCCAGCGCCGCCTCGACCGGCTGCACCCCGTGGCCATGCGCCTGGAAATGAAGCAGGCCCTGAACGACTGCTACATCCTGGACGACACCTACAATAATGACCTGGCGGGCTTGAGTTTGGCCCTGGATGCGCTGGTGCGCCAGCCCCGTCGCGGCCGCCGAACCCTCATTCTGTCCGACGTGCTGGAGTCGGGGCTGGCGGGGCCGGAGCTTTACGCCCGGGTGGCGCAGCAGCTGGCTACGCACGGCGTGGAGCGTTTGGTGGGTATCGGGCCGGATATCAGCGCCAGCGCGGTGGCCTTCCCTGGTGCGTCGGCGGAATTTTACCCCGATACGGCGGCGTTTCTGGCGGATTTCCGTCCCGACCAGTTTCGACACGAAACCATTCTGGTGAAGGGCGCACGGCGGTTTGGGTTTGAGCGAATCGTGGCGGTGTTTCAGCAGAAAATCCACGGCACGGTGCTCGAAGTCAACCTGGATGCGCTGGTCCACAACCTGAATTTCTACCGCAGCCGCCTGCAGCCGGGCACCAAGCTGATGGTGATGGTAAAGGCGTTTGCCTACGGCAGCGGCTCCTATGAAGTGGCCAACCTGCTGCAGTTTCACCGTGCCGACTACCTGGCTGTGGCCTATGCCGATGAAGGCGTGGACTTACGCCAGCAAGGCATCAGCCTGCCGCTGATGGTGATGAACCCCTCGCCGGACTCTTTTCAGAAGCTGCGCCAGTATCATCTGGAGCCCGAAATCTACTCTTTTGAAGCGCTGGCCGATTACTTGCGCGCCGCTCAGGAACAACCCTTGCCCCCCATGCACCTGAAGCTGGATACCGGCATGCGGCGGCTGGGCTTTACCGAGGAAGACCTGGAGGAGCTGTGCGCGCTACTGCAAACGCACCGCGCCCAGCTGCGCGTGGCTAGCCTACTTACGCACCTGGCCGGCGCCGACGAAGCCCAGCATAATGATTTTTCCCGTCAGCAGCTGGCCGCGTTCAGCCGGATGGCTCCGCAGCTCGAAGCCGCGCTTGGCTATTCCGTACTGAAGCACGCCCTCAACTCAGCGGGCATCATTCGGTTCCCCGACAGCCATTTTGATATGGTGCGGCTAGGCATCGGGCTGTATGGAGTAGAAGCGACCGGCCAGCAGCAGGATGCCCTGTACCCCGTCAGTACGCTGCAAACCACGGTTTCGCAGGTGAAGACGCTAGCCCCGGGCCAGACGGTGGGCTACAGCCGCCGCGGCCAGGCTACGGACTACGAGCGGCGCATTGCCACCCTGGCTATCGGCTACGCCGATGGGTACGACCGGCGCTTCGGCAACGGCGGGGGCGAAGTGGTTATTCGCGGGCAGCGGGCCCCCATCGTGGGCAATGTGTGCATGGATATGTGTATGGCCGACGTGACGGGCATTGCCGGCGTGCAGGCCGGCGACGTAGCGGAGGTGTTCGGGCCGAACATCACCCTCACCGAGCTGGCCGGCCGCATCGGCACCATTCCCTATGAGCTGCTGACCAACGTGAGTGACCGGGTAAAGCGCGTCTTCGTGGCGGAGTAAGGCCAAGCAGCCGTCATTGCGAGCCGGAGGCGAAGCAATCCGTCCTGAACAACGCGACAAGCCCTGAAATGTGAAAAGCCCCTGGCACCAGTACGGACGTCAGGGGCTTTTTGGTAGAAGAAGGGGCAGCCCATTGCAGAGGACGGATTGCTTCGCCTCCGGCTTGCAATGACAGGCAAGGCTACGCAGAAGAAAATGGTTGTTCATTTTCCGGTTGCCGGCCCTGGTTGGGCCCGCCTACCTTCGTTTAAAAAACGACTATGAGCTCCACCCGCTCCACCTACTTTCACCACCTGCATCATCAATCCGAGCCCCTGCTCCTGCCCAATGTGTGGGATGCCCGGAGCGCGGCTATCTGCCAGCAAAACGGCTTTGTAGCCGTAGGCACGTCCAGTGCCGCTATTGCCAGTGCTTTGGGCTACACGGATGGCGAGCAGCTCCCGTTCACCGATCTGCTGCGGGTAGTTGAGCGCATCTGCGCGGCCACCACGCTACCCGTGACGGTGGACCTCGAAGCGGGCTACAGCCGCGACGTAGCCACCATTTGTGAGCACATTGCGCAGCTGCACGCCCTGGGCGTGGTCGGTATCAACTTAGAGGACTCACTGGTAAGCGAAGGAAGCCGTTATTTAGTGGACGCGGCGGATTTCGCCCGCACCCTAGCGCAGATCAAAGCGTTCTGCCGCGCGCATGACATGCCGCTTTTCCTGAACGCCCGCACCGATACGTACCTGCTGGGCCTGCCGGACGCTCTGCCGCAGACCCAGGCACGCATGCAGGCGTATGCCGCGGCCGGGGCCGATGGGTTGTTTGTGCCGGGCCTGGCGGAGGTTGCGGCTATGCAGCTTTTGTGTCGGCAGACGTCCTTGCCCGTGAACGTGCTGTGCGTACCGGGGTTGCCGGGTTGGGCAGACCTGAAGCAGGCTGGCATCAAGCGGGTGAGCATGGGTAACTTTTTGTTCGAGCTCCTGGCGCGCCGGCAGGAGCAGGTTGGGGCCCTCCTGCAGCAGACCCGGCAGCTCAACGTGCTATTCCAATGAGCAACGACCTTAGTGCCCGCCACCAGGAGTATTACCAGGCGCTGGTTGATAAAAATGGCGCCTACGAAGGCTCTTTCATTGCCGCGGTGAAAACTACCGGCATTTTTTGTCGCCCTACTTGTACGGCGCGTAAGCCCAAACCCGAAAACGTAGAATTCTTTGCGGGTGCCCGCGAAGCCCTGTTGCACGGCTACCGGGCGTGCAAGGTGTGTACGCCGCTGGAAAAGCCGGGCGAAACCCCTACGCACATTCAGGACCTGCTACGCGACCTGCACGCGGCCCCGGCAAGCCGCCTGACCGACGCCCAGCTACGAGCCAGGGGATTGGAGCCCGCCACGCTGCGCCGGTGGTTTCTGAAAAATCACGGCCTCACGTTTCAGGCCTACCAGCGGATGGTGCGCCTCAACGGGGCTTTCAAGCGAATCCAGCGCGGCGAATCGGTGACGGGTACGGCCTATGAGGCGGGGTACGAGTCGTTGAGCGGCTTTCAGGATTCCTTTAAAGCGGTATTCGGCGTTGCCCCCTCCAACAGCCGGCAGCAAGGCGTCATCGACCTGACCCGACTGGAAACTCCCTTGGGGCCCATGTTGGCCTGTGCTGTGCCCCAGGGCATCTGCCTGCTGGAATTTGCGGACCGGAAGATGTTGGAAACGGAGTTGAAATATCTGACCAGGCGGTTAAATGCCGCCATTGTGCCCGGGCCAAACCCGCATTTTGAGTTACTGCAACAGCAGTTGAACGAGTATTTTCGAGGCCACCGCCGCGAGTTTTCGGTTCCGCTCTTCGCCCCGGGCACGCCCTTCCAGCAGGCTGTCTGGCGGGCCTTGCAGACTATTCCGTACGGCTCCGTGCGCTCTTATCAGCAGCAAGCCGCGAGCTTGTTGCAACCCGGGGCGCAACGCGCAGTGGCCACGGCCAATGGGCTTAATCGGATTTCCATTCTCGTCCCCTGCCACCGGGTTGTGGCTTCCAACGGGCAATTGGCGGGCTACGGTGGGGGCTTATGGCGCAAGCAATGGCTGCTGAACCTGGAGGCCCAGCATACACCTCGGCATCATTCCCTCGCGTCCGATATGGTGCCCGTTTCAGCAGAACTCAAGTCATCTGTATCTTAAAAAAGGACATCCAATAAAGAAAAAGGCCCCGCAACAACCGTTGCGGGGCCTTTTACATACATACTAAGCACTAAGCACTCAATCCTTATACATATCCACCGAGGCCTTGATCATGGCGTTGTAGCGCTGGCCGTTGTTGGCGAGGGTAATGAGCGTCCAGCCCCGGCCAATAGTGTAGTTCCAGGTACGGCTTTCCTTGAACTCGAAGGTGGGGCGCAGAATCTGACCGTAGGGCGTGTAGGAGTCCATGAAGTTGGTGGTGTAGAACTTGTCGCCACTCACAATCCACTCCATAGCTACGTAAAAACCATCTTCAGGCGCTACAATGTTGTAGGCGGCCAGATCAATGGTAAACCACTGCCCACCACCGGGCGCCGACACGACCACGTTTTCCGTCAGCAGGTCGGTATTGGGCGAGCTGTAGTTGCCATCGGCCTTGTAGATGCGCACCCGGAATGGCTCCCGCGGGAAGCCGCTTTCGCTCAGGAAAAACGACACGGAGCGAATCAGGCCAAGCTTTTTGCTTTTGTCGTTCTTCACCCAGAACGCGTACTGGCTGCCAGGCATGCCCTGAATCATACCGTCGCCTGGGGTGTTGGTGCGGGCTCCCATTTCCAGCTCTTTTACTTTGCTGGCCGTGATGTTCACGTTTTCCAGCACAATGTTTTGCTTGGGCACCTCAATGATGAGTTCATCCATCTTGGTGCCTTTCTTTACCAGCAAGGCCGTGCGCTTGTAGCCCAGGGCCATAATGATCAGGGAGTCGGTGGCGTTCTTGTCGGGCATGGGCAGCTGGAAGAAGCCGTACTCGTTGGTAAGTGCCCCGGCTTGCTCTTCCTTCAGGCCAATGGAGGCGAAGGAAATCGGCTCCTTTGTTTTCTGATCTACCACCCGGCCGGAAATACGGTTGGCCTGCGCGAAGCTGAGGGCGGGCAGCAGTAAAAACAAAGCAAATAAAAGAAGTACGCGTTGCTGCATAGGTCAGGGTTTACTTCCCAAAAATACAATGAGTTCCGACAACTTCCACGGGACGGAACGTTGGGAAGATTTTTTCAGGCTTGGGTGGTGGCATCAGCGGCGCTAGGCGTTAATTAAGAAGCCGCCGCTTCGCCGGACTTAATCCGGAAAAGCGGCGGCCAACCCAAGCAATACCGGGCATTTACTTAATCATGTCTACTTCCGCCTTAATCATGGCGTTGTAGTATTTGCCGTTGTTGACCAGCGTAATCAGGCTCCAGCCCTTGCCGATGCTATAGTTCCAGGTGCGACTTTCCTTAAACTCGAAGGTGGGACGCATGATCTGGCCGTAGGGCGTGTAGTTGTCAGCGAAGTTGGTGGTGTAGAACTTGTCGCCGCTTACTACCCACTCCATAGCTACGAAGAAGCCTTCTTCTGGCGCTGGGATATTGTAGGTCGTTAGGTCGATGGTGTACCACTGCCCGCCACCGGGGGCCGACACGACCACGTTTTCCGTCAGCAGGTCGGTGTTGGGGGAGTTGTAGTCACCGTCGGCCTTGTACAGGCGCACGCGGAACGGCTCCCGCGGAAAGCCGTGCTCCCCGATATAGAAGGACACGGACCGGATGTTGCCGAGTTTTTTGCCTTTGTCGTTTTTCACGAAGAAGGCGTACTGGCTACCGGGCTGGCCTTGAATCATGCCCTCACCGGGCGTGGCCGTCTTGGAGCCCAGAGCCAGGTCTTTCACCTTGCCGCCCTCCACGGTTACGCCCTTCAACTCGATTACCCGCTTCACTACCTCCACGGAAATATCTTCCATCTTGGTGCCGCGCTTTACGGGAATCGTTTTGCGGAAGTAACCCAGCGCAATAACGACCAGGGAGTCAGACTCGTTTTTCTCTGGCATGGCAATCTGAAAGAAGCCATACTCGTTGGTAAGCACCCCGGTTTGCTCTTCTTTCAGCCCGATGGAAGAGAAGGGAATTGGCTCCTTCGTCTTAGAGTCCACGATGCGGCCGGTGATGCGGTTCTCGGTGCTTTGGGCGGAAAGCAGCAGGGGTGAGAACAGGAAAAAGGCTAGGAGGAAAAGTAGACGTTGTTGCATACGTGTTCGAGTGTATGTCAAAAATACAACAAAAACCCTAATTGTAAAGCTATAATCTGTGTTTGTTTATAAACAACAATTCCATTTCGGAAAAGTACTACCTATAGCTCAGCGGTAATTGCGGGGATTGGGGACAAAGATATTCCGTGCTTGGCCGAAACCCAAATGGGGTGTACCTTTGTTTAAATCGAGTCTAAATAGCTTGCCATGTCTGCCCGCCCTGCTCCCGCCCTTACTACTCCCCGAAGCGTCAAAGACCTTGGCATGGGCGAAGCCGGGACCATTTGCTGCCTGAAAGACCCGGAAATGGCGCTGAAACTCCTGGAAATGGGCTGCATTCCCGGCACCCGCATCCGGCTAAACAGTCGGGCGCCCCTGGGCTGCCCTATCACGGTGATGGTGGGCGACGGCGAAGACTATACCCTTTCGCTGCGCGTCACCGAAGCAGCCACCATTTTGCTGAAGGAGTAGCCATTGGATATGGCCAGTGTTGATCTGATTACCAGCCGGGCCGGCACGGCCGTAGCGGCTGCCGCGCTGGAAACTGCCGCCGGTCGGCAGCCCGGTGCCATCACCCGCATTGCCCTGATCGGTAATCCGAACTCCGGCAAGTCGTCGTTGTTCAACCAGCTCACGGGCCTGAACCAGAAGGTTGGCAACTTCCCCGGGGTAACGGTAGACCGCAAAACCGGCGTGGCGCAGATTACGCCGGGCATGCGGGCCGAAATCATTGACCTGCCGGGTACTTACTCGCTCTATCCCAAAAGCCTGGACGAGAAGGTTATTACCGACCTGCTCTACGACAAAACGTCCCAGCAGTACCCCGACTTCGTCGTCATCACGGCCGACGCCAGCAACCTGCGGCGCAACCTGCTGCTGTTTACCCAGCTGGCCGATCTGGGCCTGCCCGCCGTGCTGGCCCTGAACATGATGGACGTAGCCGAGCAGCACGGCGTGAAGATTGACATTCAGGCCTTGCAGCGGGAGCTGGGCGTGCCCGTCATTCCGATGAATGCCCGCAAGGGAATTGGCGTGGCGGCCCTCAAAATTGTGATGGCGCAGCAGCTGGATGCTCCGGCCGTGCAGTTCTACGCCCCCGACGAGGCGCTGCTGCCCATGATCCGGCAGATCCGCTACTACTTCAACCTGCACAACGACTATCTGGCTCTGCACTACGCGCACCAGTACCGGCAGATTAGTTTCCTTTCGGCCGATGACAAGGCCTACATCGGGGAGCTGGTGGAGCAGTACGGGTTTGAGCCCACGCCCCGGCAGGCCCAGGAAACCATCGACCGGTACGCCCGCATCAACGACATCCTGCTGGACACCGTGTCGGTGACGCGCACGGAGCGCAAGGAGCCGTATAGTAACCGCCTCGACCGGGTACTCACGCACCGGGTGTGGGGCTACCTGATTTTCTTTGGGGTGCTGTTTCTGATGTTTCAGGCGGTATTCGCATGGGCCAGCTACCCTATGGATTTGATTGACGAGGGCATTGCCCTTATCAACAGTCTTATCCAAACCAACTTCGACGGGCCGCTTATCAACCTGCTCACGGAAGGCGTGCTTGCTGGGCTAGGCGGGGTGCTTATGTTCGTGCCGCAGATTGCCCTGCTGTTTGCCTTCATTGCCGTGCTGGAGGAAACCGGCTACATGGCTCGGGTCACGTTCATGATGGACAAGATCATGCGCAAGTTCGGGCTCAACGGCAAAAGTGTAGTGCCGCTGATTTCCGGGGTCGCCTGCGCGGTACCGGCCATTATGAGTGCCCGCACCATCGAAAACTGGAAGGACCGCATCATCACCATTTTCGTCACGCCGCTCATGTCGTGCTCGGCCCGTATTCCTATCTATACGGTGCTTATTGGCCTGGTTGTGCCGGATGAGCCGGTGCTGGGCATCTTCAACCTGCGCGGCATTGCTTTGATGGGCCTCTACCTGCTGGGGTTCTTCGCGGCTATTTTCTCGGCCCTGGCCATGAAGCTGCTGCTCAAGACCAAGGAGCGGAGCTACTTTATCATGGAGTTTCCGGTGTACCGCTGGCCGCGCTGGAAAAACGTGGGCATCACCATTGTGGAAAAGGTGAAGACCTTTGTTTTTCAGGCGGGCAAGGTGATTGTGGCCATATCGGTTATTCTGTGGGTGCTGGCTTCCTTTGGCCCCGGCGACACCCTGGAAAAGGCCGAAGCGCAGGTGCGGCAGCAGGCCGTGGCCCAGGGCACCCCTGCCGCCGAAGCCGACATGCAGGTGGCCGCCATTCGACTTGAAAACTCCTACGCGGGCGTTTTTGGCCGCGCGCTGGAGCCTGGCATCCGCCCCTTGGGCTTCGACTGGAAAATTGGCATTGCCCTGCTCACCTCGTTTGCGGCCCGGGAAGTTTTTGTGGGCACCATCTCCACTATTTACAGCGTGGGTCAGGACGCGGATATGCGCACCGTGCAGCAAAAGCTGGCGTTGGCCAAAGACGTGAATGGGCAGCCGTTTTTCACCACGGCCCGGTCGGCTTCCCTGCTGGTGTTCTACGTGTTTGCCATGCAGTGCATGAGCACCCTGGCTACCACCTACCGCGAAACCAAAGGCTGGAAGTGGCCCCTGCTGCAAATGTTTTACATGACGGGGCTGGCGTACTTCTCGGCCCTGCTAGTGTATCAGGTACTGAAATAGCCGGCTCCCTACAGGCCTACCAGAAACACGGCCGGCTGCTTGTGCAGATCGGGCGGCCCCTCTTTTTTCCAGCCCGCAACAGTATCCGTGCGCACATATTCGGTAGGAGCCGTGAGGTTGGTGGCAAGGCAAAGGCGCGTGTTGGGGTGCAGGTTCGCCAGCAGGTCTTCTACCAGCTGCATGTTGCGGTAAGGCGTTTCGATGAACAGCTGGGTCTGGTGCAGCGTTTGGGCTAATTTTTCCAGTTGCTTGATGGCCGCGCCCCGCCGACCTCGCTCAATAGGCAGGTAGCCGTGAAAGGTAAAGCTCTGCCCGTTCATGCCCGAGGCCATCAGGGCCAGCAGCAGGGAGGAAGGGCCTACCAGCGGTACTACCCGCACGCCTAGCTGGTGCGCGGCCTTGGCCAACTCGGCCCCGGGATCGGCAATGCCCGGGCAGCCGGCTTCCGAAATCACGCCAGCGTCCTGGCCGGCCACCACCAGCTTTAGCGCGGCCTGAATCTGGCTGGGCGAACTGTCTTTATCGATAACGGTGATTTGCAGCTCCTCGATTACCTGCCCGGGCGCGGCTAGCTTAATAAAGCGCCGGGCTGTGCGGGCATTCTCTACCAGAAAATAGCGCAGCTGAGCAATACACGCCGTCACCTGGGCGGGCAGGACCTGAGCCAGGGTATCGTCGGCCAGCGTAGTAGGGATAAGGTAGAGGATGCCGGGCTTCACGGAGAAGAGGAACAAATAATAAGAAGGCTTACCGCTTGGTCAGCCAAAGAAAACGGGGCCTATAAGGTCTATTGGCGGACAAATGCTTCTACCAACCCAAACACCTCATCGGGCTTTTCGGCGTGTACCCAGTGCCCGGCATCCACAATGGTTTCGACCTGGGAATTGGGGAACAGGGCCGGAATGGCGTAGAGCTTATCCTCCGCGTTGATGTAGTCGGACTTGCCGCCGCGGATGAACAGGGCCGGTTTGAGAAAGGGCTGGGTGTCGGTTATGGCCTCACCGACGGCAGCCATCTGGGCCGTAAGCGCGGCCAGGTTTTGGCGCCAGGCAAAGGAGTTATCTTCGCGGCGGTAGAGGTTTTTCAGCAGAAATTGCCGCACGCCGGGCTGGGGAATGTGCACGGCCAGGGCGTCGTCGGCCTGCTGGCGGTTTTGAATGGTCGTTAAATCCACGGCATTCAGCCCGGCCAGAATATCGTCCTGGTGGCGCATATCCGAGAGGCGGGGGGCAATATCGAGCACAATAAGGCGGGCCAGTCGCTCGGGGTAGTCGAGGGCGAAGCGCATGGCTACTTTGCCGCCCATGCTATGGCCCAGCAAGGTAGTATCGGCGGGCAGCTCTAGCTGATCGAAGAGGCCCAGCACATCCTGGCTCATCAGGGCGTAGGAGTGCTCGGGAGAGTGAGGCGAGCGGCCGTGGTTGCGCAAGTCCACCACGATTACCCGAAACTCCTCCGACCAGCGCCGCGCCAGCGTTTGCCAGTTATCAAGCGTGCCAAACAAGCCGTGGAGGATAACAAGGGGGCGGCCGGCGCCAAGCTCGCGGTAGTGAAGGGGCAGTATCATAGTAAGTGCAAAGATGCAGCCCCGGGGCCGAACTTACGCGCGGGGCAGGCTTACCTGCACGGTGGTACCCGTGCCAGGCACGCTGGCCACGTGCAGGCGGCCCTGCAGACGGGCCACGAAAGCCCGGCACAACACCAGCCCCAGCCCGGTGCCCGTACGGTTGTGGGCGGGCACCGGGGGCTGGGCCAGCGGAGCCATGAGCTGCTCTACCTGGGTGGCCGACATCCCGGCGCCAGTATCATGAACGCAGAAGACGATTTCCGTAGCCGAAGCCGCGAAGGCGCTTAGCGTAATGCTGCCGCCCACTGGGGTAAACTTGATGGCGTTGCCCGTGAGGTTGCGCAGAATCGTGCGCAGCATATTCCGGTCAACTTGGCTGTATAGCGGCGTGGCGGGCGCGTCTACCGTCAGCGTCAGGTTACGGGCGTGGGCCAGGGTGGAATAGATGCCGGCGCACTCTCGAAGCACTTCACCCGCTTCTACGGCTTCCAATTGGAGTTGTAGCTCCCCGCTTTGCATGACGGCCCAGTGCAGCAAGTTGTCCAGCAAATGATTGAGGCTGGAGGCCGACTGACGTACCAGGCCGGGTAGGTTGCGCAAGCCTTCCTGGTTGTTTTCCCGGTGGTAAAACTCGATGAGCTCCGCCACCCCCACGAAAGCAGTAACGGGGCCGCGCAAATCGTGCGCAACGATGGTATAGAGCCGGTCCTTGGCGGCGGCAAGGCGGGCTACCTGCGTCGTGGCACTATGCAAAGCCGCGTGGTTGCGGGCCAGCGCCTGCCGGCTACGGCGCAGCTGCCAGTAGAGAAGGCTCCCCCCGGCCAGCACTAGCCCCAAAGCACCAAGCCCGGCCAGCAGCAGCCGGTTGCGCGTGGTTTGCTCTTGGGTATGCTGGGTAAGCTGCACAATCTGCTGCTGTTTATCGCGCAGGGTGTAGCGGCTTTCCCAGGCTGCCAGGGTAGCCAGCTGCCGCCGTGCGTTTAGGCTGTCGTTCAGCGTCTGAAAGCGGGTCTGCCACTGGTAGGCCGTCGGGTATTGGCCAGCGGCCGCGTAGAGCTCGGCCAGCAAGTTGTACGCCCCCAGCACCCGCTCCCGGTCGTGGCGGCTCTGCGACAACTCCCGGGCACGGTGGGCTTCCACTAGGCCCTGTCCGATGGCGTTCTGCTGCAGGTGCAGGGCCGCCAGCTCCAGCAGCGCCGCCGCTTCGTGGCGGGGGCGGTGGTTTTGGCGGGCCAGGTTGGCCGACTCCTGAAATTCCCGCACGGCTACGGCTGGCTGCTGTTGCAGTGCCACTATACCTAAGTTCAGGTGATGTTTGATAGCGGCCTCCGGGTCCTGAATAGTCTTTGCCAGGGCGACGGCCTGTTCTCCCAGCCGCTCTCCCCGGCCCGGGTGGCCGGTTTCGAAAAGCAGGTCGCTGGCATTATTAAGGATAGCCACCTGAGTTTGGGGCCTTACGCCCGGCTGGCGAAGCACGCTTAGGGCCAACTGAAAATTGCTCCAGGCACTGGCTGTGTCGTTGCGGTAGTAGTGCAGTGCCCCGAGGCGGTTGTAAGTGGCCGCAAGACCATCAGCGTTTTGGGTGCGGCGAGCCAGCTGCAGAGCTTGGTCGTAGAGCTGGCGGGCTGTGAGGTAGTCGGCTACCGTAACGTAGCACCGGCCCAGGTTGTTGAGGGCCCGAACCTCGGCCGTGGGGCTTTGCTGCTTGCGGGCCAGCTGCAGATGTTGCTGGCCATACGCCAAGGCCCGGTTGACGTCGTACGGCTCCCAGGCCCAGCACAGCGAATCCAGGATCTGGAGCCGCCCCGGGGCGGCTGCTTGGGGCAGCTGGCTTTCCAGGCGGACTATGGTAGGGGTAGGGGCCTGGGCTGCGGCCGGTTCGGTCAGCATCGCAGCGCATAAGAAAACCGCCAAGGTACCGGACCAGCGCACCCCAACCCAACCAGCATCCCTGGGCGATACAGCAGACAAGGCAAAAACGGGAGAGGCTGGCAAGGCGAAGAGCAGTGGGAAGTAGAGCGTTAAAGCAAGCACCACCAACGCCGGTGCTGCTCCAGCTGGGTATTGCGCAGGAACTCGGCTACAGGCCGAAGGTTAGTGAGCAAAGACGTCAGCGTCAGCACGTGGCCATCGGCCAAATGCAGCCGAAGGTAATTGTACTGACTCCAAAAAAAGCGGCGGGAACGGCATTCCACCCACTCTACCCGTACTACCTGCTGGCGGGTAAACGGGATGAGGAGGTGGTTTTCGTATACCTCAAGCCGATTTTTCTTGGGCTCAAAAATCAAGCTGGTAGCTTGATTGCGCAAGTAGTACTGCCCATGGAGTACCAAGGCCGGGCCGGCAAAGCCCAGAATAACCGCCGCCAGCAGGCTCACCAGCAGAATATCGTAGCCGGAAAGCGGCGCCGCCAGCAGCCCCGCCCATACCAGCGGTCCGCCTACGGCTAGCGTAAGCAAGGGCCAGAACAAGAGCTGTAGCTGGCGGACCCAGGTGAGGTGGTAAGCGTTGCTGCGCCGCGTGAAGATTCCCGTCACGAAACGCAGCAGGAGCAGGGCGCCCACCAGCACGGCACCTAACTCCAGCAGCTGGCGTACCAGGGGAAAAAGCTTCATGCGCTTATCGCACCAAAATCCAGGGCTCGTTGGCCTGGTGCGGGCGCAGCGTGCCGAAGCTTTCCAAGGCCAGGCCATACTTGGCAAAAACGGCCTGTGCCGCCGCGCGCTCCGTCGGCTCCACGCACACCAGCAACCCCCCGGAAGTTTGCGGGTCGCAGAGCCACTGCCGCTGCTCTTCGGTTAGCGCCCCAATCTTGTGGCCGTAGGAGTCCCAGTTGCGCACGGTGCCGCCCGGAATGGCCTTCTGCTGACGGTAGATTTCCGCTTCCGGCAGCAAAGGCACCTTGGCAAAGTCGATTTCGGCGGTGAGGCCGCTGCCCTCGCAGACCTCAGAAAGGTGGCCCAGGAGCCCAAAGCCCGTCACGTCGGTCATGGCCCGTACCCCGGTCAACTGGCCCAGATCAGCCCCTATTTTGTTTAGCTGCATCATACTGAGGGGAGCAATCTGCTCGTGCTCGGGTTGGAGCAGGCCGCGCTTCTGGGCCGTGGTGAGCATACCCACGCCCAGGGGCTTGGTGAGGTACAGCTCGCAACCCGCCGTGGCGGTGTCGTTGCGCTTCAGGTTCTCAATAGCCAGCAGGCCCGTTACGGCCAGCCCAAAAATAGGCTCGGGCGAGTCGATGCTGTGGCCGCCCGCCAGCGGAATACCCGCCTCCAGGCAAATGCTGCGGCTGCCCTCAATCACGCGGCGGGCTACTTCCGGGGCTAGCTTATCGATGGGCCACCCCAGCACGGCAATGGCCAGCACCGGCCGGCCGCCCATGGCATACACGTCGGAAATGGCATTAGCGGAGGCAATACGACCAAAATCATACGCATCATCGACGATGGGCATGAAGAAGTCGGTAGTTGAAATAAGCGCTTGGCCTCCGCCGATATCGTACACGGCCGCGTCGTCGCGGGAGGAGTTGCCGACCAGCAGCTTGTCGTCGTGGGGCTGTGGGATGCTGGTGTGCAGGATCTGGTCGAGCACCTTGGGGGCAATTTTGCAACCGCAGCCCGCGCCGTGGCTGTACTGGGTAAGGCGAATCAGGTCGGGGGTCGTTTCTGCGTTCATGGTAGTTGAGCTGATGGTAGGGCCGGGAAAGGCCGGGCAAAGCAACCCGTCGGGTGGCTCCTTGGTTATTCGGGCTGTTTGGCTACAGACGCCTGCATGGCCTGCAGCACCAGTCCGGCATTTACGGTGGCGTCGCAGGTGTCGGATGGCACCCGCACAAACGCGCGGTTGCCTAGGCTATGGGTATAAGTCTTGTCGTAATAGTCGAGCACGAGGCTCACCATTTTCTCCATATCATCTTCAGCAATGGCGGCCAAGGCTTCCTTGGTGGCCAGTCCGCCCAGCCTTTTCCGGATACGCAGAATAGCGGAAGCCAGGGCCCCGGCATCCTGGCGGCCATACTCCTCAGCCAGCTTGCGCACCCGCACCGGCCGCGGAATTTCTAGTAGAATCAGTGGTGCCTGCTGCAGCTGCCCAAAAAAGGGCGTAGGCAAGTGCAGGCTGCCAATGGTGCGGCTTTCATCCTCCAACCAAGTGGGCCCGGTGGTTGGGAGCTGGGCCAAGTGCCAGGCAAGATCATTCTCAAACTGCTCCTGCGTGGGCTGGGCCGGCTGCCCAATGCTCCCGAAAGCCGACCCTTTGTGGCAGGCCAGGCCTTCGAGGTCGAGTACCGGTTGGGCCAGTTGCCGCAGCGCGTGCAGCACATCCGTCTTGCCGGAGCCCGTGAGGCCACCCAGCACCACCAAAGGGTGGGGGCGCGCCAACTCCGCCAAAACGAAGTGGCGGTAGTCTTTGTAGCCTTTGTTGAGCAGCTGCACCTGAAAGCCCCCCAACTCCAGCAGCCACTGCACCGCCCCACTGCGCATCCCGCCCCGCCAGCAGTGCAGGCGTACCTCTTTGCCGGGGGCAAGTTTCTGCGCCTGCTGCACCATGCGGCTCATCTTCGGGCCAAACAAATCCAGCCCCAGCAGCACGGCGCGGTCCTGGCTTATCTGCTTGTAGGTAGTGCCAATGCGGGCGCGCTCCTCGTCCGAGAACAAAGGGAAGCTCACGGCGCCGGGGATGTGGCCCTGAGCATACTCCTGCGGCGCCCGTACATCCAGGATGGGGGCGGTAGCCGGACCCTGCAAAAATTCTTCGATGGATAAACGAGGCATGGGTTCTTACGGGAGCAGCGGGCAGGAGAAGTGGATGCACGCCAACCGCTAGCTGGTCAGTACGCGTTCCGGGCGGGTAGCGCTGGGGTTAGGAAACAAGCTGCCGCCGGTACAACTGAATGGTATTCTCCAGGCCCAGGTACAAGGCGTCGCATACCAGGGCGTGCCCGATGCTTACTTCCGCCAGGCCGGGTAGCTGCTGGTGCAGGTAAGCGAGGTTGTCGAGGTCGAGGTCGTGGCCGGCATTTACGCCCAGGCCCAGCTCCTGGGCCAGGGCCGCAGCGGCACGGTAGGGGGCCACGGCGGCTTCGCGGTCAGCAGCATAGCCGCTGGCGTAGGCTTCGGTGTAGAGCTCTATCCGGTCGGTGCCGGTGCCCAGGGCGGCTTTTACCATGGCCAGGTCGGGGTCGAGGAAAATGCTGACGCGGCACCCCAATGATTTAAGCTCCTGCACTACGCCCAGCAGGTACACCTGGTGCTTGATGGTGTCCCAGCCCGCATTGGAGGTAATAGCGTCGGGCGCGTCCGGCACCAGCGTTACCTGCTCGGGGCGCACCTCGCGCACCAGGTCCAGGAAGTCCGGGGTAGGGTTACCTTCGATGTTGAACTCGGTGGTGACAAGGGCTTTCAGGTCGCGCACGTCCTGGTAGCGGATATGCCGCTCATCGGGGCGTGGATGCACCGTGATGCCCTGGGCCCCGAACCGCTCACAGTCCTGGGCCACCTGCAGCACGTTGGGGCGGTTGTGGCCGCGGGCGTTCCGTAGCGTGGCTATTTTATTTATGTTTACGCTAAGCTTGGTCATATGCAAAAGCGGCGCTGAGGGTGAGTAGGTGCTCAAAGATACGTAGCTCCAACAGCGTTGGCCGATTTTAGTTGAGGTAGCCATGGTCGTCCGACTTCCCGTTTCCACGCGGCCCGCGCTGGGGTTTGGCTTGTTGCTGCTGGCGGTTACCGGCCTGGAGTGGCTGGTAGTGCAACAGCCCGTGTTCCGGCAGCTGCCCCTGCTGCCGGCAGCCGTGAGTTTCGATGTGCTGGTGGGGCTGCCTATCTTGTTTTACCTGCTGGTGGTGCGTTCCTACCGGCTGCCAATAAGCACCATGGCGGTGGCCTTCACTGCCGCTGTGGCTTTGGGCTACTGGCTTATTCCGGGGCCACAGCAGCAGTATGTGCAGTGGGCAGGACAGGTGTTAGGAGCTCTGGAGGTGCTGATGGTTGCGCTGCTGCTGCTGAACCTGCGGCGGCTGCAGTTGGCTTATCGTACCGCCTGCCTGCATATTCCGGAGGTGGCAGATCGGCTCACGGCGGCTTTCCGGCAGGTGTTCGGCCGGCCGCTGGCGCCGTTGGTGTTCGAGCTGCTCGTGTGCTACTACGCGCTGTTGAGCTGGCGGAGCCGGCCGGCAGTAACTACCGGCAGCCGCGCATATTCCAGCTACCGGGATTCGGCCTTCACGGCGTACGTGGGCACGGTCATGCTACTGTCGGTGGTCGAAATGGGCGCACTGCATTTGCTGCTGCTGCGCTGGAGCTCTGTGGTGGCCGGGGTGCTTCTGGTGCTGCACCTGTATGGACTGCTGCTGTTGCTGGCGCACGCCCGGGCGGTACGGCTGCTGCCAATACAGCTGACGGCCGACCACGAACTGATAGCGCGGGTGGGCTTTTGTTGGACGGCGCGTTTGCCCCGGGCAACGCTGGCGGCGGCGCGGCGGCTATCCGACGCCCCAGCGCCGGTGCCGGGCCGGCTGAATTTGGCTCGGCCGCTGCTCACGCCGCCCAATGTGCTGGTAGTGCTTACTGCGCCCCAGGTTTTCAACGGACCCTATGGCCTGCGCCGGGTTGCCCGGGAGCTGGCGCTCTACGTAGACGATGCTGCCGGCCTGCTAACGGAGTTGGCCCTGCCCGAAAACCCGGCCGACGGCCCTGTATTCGGGAATAACCCGTAATCTTGTAGATTCCTTTATTTCCCAACCCATGGCTCTGAAAGAAACCATCGACGCCGATATCAAACAGGCCATGCTGGCCAAAGACAAAGTACGTCTGACCACCCTGCGCAGCATCAAGTCCCAGATTCTGCTGGCCGAAACGGCCGAAGGTCAGCACGGGGCAGCCCTCTCGCCCGATGCCGAAATCAAGCTCCTGACCAAGCAGGCCAAGCAGCGCCGCGAGGCCGCCGAAACCTACAACAAACAGTTCCGCTCCGATCTGGAGGAAGTAGAACTGGCCGAACTGGCCATCATTGAAGAATACTTGCCCAAGCAGCTCTCGGAGGCTGATCTGGTAGAGAAGCTGGTCGCTATTATCCAGCGCGTGGGAGCTACTGGCCCATCGGACCTGGGCAAGGTAATGGGTGTTGCCGCCCGGGAGTTGTCGGGTCAGGCCGATGGCCGCATGATTTCCCAGGTGGTCAACAACCTGCTAAACAACACGAATGTGTAAGGTGCCCATTTCCCACCTTAGCGAAGCGTAGCCCATTTCTCCACGTTCGACATTAACTAAAGATGTCTGCTTTCGACATTCTCTTGCTGATTCCGCTGGGAGTAGGAGCTGTGAAAGGCTACCGGCGTGGGCTGGTGTTGGAAGTGGCTTCGCTGCTGGCCTTCGTGCTGGGGGCTATTGGGGGGCTTTTGCTCTTGCAGGACGCCATTCCGTTGGTGCGACACTACGTAGGGGAGGCCTTTGGTATGCTGCCGCTGGTATCGTTTCTGCTGGTGTTTGTGCTCATCGTATGGGGTGTTCACCTGCTCGGGACATTTATCAAAACGGCCGTACACCTCACGCCTCTGGGAATGCTCGATAATATTTTGGGCGGTACGGCCGGGGTGCTAAAGTGGTTGTTGGGCTTGAGCCTGCTTTTGCACGGGGTGGGGCTGGCCGGTTTGTCGGTGCTTTCGCCTGGGCTTGTTGCCGACTCGGAGGTGCTGCCCCTGGTGCAGGAAGCAACGCCATTCGCCCTGCAAGTGGTAGGGTTGGTGCTGCCCTTTGCCAGCGACCTGCTCGAAAAGCTCCGGGGCGTATTCTGAACGAAGGCATGGCTCATTATTAAATGGTTGCCTGAGTCGCTATCCGGCCATTAAAGCCATGCGTTTACTTCTGCTAGACAACTTCGACTCCTTCACCTTCAACCTGCTCGACTACTTGCAGCAGCTGGGGGCAGAGGTGTACGTAGTGCGCAACAACGTAGGCCTGGAGGAGCTGGAGCAGTTCATCTTTGACGCCATTGTGTTGTCGCCAGGGCCTGGTGCGCCAGCAGCGGCGGGCAGTATGCCGGCCGTTATTGCCCGGTACCATGCGCACGTCCCCATGCTGGGCGTCTGTCTGGGACATCAGGCGTTGGGGGAGTATTTCGGGGCCGAGCTCGGGCGCGGTGTCCGGCCCATGCACGGGAAAGTCTCGGATATTATACTCACGGACGCTGCCGAGCCGTTATGGACGGGGCTGCCGCCGCAGATACCCGTCACGCGCTATCATTCTTTGGTGCTGCGGCAGCTGCCACCGGCCTTGGTTCCCTTGGCGTATACCGCGGATGCAGCAGGAGAGCTGATGGCCTTCCGGCACCGCGAACTGCCCCTCTACGGCGTGCAGTTTCACCCGGAGGCCTTGCTGACCACCCACGGCCTGGCTATCCTTCGCAATTGGGTCAAGTATTGTATCATTGCAACGAACCGGCCCCGCCCGGGCTTCAGTTCTCCCGCCGATGGAATTGCAGATTAAGGAACACAACGGATATCAGTATATAGACGAAGGCACGGGCGACGTGCTGCTGCTGCTGCATGGCCTCTTCGGTGCCCTCAGCAACTGGCAGGAAGTGGTAGCCACCTTTCGGGAGCAGTATCGGGTAGTTATACCGCTGCTGCCCATTTATGACATGCCCCTGCTTAGCGCCGACGTGCCCGGACTGGTGAAGTTTGTGGAGCGCTTCGTGGCCGAGGTGGCCGTGCCCGGTCCCTATACAGTGCTTGGCAACTCGCTGGGTGGGCACATTGCCTTGGTGTACACGCTGCGCAACCCGCGGCAGGTAAGCCGGCTGGTACTTACCGGCAGCAGTGGCTTGTTTGAGGATTCGATGGGTGGCTCCTTCCCCAAGCGGGGCAACTATGGTTTCGTGCAGGAGCGGGTAGCCTACACTTTCTACGACCCGGCCGTGGCTACCAAAGAGCTGGTTGACGAGGTGTTCAGCATTACCAACTCCAACGCCAAGTGCCTGCGTATCATTAACATCGCCCGCTCGGCCCAGCGGCACAACATGGCCAGGGACCTGGGCAAAATCCGCGTGCCCACGCTGCTGATATGGGGCCTCAACGACACTATCACGCCCCCGCTGGTTGCTCACGAGTTCAACCGGCTCCTGCCCCAGTCGGAGTTGTACTTTCTCGACCATTGCGGCCACGCCCCCATGATGGAACGGCCCGGCCCATTCAATGCCCGCCTGCAGCAGTTCCTGCGGCGCACGGCTTCCCAGCCGGTAGCTGCCCGCTAAACGGGTTACTTTCTGCTCACTCCGCGAACAAAGAAAAGGGCGCAGCGTTTGTGTCTCGGCGGCATAGCCGTTAACTTCCGCTTCTTAGTACCTAATGCCGATGTCGCCGATGATAGCTGCAGACATGATTAATCAGATGATTCCGCCCCTGAAGGTGTCGGACTCTGCGAGCAAGGCCGCCAAGTGGCTGGAGGAATTTCACGTAGACCAGTTGCCCGTGCTGGAAAACCGTCAGTACCGCGGCCTCATCACGGAGGCCGACGTACTCGATATCAGCCAGGCTGACCGCTTGCTTTCCACCATTTCGTTTGGCTTTGCGGACGTGCACGTGCAGCGGGACCAGCATTTCTATAGCATTATCGAGCAGGCTGTGCAGAACAAGGTGCAGTTGGTACCAGTGCTGGATGATCAGCAGGAATACCTAGGCGTGGTAACGGTGGGCGATACGCTGGCCGCTTTCGGGCAAATGCCTATTGCCTTGGGACAGGGAGGCATTATGGTGCTGTCGATGGATGAGCGCGACTATTCTCTCTCGCAAATCAGCCGCTATGTGGAGGAAAACAACGCCAAGATTCTCAGCGCCCACGTCGCCCAGGATGAGGCTAACCCTTTCAAAATCCGGCTTACGCTCAAAGTAAACACGCCCAGCCTGACCCGCATTGCCGCTACCTTGGAGCGTTTTGGCTACGTCATTACGGCGCAGTTCAGTGGGGCCGGCGAGTTGGGCGAAAACGAGCAGGAACGCTACGATGCCCTGCTGAAGTACTTGAGTCTCTAAGCTCCAGTTGGTGATAGCAAGTCTACTGGCAGCGGGTTTGCTGGCCGCTGCCGGGCCTCAGCCACTTCCCGATACGCTTCGCACCGCTTCCCTCGATAGTGTAGTCCGGGCCCAGTGTCCTGCTTATACCCAGGTGCGCGTGGCGGCTATTCTCTTTGCGGGCAATGCCACCACCAGGGATAAAATCCTGCGGGCCGAGCTGGACTTCCGGGAAGGCGATACGCTAACGGTGGAAACCCTGGCCAAGCGCCTGGAAAAAAACCGGCTCCGCGTTTTCAACCTGCAGCTGTTTCATACGGTGGGCGTGCAGACGGTGTGCCGCGACGGAGCCCTGACGGTGTTGTTCGGTGTGCAGGAACGGTGGTACACATTCCCGGTACCTATCTTTTCCCTGGCCGACCGGAACATCCGCGCCTGGCTCGACCGCGCCGACCGATGGCAGCGCGTGGATTACGGTGTGCACGTTGTTCGCTACAATTTTCGGGGCCGCAACGAACTGCTGCGCGGAAACCTGCAACTGGGCTTCAACCAGAAGTACGAGGTTTTCTTCGAGAATCCCGGTACGGCCCGCCGGCCGGGGCTGGCCCTGGGCGGCTCTGTCACGCGCAGCCGGGCCCTCGATTACCGCACCGTCAACGACCGGCTGCTAACCTACCGCTCCGTCTCGGGCTTCGCTTTGCGCCGGGCGTACGCCACGGTGGGCCTGCGCTGGCGCAATACCGTGCAGCGCCGCACCGCCCTCGACCTGGCGCTTTATCAGGAGCGGGTAGCCGATTCGGTGCAGATAGGTAACCCGGATTATTTTCGGAGTGGCTCTTCCCGCCAGTATCTGGATCTGCGCCTGACCCGCATTATCAATCAGCGCAACACCTTTTCTTACCCTCTGACTGGGCGCTATCTACAAGTGACGGTGGCGCAGCGGTTCTACGCCCGCGCTTCGAGCCCGGCTTTCACGACGATTTTCGTTCAGGCAGCCCGTTATTGGGCGCTGCCACGCAACTTTTATTACAATGCGGGCTTTACTAGTCAGGCCCGCATTGCCGGTCGCTCCTTGCCTTATGCCGATACCCGCGCCCTGGGCTACGCTACCTTGGTGCGGGGCTACGACCGGTACGTGGTGGATGGCGTGCGCTACCTTGTCGTGCAGCAGGGCTTGAGCTACCCCTTACTGGCCACGCGGCGTCTGCGCGTGGGCGTCACCGATAACCCCAAATTCAACTCTCTTCCGCTGGCCATATATTTAAATACCTTTGTCGACGCAGGTTATGTGGGCGCCCAAAATGTGCCCCCGGCCAACCGCTTCCCCAACCGCCTGCTGGGCTCAGCCGGGGTTGGGCTGCATCTGGTTTCGTACTACGACCGGGTGGTAACGCTGGAATATGCCCGCACCCTGGCTGGCGAAGGCGGCTTTTACCTGCGCACGGAGTTTCCCATCTGAGCAGCCGTAGCGCATTATCATTCTGTGATGAAAATAGCCATTCTTGGTAAGCCCTTCGATGAAAACGTAGCCCCGGCTATTCAGGCCCTGTTCGACGATCTGCTGGCCCGTAACGCGGAGCTGTACGTGGTCGAATCGTTCTGGGTGTACCTGCAAACGCACCTGCGGGTGCCCACGCACATCCATACCTTCCGCCGGGGCGACTCCCTGCAGGGCATGCAGTTTGTCCTGAGCATCGGGGGCGACGGGACCTTGCTGGACACCGTGACCTACGTAGGCAGCCTGCAAATCCCGATTTTGGGCATTCATACCGGCCGCCTGGGTTTTCTGGCCACCGTCACCCCCGACCGCATCCCGCAAGCCATTGACGCTCTTTTCAAAGGGCACTTCGTACTGGATGAGCGCAGTCTGATCCGGGTGGACACCGACCCGGAAGTTTTTGGCGACATCACCTTCGGTCTCAACGAATTCTCGATTCTGAAGCGGGATACGTCTTCCATGATTGTGGTGCACACGTACATCGATGGGGAGTACCTCAATTCGTACTGGGCCGATGGTCTGATTGTGTCAACGCCAACGGGCTCGACGGGCTACTCACTCAGCTGCGGAGGGCCTGTAATGCTGCCACAAACCAACAACTTCATCATCTCCCCCGTATGTCCGCACAACCTAAACGTGCGGCCACTCGTTGTATCCGACCGCAGCGTTATTTCATTTGAGATAGAAGGCCGGAGCAATAACTTCCTGCTTTCGCTGGATTCACGCTCGGTTACCGTCGATTCAACCATTCAAATTGCCGTTCGCCGGGAAAATTTCAAAGCTCGTTTAGTTCGTCTGAATCATGTGAATTTCTTGAGTACGCTGCGTAGCAAGCTTAATTGGGGCTTGGATCGTCGTAACCCGGATGGAATTTTATTGCCTTAAAAGAGGCCTTTTTCAGGCAGTTGTTTTTATAATTGCCTGCAACACGTACTTTTGTCACCAAGTGTAGCCGTGCCCAAATGGGTCAATGCATTTCCTGAATCTTGATATTTCTTAACTTCGCCCGATTATGAAGAAACTTTTTCCCCTCACCCTGGCACTTATACTGGCCTTCGCGCTGGTAGCTACGGAGGCGAGTGCGCAGCGATTCACGAAACGGAAGATGTACAACTCGGTAGGAGTGACGCTGAACGCCATGAACTATTTCGGCGACGTCGTACCGAAGACCAACATTGCCAGCCTGCGCTTGGGCGCTACCCGTCCAAACATCGGCTTTTCGTTCACCCGCCGCTTTGCGCCCCGTATCTCGGGTCGTGTAGGTTTGTCGTACGGCCGCCTTACCGGTGATGATGCCAAAGCCGCCGATGACAAAGACAGCGAAGCAAAATTCCGCTATACCCGGAACATGAACTTCCGGAACGACATCTTCGAAGCTTCCGCCGTTGGTATCTTCGACCTGTTGGAAAACCGCAACAACTACATCCGCCGTCCTGACTTCGTTCCCTACGTGTTTGGTGGCGTGGCCGTCTTCCACCACAACCCCAAAGGTCTGGTAGGTGACAACAGCCAAGGTCTTAAAAAAGGTGATTATGTGGCTCTGCAGCCATTGGGCACAGAAGGACAAGGAGAAGCTGGCTATGGCTCACCTTACAAGCGCACTCAGATTGCTATTCCTTTCGGTGCCGGTATCCGCTATAAGCTGGACCGTAACTTCGATCTGGGCTTTGAGATCGGCTGGCGCAAAACCTTCACCGACTATATTGACGATGTTGGTGGCAAATACGTTAATAACAAAAATGACCTGAAGACCCCCGGCGGCAAGTATTTCGGCTACGAAATCACGCGGGAAGGCGTACCAGGTACCTTCACGGAAGCTAACCAATTTGGTGAAGTTCGTGGCAATAACAATGAAAAAGACTGGTACATCGTTACAGGTCTAACCTTGAATTACATTATCAGGCCTAAAGTAAAAAGTCCAAAATTCCGATAGGCAGCATTTGGCTGTCATGTTTCACTCACAGCCAGTCTAATGACGCAGCATTCTCTCTTCAAAACACTCCTTATTTGCTCCTTGCAAGTAGGGAGTGTTTTTTTTGTTCATACCGCCGCATTTGGGCAGAATACCAGCGAACTGGGCCTTGGTCTCGGGGCACTGAGCTATAAGGGTGAGCTGGCGCCGGAGTACCGCTTCGCCAACAACCGCCCCGCCATTACGGCTTTCTACCGCAAGGATGTCTCAAAAGCCGTTACCCTGAAGGGCAGTGTGCTGGCTGGCCTGCTGCGCGCCGACGACCGCCAAGTGAAGGGCGTAAATAACGGGCCAATGCCCCTGAACCAGTACCGCAGTGCCAACCTGAAAGGTAGCCTGTACGAGCTGGGCGGTACGCTGGAATACAACTTCTTTGATTACTACAGCAAACAGGTGAAGACGCGCTTCACTCCCTACGCGTTTGTGGGAGTAGCTGGGTTTATGGCCCCGGTGCGGACCCTTTTTACGGGCACCTTCCGGGCCCCCGAGGAAAAAAATACCGTGATAGGTCTGGCCATACCGGCTGGCGTAGGCCTCAAGCTGGGTCTTTCTACGCACTGGAACCTGGGCGCGGAAGTTGGGGCCCGTAAAGCCTTTACCGACCAGCTGGACAACATCAGCACCCAAAACGAGGTAGTGGCGAACCGGCACGATCAGGACTGGTACTACTATGGGGGCTTCAGTATTTCGTATACTTTCTATAAGATCCGGTGCCCCGAAGTAACGGCCGGTAGCCAGTAAGCAAGCCCGCTTTTGTCGGGAAGCGTGCAATGCAACCATTTGCGTAACTTGCAGCCTCTTTACGCAAACAACACGCATGGCCGCCCGGGCTGAACTTGATCCTTCCAGAATTCCTGCTCACGTTGCCGTCATCATGGATGGCAATGGCCGGTGGGCGAAGCAAAAAGGCGGACTACGCATTTTTGGTCATCAGAATGCTATTACCGCCGTGCGCGAAACGGTAGAAACGGCCGCCGAGTTGGGCGTGCAGTTTCTGACGCTGTATGCCTTTTCCACCGAAAACTGGGCGCGCCCGGCTCATGAGGTAATGGCTCTGATGCAACTGCTGGTGCACACTATCCGGCAGGAAACGAGTACACTGCTAAAAAACAACATCCGGCTTCAGGCTATTGGTGATACGGCGAGCCTGCCGGCCTCCTGCCAGCGGGAACTGGCTGAAGCCATTGAGCTAACCCGCACAGGCACCCGCATGACGCTGGTGCTGGCCCTGAGTTACAGCGGCCGCTGGGACCTTGCCCAGGCGGCGCGGCGTTTAAGCGAGGAGGTAGCTGCGGGCAACGTGCAGCCCGGGCAGATAACAGAGCATACCCTAGCTTCCTATTTATCTACCGTCGGAATACCTGATCCGGAACTGCTTATCCGCACCAGCGGCGAGCAACGCATCAGCAACTTCCTGCTCTGGCAACTGGCGTATACGGAGTTATATATTACGGACTTGCTGTGGCCGGATTTCAGGCGGGAGCATTTTCAGGAGGCGGTCCGCGTGTATCAGCAGCGAGAACGTCGATTTGGCAAAACCAGTGAGCAGCTCAACGTTTCGTAAGTTTTTGGGAATGAAATTTTTGATTAACCGGGTAGGCGCTTTAGTCGCGACGCTACTGCTAGTATGCGGCGCACTAAGCCCAGTTGAAGCCCAGAAAGCGGGAGGGGCAGGAGAACCAGAACGTTACCAGATTGGTGGTATCTCTTTCACCGGCACCCGCTACCTCGATCCTAACACGCTGATTGGTATCACCGGCCTGAAAGTAGGGGACCCGGTAAGTATTCCGGGTGAAGAACTGGGCAAGGCCATTCGGCGCCTCTGGGATCAGGGCATTGTGGGAGACGTCAACGTGTCGATAGACCGCACGGAGGGCTCCCGGATCTTCCTGACGTTCGACGTGAAGGAGCGGCCGCGTTTATCTAACTTCACCTTCAGCGGTATTGGCAAAACCCAGGCCGACGACTTGAAAAATAAGATCAAGCTGATTCGGGGAAAAGTGGTGACGGACGCGTTGCTAAGCAATACCAGCGAGCAGGTGCGTAAGTTCTTTACCAACAAAGGGTTTTTGAACGCCAAGGTAAACGTCACCCAGCAGCCCGACTCTACCCTGCCCAATAGCGTAGTGCTGACTTATAACGTGAACCGGGGCGAGAAAGTCCACATCACGGACATCGACTTTGTAGGTAACTCGGCCGTGAAGGACGGGAAGCTCAAGTCGAAAATGAAAAAGACCAAGGAGAAGAAGCCGTACAAGTTTCTGAACGCCGGCAAGTTTCAGCGGAAAGAGTTTGAAGACGACAAAGAGAGTGTACTTGCGTACTATAACGCCCAGGGCTACCGCGACGCGGTTGTGGTATCAGACTCCCTGATTTCTATTCCTCAGACCCGCAGCTACCTGTGGCTGGGCACCGAAAACGGCAAATTCGGCATTCATCGGGCTACGGAGCAGGATATTGATAAGCTGGCGTTGCGCATTCGGGTAGATGAAGGGCCGAAGTATTACTTCCGCAACATCACGTGGTCGGGCAACTACCTCTACGACAACCGTACCCTAGCTTCCATTCTAGGCATCAAGGAAGGCAGCGTATACAGCAAAGAAACGCTGGATAAACGCCTTAACTACAACCCAACCGGTCAGGATATCACCTCGCTCTACATGAACGACGGGTACCTGTTCTTTCAGATTGAGCCCATCGAAACCAAGGTAGAAGGGGACTCCATCGATATTGAGATGCGCCTGACGGAGGGCGTACAGGCCCGGATCAAGGACATCAACATTGCCGGCAATACCAAAACCAGCGACCATGTTGTGCGCCGGGAACTGCGCACCCTGCCCGGGGAGAAGTTTAACCGCGAACTGTTGATCCGCTCCCAGCGCGAGTTGGCGTCGCTGGGTTACTTCGACCCCGAAAAAGTAGGCATCAATCCGGTGCCCAACCAGGCCGATGGCACGGTAGACATCAACTACACCGTAGAAGAAAAGCCCTCAGACCAGATTACCCTTTCTGGCGGCTGGGGGGGCTTTGCCGGCTTCATTGGTACCGTGGGCCTCGTGTTCAATAACTTCTCGCTGCGGAAGGCCGGCAACTTTAGCAACTGGCGCCCTGTGCCCGCCGGGGATGGACAGCGCCTGGCCCTGAACGTGCAGGCCAATGGTATCCAGTACCAGGCGTACTCCTTCTCTTTCACGGAACCCTGGCTGGGTGGCCGCAAGCGGAACTCCCTTACCGTCAGCCTCAACAAGAGCATTCAACGGGTAGGCACCAACTTCGATGTGAACACGGGCAGCTCGATTAAGGTAAACAGCGCCTCGGTAAGCCTCGGCCGCTACCTGCGCTGGCCCGATGACTACTTCTCCCTGAGCAACTCGTTGTCGATCAGCCAGTACAAGCTCAAGAACTATCCTTACCTGCAGGGCTTTGCCAACGGCACCGGCAACGCCAACAACATCACCTTTAACACCACGCTTTCCCGCAATAGCACCGACAACCCAACGTATACCCGTCGGGGCTCGGCTTTGTCGCTGAGTGTGAACCTGACGCCACCGTACTCCGCGTTTAAGGGGGCTCATCCCAGCGTAAACGAGTGGGTGGAATTTCACAAGTGGATGTTTGATGCTTCCTGGTTTACGCCCATCGTGGGAAAACTGGTGCTGAACACGCGGGCGCACTTCGGCTTTATCGGGTCGTACAACAGTAGCCGCGCCATTGGCCCCTTCGAGCGGTTCAAGCTCGGGGGCTCAGGGCTGGCTTCCGGTGGGCAGAACAACTTCTTAGTAGGTACCGAATTTGTGGGGTTGCGCGGGTACGACGACCCAACGGATGCTAATGCTATTCAGAACCCGAATGGCAGCGGCGGGGTAGCCTACAATAAATACGTCATGGAACTGCGTTATCCGGTTTCGCTGAACCCGGCGGCTACCGTTTATGTCCTCAGCTTTGCCGAAGCCGGCAATTCCTTTGATCAATACTCCAAATACAACCCCTATAAGCTGTACCGCTCCGTGGGGGTCGGCGCCCGAATTTTCATGTCGGCATTCGGTTTGCTAGGGTTCGACTACGGCTATGGTTTCGACCCGGTGGACCGCTACAACACAGGTGCTACCCAACCGGCGCAGGAAAAAGGCCACTTCCACTTCATCATTGGTCAGCAGATCCGCTAAGCTGCCTGGCCAGCTAGCCCCTTATGTAGCTATGAAAAAAGTTCTTTGCTTACTTCCGCTGCTGTTGCTGCTGGCCCTGCCGAGTGCCTGGGCCCAGAAATTTGGCTACGTAGACTCAGAGTTTATCATGAGCAAGATGCCGGCCTACGCCGCGGCCCAACAGGAGCTTAACACCTTGTCGCAGAACTGGCAGAAGGATATTGAGTCGATGCGCAAAGACCTGGACAAGATGTACCGCACCTACCAGGCCGAGGAAGTGTTGCTGACGGACCCGATGAAGAAAAAGCGGCAGGATGAGATTCTGCAAAAGGAGCAGGACATCAAGACCTACCAGAACAAGATATTCGGGTACGAAGGCCAGCTGTTCAAAAAGCGCCAAGAGCTGACCAAGCCCGTGCAGGACCAGGTATTTGAAGCGGTGGAGAAAGTAGCCAAGAAAAAGCAGCTGGCTATCCTTTTCGATAAATCGGGGGACCTGACCATGCTGTATACCAACCCCACGCACGACTACACGGAATTTGTGCTCGAAGAATTGGGTTTAGGATCGGAGGAGCGTAACCAGCCGGCCAACAAGGGGGCCGTGCGCACGGTAGCCACGCCCGCCACCCCGGCTGGCGACGAGCCAGCCGCCGATGAGGCTGGCACCCGCTCGGCCGCTCCCGCTAAAAAGGCTACCACCAAGCCCGCGCCGCGTTCAACCGGCCGAAAAAAGTAACTTTGCATTCTAACTCTCAGACATTTCTCTTTTCCCGAATGAGTTCATTTCCCAAATTCCGCCTGCTGCTGGCTACGGCCGCACTCACGCTCACCACGGCTACGGCCACGCTGGCCCAGACGGCTCCCCAGAAAATCGGCTACACCAACGTAGACTACGTGCTGAGCCAGATGCCCGAAAGCAAGCAGATTGAGTCGCAGCTGAAGGATTATAGCACCCAACTGGAAAACCAGCTGAAGGCCAAATACCAGGAGTATCAGACGAAGGGCGAAGCCTACCAGAAAGGCGCTGCTACGATGGCTGAGCCTGTACGCGCCGATAAAGAAAAGGAACTGCAGAGCCTGCAGCAGTCCATTCAGGAGTTCCAGCGCAATGCGGAGGCCTCCGTTCAGCAGAAGCAGCAGGCCTTGCTGAAGCCCGTGCTGGATAAGCTGCAGAAGAACATTGATGCCGTAGCGGATGAGAACGGCTACGCCTATGTGTTGAATTCGGACGCCGGCTACGGCACCACGCCCATCCTGCTGCACGGCCCGAAAGATGGCGACATCTCGGACTTGGTGCTGAAAAAAATGGGCATTACCCCCGGTGCAGCGCCGGCTGCTGCGCCTACCGCCGCAAAGCCAGCGGCTCCGGCAGCTACTCCTGCTGCTACCAGCACCAAAACCAAGACGAAATCCAAGAAGTAATTACTGCTACCCACAGGGTAGTAGTAAAGCAGGAAAGCCGGAACCTCGTTCCGGCTTTCTTATTTTTGCCTGGAGCCACCAGCGTAGTTATGCAGCAAGAAGACGAAGACCTATTCACTGACGATTTGCTGCCCCTCGACGACGAGCAGGACCCCGGCGACGAACTATACGAGCATCACCGCATTCAGGCCGATAAGCGGCAGGAACTGCTGCGGCTCGACAAGTTCCTCATGAACCGGCTGCCGAATGCCTCCCGCACCAAGATACAAAACGCCATTCGGGCCGAAGCAGTCCAGGTGAATGAGCGGCCAGTGAAGTCGAACTACCGCGTGAAGCCCGGGGACGTAATTACCATTACGCTGCCGGAGCCGCCGCGCGAGGGGAAAGTGGTGCCAGAGCCCATGGAGCTGGATATCCGCTACGAGGACGACTCCCTGCTGCTCGTAAACAAGCCTGCGGGCTTAGTGGTACACCCTGCTTACGGCAACTGGCAGGGTACCCTGGTAAACGGTCTGGCCTACCACTTCCAGCACCTGCCCACGGGCCGCAACGGCGAGATTCGGCCGGGCCTGGTACATCGAATCGATAAGGATACCTCGGGCCTGCTGGTAATCGGGAAAACGGAGTGGGCCATGACCCACCTCTCGCAGCAGTTTTTCCACCATACCATTGAGCGCACTTACCTGGCGCTGGTGTGGGGCGTACCCAAAGAAGAACAAGGCACCATCACGGGGCATATTGGCCGTAGCCTGAAGGACCGTAAGGTGCAAGCTGTGTACCCCGATGGTTCCTACGGCAAGCACGCTGTAACGCACTATAAAGTGCTCCAATCTTTCCGCCACGTGGCGCTGGTGCAGTGTAACCTGGAAACTGGTCGGACGCACCAGATCAGGGCGCACATGAAGCATATTGGGCATCCTTTGTTTTCCGATGTCACTTATGGGGGAGACAAGATTCTATACGGGCAGCGTACCGGCGCCTACAAGGACTTTGTAGAAAAAGTATTGGCGGTGATACCTCGGCAGGCGTTACACGCTAAATCACTCGGGTTCGTGCATCCGGTTACGGGAGAAACCCTACACTTTGAGGCAGAGTTGCCCGCCGATTTCGAAGCCGCGCTGTTGAAATGGGCAGCTTACGCGGAGCAGGGATACTAGGAGGGGGGCATGACTACAAAAAAAGGCCGCCTCGCAGTACGCGAGGCGGCCTTTTTAGCAAACAGGCAGATGGAAATTACTTCCGCTTAACGGGAGCCTTGGCCGGCGCCTTGCGCGTAATTTCGTTGATGGCCGTCGTTACCTGGCCATCGGCGGGGTCCAGCGTTTTGGCTGCCTGCCAGTAGGGCAGTGAAGCCGCTTTGTCGCCTTTCTGGTAGTAATAGTAGCCAAGGTACTTGTTGGCTTCTACCATGCCATCCTTATACTTAGTAGGGTCATTGGCCAGTTCCAGGTACTTCTCGTAGTAAGGCTTAGCCGCACCCTGCTTAGAGTCTGGGTCCAGGTTAGCGTTAGCACGGGCCCGCATCAGGTAGCCGGGGATGTAGTCAGGCTTCGCGGTCGTAATCACACCGTAGAGGCTGTCTGCCTGGGCGTATTGCTTGTTGAACTCGTAAGCCCGGGCCAGGTATACTTTGTTGGTCAGGGTTTCAGGGTTCTTCTTCGCAATGGCGCTATAGGTTTTGATGGCCATCGGATAGTTCTTCGAAGCCAGATAAGCCTGCGCTAAGTCGCCCTGCAGCTCATCAGCCTTGGTCGGGTCATTCTTAATGGCCTTCTCAATAGTGGCAATGCCTTCCTGCGTGCGGCCAGCTTTGGCCAGCATCTTCCCGTAGTACACGTAGTCTTCGGTGATGAGCTTGTCGGCTGGTACCATTTTCATGTAGGTATCCATAGCCGTAATGGCCTCTTCGTTCTTGCCGGTTTCGTAGAGCGAATACGCCTGCAAACGATTCATCGTCACGTTCTTGGGGTCGCGCTGCAGAATAGTTTGCACTTCCGTCAGCGCCTCTGGGTACTTCTTGGTCAGGAACAGGAACGAAGCATACTTAGCTTGCGTGGCCGGGGTGTTCTCCGCCATGTCGCGGTACTTCTGGAAGGTGCTCAGAGCATCATCGTACTTACCAACGAAGTAGTACATCTCGCCGAGTTCGCGGTAAGCCGGCGCAAAGTTGGGGTCCAGAATGGTGGTTTTCTGGAAAGCATCGCGGGCACCGTTATAGTTGCGGGAGCGAACGTTCAACTGACCTTTGCGGTAGTAAGCAGTTACGTTGTTGGGGTCGGCCAGAATGGCGCGCTCGTAGCTGTTCATGGCTTCGCCGCCACCATTGTCCTGCTTCAGGTAGATGTCGCCAATCAGGTTCATGACTTGCGGATCGTCCTTCTTGTTGAGCTTGTTAGCCAGCGTCAGGTATTCCAGGGCTTTGCCGTTGTCTTTGCTGCTCGACTCAGCGTAGGCCTGGCCGATCTGAATCAGGGTTTCCTTGTCTTTCGACTTGGTAGCTTTTACGGCCTGATCGAACTGAATCTGAGCTTCAGCATTTTTGCCTTGTGCCAGGAAGGCACGGCCTGCGGCAATCAGCGACTGTGGCGACTTAGAAGCGGTGGCCGACTGCGTGAAGAAATACGCTGCCGAATCAGGCTTTTCCATTTTCTGGTACAAACGGCCCAGCTCAAAAGCAGCTTCGGGGGTCTGGCCTTGACCCAACTGGCGCCGGGCATCACTGTAGCGCTCCAGCTCAATGGCTTTCTGAGCGCCAGCTACGTTCTGCGCCACGGCAGCCGTGGTGCTGACGGACAAAGCAACGAGGAGGGAAAGCTTCCAGGGCTTAAACTTCATGTGCGAAAAATTAAATGAAAGCGTAAGAAAAAAAGTGAGTAGGGAGCAAGGTTAGTTGGATTTCGTCGTCACGATTCGCGTCTGGCCCACCGCCGGCATCAAGCCCGACTTGAGAATGATGAGCTGGCCTTTCGTCCCCGCCACAAAGGAGGCAAAACCGGTGCCAAGTCCTGCGCGGGCCTCCCGGCTGATGACGTAAACGTTGCGGCGGAGCGGATACGTTTTCAGCGCCAGGTAGGCCTGATAAGGCTGCACGTAATCCTCCGTGCTTTTAGGAGCCGCTGCGCTGCTGATGCCAACGACCCGAACCCGCCGTAAAAAGCTTTGGACGGAGGCGTCATCCCGGTCGCTGATCCAGTTCACGCCAATTACTCCAATAGCGTTGGTGTGGGTAGCAACGTAATCCAGCAGCGCTGGGTTCGATTTGGAGGCAAATGACTTCTTGGTCAGGGCCGCGCCACGCGTAACGGAATCCTGCACGTAGCGGCTGGTGCTGGAGTTATTGGAGTCGAAAACCACCGTAATATCGCCCAGCTTGCTGCCGCGGTTTACTTGCTGCCACTGGGTGGTCTTGCCCGTAAAAATGTCGCGCAGCTGCGCCATAGTCAACAAAGAATCTGCGTTAGCAGGGTTCACAATGATGGCCAGGGCATCGGTGGCAACGTGCGTGGTGCGCGGAAACAGCTTCAGGCGCTCGAAGTGCGCTTTCTCCTCTGTCGTCAGCTCCCGGGAAACAATAGCCAAGCGCACTTTATTGTTGAGCAGCGCCTCCATGGCATCAGCCTCCGGCACGTATTGCGGCTGCACCTTGGCGTACTGGTAGAGCTGCTGGAACGTGTCGACGTGTGATTTTATAATGGGCTCAAACGTGGCATCTACGGCCACCTTCAGTACCCCGCTGGTCGGCGTATCGTCGATAGTTTCCGCTGTGGGCGGGTTGCCGCCGTTGCAGCCCCCCAGCAGCAAGCCGGCCAGTAAGAAGGCCCCCGCGGGCAGAAGCAGCGTATTACTCTTCATCATTTTTGCCGGTTATAGCCCGATAGTTGCGAACAAATCTAATGATTCCGTACAGGATGAACACGCCACCCAGAATTCGGCGCGGGGTGGAAGGGAGCGAAAAGATAGAAACGGTCGAAAGCAGCAGGTAAAGCCCCAGCGCTACGTATACGCAGGCCATAAACAGCACGAAATAGCGCGTCAGGCGTTGGGGGCTACTCTGGCCAAGCCGTTCACGGGCGGGTCGTCGGTCAAGCATGGAGAGGAAAGTAGAGGCAGAAAAGCTTAAACGTACAAAGGTAGCCAGTAGGTTGGTTGCGGGGCCACGGGCTTACCGAGCCCCAACCTACTCGGCATGAAAGCGCCCTTTGTTGCTGGCTGGGCAACAAAGGGCGCTGACTAGGGCCGCTGTGGCCCGCTATTGAAACTGAAACGTGATGGGCAGCGTGAAGCGCACCGGTACGGCGCGGCCACCCTGCTGCCCAGGCGACCAATGCGGCATGCCTTTGATAACGCGGCTGGCCTCCTCCTCGGTGCCATAGCCCAGTCCTTTCAGCACTTCCACATCCAGTACCTCGCCCGAAGCACCAACGGTAAACGAAACGAATACGCGTCCCGAAATCTGGTTGCGCAGGGCCAGCGAAGGATAACGCAGGTGCTTGCGGAAATACTCCCCGAGGGCCTTCTCGCCTCCAACGAAGGAAGGCATTACCTCGGCGGTCAGGAAAGGTTTGGGCGGTGCTAACACCGCGGGAGCTGCTTTACCGGAGTCGGAGCCGGCAGGGGTGCCATATTCTAAGCCGGATTGCGCTACTGGTCCCACCTGCGTACCCGGCGGCAAATCGATGGCACTATTGGTGGGAGGCGTTACGGGCTTTAGGTCTGGCTTAGTCACCAGCTCGTCGGGCTTCACGGTAGGCACTATTTCGTCAGGCGGGCGCACTACGGGCGGTGCTACGGCTGGCCGGGCGGCCGTCTGGGGTTTCGGCAAGTCTACAGAAGTGAGTTCAATCCTCGGTTGATCGGTTATCGGACTAGGCACTATCACCGTGTTGGGGCTCAGGTATTGCACCAGCAAGGGCGTAGCAATCAACAGCAGAAACAAGGCCGTAGCCAGAATAACGGCCCGTTGCAGGTGGCGGTGATACAGTTGCCGGATGACGAAGGCGCCATAGGCCTTGTTGCGCCCCTCGAACACGATGTCGTCGAGGGAAGCGGTAAGCAGGTTGAGCGTGGACATAGGTGGTATAGGTTAAAGGTGAACGGAATGCTGCACGAATAATTTCCAAGCCAACCAACTCACATTCAGAACCCTATCTGGCTTTCAAGAACAAAACGCCTAGCCCTGACCATCTAGTATAGGGTTGCGTATATTTTTTTCGACGGAAAAAGACAACAAAAAACCCGAACCAAGCCGGAGCTTGATTCGGGTTTTAGCCTGGCCGAAGCCGAGTGGTAGTTACTTGATGGCGAAAGTTACCGGTACCGTAAACGATACGCTAACTGCCCGACCATTCTGCTTACCGGGAGCGAAGCGGGGCAGCGTCTTGATTACGCGCACAGCTTCTTCGTCGGTACCGCCGCCCAGGGGCTTTGTAACCTTTACATCGGTTACGCTGCCATCGGGGCCTACGGTGAAGTTCACGAACACCTTGCCTTCAATCTGGTTGCGCAGGGCAAGAGCAGGATAGCGGATGTTTTTACCAATGTACTGCAGCAGGGCCTCTTGGCCACCGGGGAACACCGGCATCTGCTCTACATAGGTATAGACTTTCTGCTCTACTACTTCGGCTACTACTTTGTCGCCATCGCCCTCAAGGCCTGCCAGATCGTTCGGGTTATCCGTGTTACCCTTCACCGTTACGGTGGCCACTACCTTGTCTTCCAGCTCTTTCTGATCTGGAATTTCCTCCACTTTACGGACTTCTTCATCTTTCTTTACAACCGGAGGTGTAAACTTGATGGTCGTCAGCTTAGGTGGTGGGGGTGGTGGCGCCTCGGGTGGCGGTGGCGGTGGTGGGGGTTTGGTTTCGTCCAGGGGAGGTGCATCCATCAGGACGTTTTCCTTCAGCATTTTGTCGTCTTCCACCACGTCGTTGCTGCTGAACATCCGCGCCAGAAGCGGGAAGGTTACCAGCAAAGCGAAGAGGGCAACGGCAATGAGAAGGGCGCGCGTGACGTGCTTGTTGTACAAGCGCCGCAGCACATACGCACCGTAGGCCTTATTACGGCCTTCAAATACGATGTCGTTGAGGCTGGCCTGCGCTAGCTGTGCGTTATCCATCATAAGCCGGAGGATGCAATAAGTTCAGTATCAACTTTCGAAATGGGCACCAGCGCGTACTTTTTCTGGTCGGTGATGTTCATTTCATCCAGGATGTCCACCATGTTCTTATAGTTGGACTTGTCATCCGGCTTGATCAGCACCACCGTTTTAGGGTTTTGCCGCTGCCGTTGCAGCAGTACTTTCCGAATGCCGTTAGCATCGTAGCTCGAAAGCTTGAGCTCTGGCTTCGTGGTGGCGTCCGCCAGCCCTTCGTAGTAGTACAGCTTGTTGTTCTCACCCATCAGGATGGTGAAGGCATCCGAGGCTTTTAGCTCCGAACGCTCTTCCGGGTTCTTTTCCTTCACGGGCATCGTCACCTGCATCACGTTCGGTTTGTTGAACGTGGTCGTGAGCATGAAGAAGGTCAGAAGCAGGAAGGCCAAATCCACCATGGGAGTCATGTCGATTTTGGTCGACATTTTTTTGGCCCGCTTCTTACCTCCTTTACCGGAGTCGGCTTGTTGTTGTATTTCTGCCATGTCGCTGCGCTTATCGGCTCACTACCGGCTTGTTTTCCAAGTCGGTGATGAGATTGAAACGGTTGATGTTCTTGTTCTGCAACAGCTGGATTACTCTTCTTACCGTGGCAACATCGGCGTCATTATCACCTTTGATGGCAATAAAGGTGGGCTTTTTCACCGCGTCCATGTTGGCTTGGCGCGCGGTCATTACCCAGTCGATGAGCTGCACCGTGTCGGCTTCGGAAAGCAGACCAGGCTGCTTTACCTCTTTGCGCTTCTCCGTGCTCATATCGAGCAAAGAGCCGAGCTGCTGAACCGGTACGCCAAAGCTGTTGAGGCCACCAAAGGCGCGCTTTTGCTTTTCGGTGAACGAAACGCCGTACTTGGCGCCCATCCGGTCGAGCAGCAGAGCCCGCGCTTTGTCGCTTTCCAGCCCGAAGAACACGCGCTTATCCTTGTCGATGAGGAGGCGGATAACGTTGCTTTCCGGCAGCTTGATTTCCGAGGTAGAGGAGGGAGTATCCACTATCACCACTTCCTCGGGGGCAAACTTGGTGGTGAGCATGAAGAACGTCACCAGCAGGAAGGCCAGGTCCACCATCGGGGTCATATCCAGCGAAGGGGACGTTCTATGGGGCTTTACTTTAGGCATTTCTTGCGTGGTTTTATTCAGACAACGAGACTTACTAAGGCGTTATTGCGCTAACCGCAAACTAGGCCGTGTAAGTTTCTTTTTCGCCGTGCTGAGCCGCGAAGGTCTGAATAATGCTGAAGCCGGCTTCGTCGATGCTGTAAGTCAGCTCGTCAATTTTGCTGGTAAAGAAGTTGTAAGCAATGATGGCGATGGCCGAACCGGCAATACCGATAGCCGTGTTAATCAAAGCTTCCGAAATACCTTCTGCCAGCGCTACGGCGTCGGGGTTACCAGCCTGAGCCAGTGCCGAGAAGGCCTTGATCATACCGAATACCGTACCCAGCAGACCCACCAGCGTCGATACCGAAGCAATGGTAGAGAGGATAACCAGGTTCTTTTCCAGCATGGGCAGCTCCAGCGTCGTCGACTCTTCGATTTCCTTCTGGATAGCGAGGATCTTCTGGTCTTTGTCGAGGCCACGCTCACGGGCCATTTCCTGGTACTTCAGCAGACCGGATTTAACTACGGCAGCTACTGAACCTTTCTGCTGGTCGCATACGGCAATAGCACCCGAGATGTCGTTGGCGTTCAGCTTCTGACGGATAGTGCGCACAAAGCTCTCGATGCTCTTCGTGCCTTTGGCTTTGCTGATGGTCAGGAAACGCTCGATGGAGAACGTAATTACCAACAGGAAAAGGGACATAAGGATCGGTACGATGACACCCCCTTTGTAAATGGTGCCCAGGTAGTTACCTGGCAAGGCGGCGTTATCATGGTTACCACCCTGGAAGTTAGCGCCATTACCCAGTACAAACAGGTAGATGATGACGCTTACAACAAAAGCCAGCGGAATCACGATGGCGGCAAACGCGGAACCGCCTTTTGCCTCGCCCTTGGGCGCTGCAGGAGCGGCAGGCCGCACGTTCTTGTTCATGGCATTCTTTTGTTCCATTGTTCCGGAAAATTAGGGGGTTGGTTGGTGAAAGATGAAGTTGTGATTAAAACTGTTGCGAAAAGCTTTAAGACGGAAACGCCCCGCTCACCCGCACCGTTGTCAAAAATAAAGACAAGTAAGTGGGTCTGCTCGTGCGCGGGGCCAGTCCGAAAAATAGACTCTCTCTGGCAAACCTAAACAAAACCCTTGGCGCTGCCAAATCCCAAATGCGTTTAAACGCTTTCATGCAGGCTTAGTCTTAAAAAAACGCTATTCCGGTTTGCCCGTGGCCGGTAGCTGCTTGGCTTGGTTCCAGTAAACATCCATCTGCGCCAGCGTTAGGTCGCGGAGGGAATACCCTTCGCGGGCCGCCGCAGTTTCGAGGTATTGAAAACGGTGAATAAACTTGCGGTTAGTGCGTTCCAGGGCTTCCTCCGGGTTGATGCCCGCGTGCCGGGCAAAGTTGATAAGGGAAAATAGCAGGTCGCCAAACTCTGCTGCGGCCCGTTCCTGTTGCTCCGCCGAAGGAGTAGCAGCCGCAAATTCGTCCCCGAATTCTTGTAATTCCTCCTGTACTTTTTCCCATACCTGGCCCGGCTTTTCCCAGTCGAAACCAGCTCCGCGCGCTTTTTCCTGAATACGCATGGCCTTTACCAGCGCCGGCAGAGAAACAGGTACGCCACCGAGGACGGAGGAGTTGCCTTTTTCCTGGAGTTTTAGCTGCTCCCAGTTCTGTTTTACTTCCTCTTCCGTGCTGGCCTCCACGTTTCCGTAAATATGCGGGTGCCGGAAAATCAGCTTCTCGCACTGGGCATTCAGCACATCCGCAATGTCGAACGCGCCCTGCTCACTGGCGATTTTAGCGTAAAACGTCAGGTGCAGCATCACGTCGCCTAGTTCCTTTTTCAGGTCGGGCAGGTCCCCCCGGATAATGGCGTCGCTGAGCTCGTAGGTTTCCTCAATGGTGAGGTGGCGTAGGCTTTCCAGCGTTTGTTTCCGGTCCCAGGGGCACTCGGCACGCAGCCGGTCCAGCACGTCGAGTAGCCGGCCAAAGGCTTCTAACTGGGCTGGCCGGCGGGTAGCAGAATTATTTTCCATGAACTCAAATATACAACGGGGCGGGGTTCTGTAGGCGCAATGGGGCGCAAGGGAGGGCCGGTGAAGCCGCCGGGGCCGGTAAGCTCAAGCTTAGAGAAACACCGGGCAGTTGCCTACTTTTGCCCCACGTTTAGTTGATTTTTCAACGCATCACTTTCAGAAAGCACTGTGGCACTGATCAAATCTATTTCGGGCATCCGGGGAACCATTGGGGGCGCGGCCGGCGACGGCCTCACGCCAATTGACGTGGTAAAATACGCGGCAGCTTTTGGTACGTGGGTGCTGAACACCACGCAGAATACCACCATCGTGATTGGTCGCGACGCCCGCTTATCCGGGGAAATGGTCAGCCGCCTGGTTTCCGCTACCCTGCAGGGACTGGGAATCGATGTTATCGACCTGGGCCTGAGCACCACGCCAACCGTGGAAATGGCCGTGCCGGCGAAGAAAGCCGGGGGAGGCATCATTCTGACGGCTTCGCACAACCCCAAGCAGTGGAATGCCCTCAAGCTGCTTAACAGCAAAGGCGAGTTTATTTCGGACGAGGAAGGCAAGCAGGTACTGCTGCTGGGCGACTCCGAAGCCTTTGACTTTGCCCCCGTCACGAAGCTGGGCAAGTATTCCACGGATGATACTTTCCTGCAGGAGCACATTGATGCTATTCTGGCCTTGCCCCTGGTGGATAAAGCGGCCATCAAGGCCAAGAACTTCCGCGTGGTAGTGGACGCCGTGAATTCGTCGGGCGGTTTTGCCGTGCCCATGCTGCTGGAGCAGCTTGGCGTGGAAGTCATTGAAAAACTTTTCTGCGAGCCTACCGGCGAATTTGCGCACAACCCCGAGCCGCTGCCTGAGAACCTACGTGATATTGCCAAGGTGCTGGAAAAAGGCTCCTTCGACGTGGGCATTGTAGTAGACCCCGACGTGGACCGCCTGGCCTTGGTAAACGAGGACGGCACCATGTTCGGCGAGGAGTACACGCTGGTAGCCGTGGCCGATTACGTGCTGCAGCAGAACGGCGGCGGCAATACTGTGAGCAACCTGAGCAGCACCCGCGCCCTGCGCGACGTGACGGAAAAGCAAGGTGGTAGCTATGCCGCCGCGGCTGTGGGCGAAGTGAACGTTGTAAACAAGATGAAGGAAACCAATGCCGTTATCGGCGGGGAAGGCAACGGGGGCATTATCTACCCCGAACTGCATTATGGCCGTGACTCCCTCGTGGGTATTGCGCTTTTCCTGAGTCACCTGGCTAAAACCGGCCTGACGATGACACGGCTGCGGGCATCCTACCCCAACTACTTTATCTCCAAAAACAAGATTGAGCTAACGCCGGAAATCAACACCGATGAAGTTTTGGTGCAGATGCAGCAGCGCTACGCCAAACAGCCCATTAACACCATTGATGGCGTAAAAATTGAGTTTGACAAGGAGTGGGTACACCTGCGCAAATCCAACACGGAGCCGATTATCCGCATCTACGCCGAGTCGACTTCAAATGCCACGGCGGATTACTTGGCCAATAAAATTATCGGGGACATCAAGGAAATCATCAACCAATAAGCCTTCCCTAAGCCCCCCTTCAAGGGCTTTCTGCGACTCAATTATTTACAGGATTCCGGCGGCCCCGCTGGAATCCTGTATTTTTGTGGCGTCTTCCTCTTTCAATCAGTGTTTGATTAAGCTGTAGTCTTGCTCATGAACGTGTATTTCGATAATGCCGCCACCACGCCGCTGGACCCCGAAGTGCTGGATGCCATGCTGCCCTTTATGCGGGAGCATTTTGGCAACCCCAGCAGCATCCACGGCCACGGCCGCCAGGTGCGCGCTGCCATCGAAAACGCCCGCAAGACCATTGCCCACCTGATTAATGCCGCTCCCGCCGAAATCGTATTCACTTCGTGCGGGACGGAAGCCGATAACTACGCGGCCTCCGGCAGCGTGAAGACGCTGGGCCTGAAGCACGGCATTACCTCGCAGCTGGAGCACCACGCCGTGCTGCACACCATGCAGGCGCTGGAAAAGTGTGGGGATATCCAGCTCAGCTACCTGCGCCATGACGCCCAGGGCCGCCTCGATTTGGAGCACCTGGAGGAACTGCTGGCTACGCACCCACGCACCTTTGTGAGCTTAATGCACGCCAACAACGAAATCGGCAACCTGAACGACATCGTCACCATTGGCGACATCTGCGCCCGGCACAACGCGGTTTTCCACACCGATACAGTGCAGACCATGGGCCACTACCGCCACGACGTGCAGAAGCTGAAGGCCAATTTTCTGGTGGGTTCTGCCCATAAGTTTCATGGGCCCAAAGGCGTAGGATTCCTGTACCGCCGCTCGGGCCTGGCCGTGGACTCCCTGATCCACGGCGGCTCCCAGGAGCGTAACCAGCGGGCCGGCACCGAAAACGTGTACGGCATTGTAGGGCTGGCCAAGGCGCTGGAAATTGCTTACCGCGACATGGCGGCGCATCAGCGCCACATCCAGGGGCTCAAAGACCGGTTCATTGAGAAGCTGCGCGCGGAAGTTGACGGGGTGGAATTTAATGGCACCTCCGCCGATGCCGACCACAGTCTGTACACCGTGCTCAGCGTGAGCTTGCCGCCTTCGGAGCTGAACGAGATGCTGCTGTTCAACCTCGACATCAACCACATTTCGGTTTCGGGGGGCTCGGCCTGTACCAGTGGGGCCAATGCCGGCTCGCACGTACTCAATGCGCTGAACTGCGACCCGGCCCGGGGTACCATCCGCTTCTCCATGAGCAAATACAACACCGAAGAGGAAGTAGATTACGCGGTGGAGCAACTGGCCAAGATGTACCGGAAAGTGCCGGCGTAAGCACCAGTAGCTACCCGGTACCTACTCTTCGGTAACCTTGCTATTCTGGTGGCTAGTAGGTGCTTTCGGCCCCGCCACCCCCAAATTGCCCGCCGCCAAACTCGAAGCCGGGCTGGGGCGCCTGCGGCACTACGGCCGTTTGGGCTACCACCAACGACTCTAGGTTGAAGTGAGGGGGCTGCTCGTCGTCGGGCAGCGACGTGAGTCCGTGCCGGGCCGGCCGCAGGTAACGCGCTGCCCAGGCGGCCAGCACTAGCAGCACGGCCCCGGCTAGCACGGCCGCTAGTTCGGGCGGGAGCAAAGAGCGGTAGTACCGCAGCGTAGCCACCGAGCACGCCGCCGTCAGCAGCCCGGTGAGCAGCCATAGCCGGCTGGGGCGCCGCAGCCCCACCACGATATACGCCAGCGGCACGCCCGCCGTCAAAACGTAAAAAACTAGTGCAAAGGGAATTTGCGGGGACGTAAACGCCCCGCTGAGCGCGGCATTGACTTCTCGCACCACGTAATAGTTGCCGGCTCCATAAAACGTGAGCAGCACCAGCACTTCCAGCAGCGTTAGGCAGGACTGGTAATACAGATAATCGGGCCGCTTGCGGAACTGGCGTACCAGCCAGTGGGCGCCTACTGCCAGCAGCATCAGGACAAAGGGCAGGAACGCCCGGCCGTAGGGTACTTGCAGCAACGCGTTAACTACGAGCAACAGCAGGAGTACGTAAGTGGCCCCTGCTACCAGCCTGTCTGCGTAGCGGATGCTGGCCAACAGAAATACGGTAAACAGCGGACCCAATACGAGCAGCACGTACGGGTTACCCAAGGACTCGAAGTCGCGGCTGGCTACTGGCACTAAGTCGTGAGCTAGGGCGATGAAAAATACCGTAACCCAAACCAGAGAGCTGTACAGCAGGGCGTTGTCGGGGCCGGCGTAGTAGAGGCGGGAGCTCTGAATGCTCACTTCCAGCACAACCATTCCCCCTAGCGCGCACAGTAGGGCCAGCACCAGTAGAAAGTCCGATGACATGGCCTCCGCCAATGGCAGGGCCAGCAGGCCAGCGGCGCCGGCCGCGCCTATGCACGTGAAAATAAACAGACCAATGCGCAGAAACAGCCCGGGGCGGTAAAACTCCAGCGGGTAGCGCGCCCGGATGGCTTGGTGCTGCTCCGGCGTGAGCAAGCCCCGGCGGTGCCAGCGGGCGGCGGCGTGCAACATGGCCTCATGGTAAGCCCAGGCGGGATTGTAGGCTTTCAGGCTCATGCTAAGCGCAGGATTTTCTTGGCATTGACAAAAAGATAGATAACGCCCGCCGCCGAGCCCACGAAATAGAGCATCCCCAGCATAAAGGCGGCTTCCCCAAGTCCGGAATCAAGCAGCTGAAAGAACAGGTAGGTAATGGTGATGTAGCCATACACCGCGCCCATTAGCAGGAATAGATAGGAATGACTCCGCCGGGCATACCACACCAGGCCGGCACTCAGCCCCAGGATGAGCAAAACCAACAGGGCTTCGGGTAGAAAGCTGTAGAGATAAAAATCGAAGAGGGAAACCGTGGCGGCCAGCAGCGCTAAGTTGGCCCCCAGCGAAATGTACATAAAGGCAAAGTGCCGCTTCCGGTCCGCAAAATCGGAGTAGAGGCCCGCGCCAGTCAGCGCCAACCCCAGCAGTACCGCGGCCCCGCCCAGCCGCGACGACAGCAAGCTGTTCTCGGTGAAAGCCGAAAGGGGGGCAATGCTCACGCCCACCCAGGAAGCCAGGGCCGTAAGCCCCATAGCCAGCACGCCCCGCTGGTCGAAGTGGTAGGCCAGGGGAAGAAACAGCACCGCCGGGATGATAGTGGCCAGCCTGTAATAGCTACCGAAGAAGTTATACTGCACCTGCAGGTAGGTTTCCAAAGCCAGAAACAGCAGGCACCCGAGCAGCAGCACGTAGTCCGGTACGAAGCTGGCGGGACGGGTTTGCCCCCAGGTAAAGGGCTGCTTGTGCCAGATGGCGTACCCAAAGCTGGCTACCATCAGCAGGCCCATGCTGCCAATGATAACCCCATGCCCAATGTCGCTCAGGTGCTGGTACAGCAACACCCCCAGGCCCCCGGCGAGCAGGGTAACGCCCAAGTACAAGGCCGCGCGCAGCTCGTAGTGCAGGGAGAAGGGACGGTGTTGCTCATCCTCGCGGATGGCGGCGGCTTGAGCAGCGGAAAGCAGCTGGGCAGTCTGTAAATCGTCTAGCAGTTGGTCCGGTATCATGCAAGGCAAGAAGCTGGCTTACGGCAGCGCCCGGCTAAACATACACATCTTGAACGACGTCTCATGCAAGCTACTTGTACATATATACTTTATATGTTTCAATGATATAGCGGATTCGTGAACGGTTCGTCCACTTACCTGGCGGTCTGTGTGTGATACCCGCAGTGGTCAAACCAGTTGCGCGCGTCTTGGCTGGTAATCCAGTTCAGGGCCTCGTGCAGGGCTGCTTCCAACTCAGCCAGCGTGCGGGCGGCGGCGGCCCGTAGCTTGGTTTTGAGCTTGCTCCACGCCTGCTCGATGGGCGAGAAGTCAGGCGAATAGGGCGGCAAAAACACCACCTCTATCCCGCATTTGGCCAGCCACTCGGCTAGCCCGCTCAGGTGGTGGACGGGCAAGTTGTCCAGCACCAGCACGTCGCCGCGCCGCAACGCAGGGGCCAGGCAGCGGGCCACGTAAAAGGCGAAGCGGCGCTTGGTCAGCGCCCCGTCCAGCAACTGCACCGCCCCCAACCCGCGTACGGATAAGGTGCCGATCAGCGTGCGGGCCGGGCCGCGCTTGAGCGGCCGCGCCCCCCGCACCCGCCGTCCGCCCACGGCCCGGCCGTGGGTGCGGGCGTAGTCCAGGCGCAACCCC